>NZ_FOEB01000005.1:0-385070 GCF_900110515.1 Methylobacterium sp. ap11 | reverse complement strand
CGCGCCTCATCGTCATCCTCAACGACAACGACATGTCGATCGCCCCCCCGGTCGGCGCCATGTCGTCCTACCTCGCCAGGCTCGTCTCGGGCGACACCTACCGCTCGCTTCGCGACACCGCCAAGCAGTTCGGCCGCCTGCTGCCGAAGGCCCTCTACGACACCGCGGCCCGCGCCGAGGAATACGCCCGCGGCATCCTGGCCGGCGGCGGCACGATGTTCGAGGAGCTCGGCTTCCACTACGTCGGCCCGATCGACGGCCACAACCTCGAGCACCTGCTGCCCGTCCTCAAGAACGTGCGCGACGCGCCCGACGGCCCGGTGCTGATCCACGTCGTGACCCAGAAGGGCAAGGGCTACGCCCCCGCGGAGGCCGCGGCCGATCGCGGCCACGCGGTGGTGAAGTTCGACGTGGTGTCGGGCAAGCAGACCAAGGCCAAGCCCAACGCCCCGGCCTACACCCGGGTGTTCGGCGAGAGCCTGATCAAGGCGGCGGACGCCGACGACAAGGTGGTGGCGATCACCGCGGCGATGCCGTCGGGCACCGGCGTCGACCTGTTCTCGAAGGCGCATCCCGACCGGACCTTCGACGTCGGCATCGCCGAGCAGCACGCGGTGACCTTCGCGGCGGGCCTGGCGACGGAAGGCTTCAAGCCGTTCTGCGCGATCTACTCGACGTTCCTGCAGCGCGGCTACGACCAGCTGGTCCATGACGTAGCGTTGCAGAACCTGCCCGTTCGATTCGCGCTCGACCGCGCCGGACTTGTGGGCGCCGACGGGGCGACGCATGCGGGCGCCTTCGACCTGGCCTACCTGTGCTGCCTGCCGAACATGACCGTGATGGCGGCGGCCGACGAGGCCGAGTTGGTGCACATGGTGGCCACCGCCCACGCTCACGACACCGGGCCGATCGCGTTCCGGTATCCGCGCGGTGAGGGCGTCGGCGTCGAGATGCCCGATCGCGGCGAGGTGCTGGCGATCGGCCGGGGCCGGGTGATCCAGCGTCCCGAGGGCGCCCGGGTGGCGTTGCTGAGCCTCGGCACGCGCCTGGCGGAAGCGCTGAAGGCGGCGGAGCGTCTGGAGGCAGCGGGCATCGGCGTGACGGTGGCGGATGCGCGGTTCGCCAAGCCGCTGGACGAGGCGCTGATCCTGGACCTGGCCTCGAACCACGAGGTTCTGGTGACGCTGGAAGAGGGGTCGGTGGGCGGCTTCGGTGCGATGGTGCTGCACCTGTTGTCATCGCGCGGGGCGCTGGACGACGGCCGGGTGCGGGTTCGCACGCTGACGCTTCCGGACAGCTACCAGGACCACGACACGCCGGAGCGGATGTACGCGGAGGCGGGCCTCGACGCCCCGTCGATCGTCAAGGTCGTCGAGGAGATCCTGCCGGCCCGCGGGGCGGCGGCCGAGCGCGGCGGGCGCCTGCGCCTCGCCTGAGACGTCTCGCCGGACGGATTCGTCCCGGGGTCGGGATGCTGATGCGCGGGCGGCACGCCCGTCCGCGATCGGCAGCCTGCGCCTTGCGAGCGTGGCGCCGGGCTGGCAGAAGCGGCCCGGCTTCCCGAAATTGATGTCGCTGTCGGCAAGAGCGGGCCCGCCGCCCGAGCCGCCGAGAAGGAACACATGACCGAGGCCCAGCACCGCACCGCGCCCACCCCGTCCGGCGCCGGATTCGAGCCCGGCCCGGTGCTGATCACCGGCGCCAGCGGCTTCCTCGGCCCGGCGCTGGTCGACGTGTTTCGCGCCGCCGGCTTCCCGGTGCGGGTGCTGGTGCGCGCCACCAGCCCGCGCACCAACCTGACCTGGCCGGACGTCGAGATCGTCGAGGGCGACATGCGCGATCCCGAGGCGGCGGCCAAGGGCATGCGCGGGATGCGCTACCTCGTCCACGCCGCGGCGGATTACCGGCTCTGGGCGCCGGATCCGGAAGAGATCGTGCGCACCAACCGCGATGGCACCCGGGCCCTGATGCGGGCGGCACTGGAGGCCGGCGTCGAGCGGGTCGTCTACACGTCGAGCGTCGCCACCATCAAGCCGCACGACGACGGCACGCCCGCCGACGAGACCCGGCCGCTGACCCCGGAGACCGCCATCGGCGCCTACAAGCGCAGCAAGGTGGTGGCCGAGCGGGTGGTCGAGGAGATGGTGGCCCGCGAGGGCCTGCCGGCAGTGATCGTCAATCCCTCGACGCCAATCGGGCCGCGGGACGTCAAGCCGACCCCTACCGGCCGGATTATCGTCGAGGCGGCGAACGGCAAGATGCCGGCCTTCGTCGATACGGGGTTGAACCTCGTCCATGTCGACGACGTGGCGAAGGGCCATCTCCTGGCCCTGCACCGAGGCCGCATCGGCGAGCGCTACATCTTGGGCGGCGAGGACGTGCTCCTGTCGCGCATGCTCGCCGACATCGCCGGTCTCGTCGGGCGAAAGCCCCCGACCGTGCGGCTGCCGCGGGCGGCGGTCTATCCGGTGGCGTTCGTGTCCGAGCTCGCCGCCCGGATCACCGGCAAGGCGCCGCTCGCCACGATCGACGGCATCCGGATGTCGCGCTACCGCATGTTCTTCTCCGACGCCAAGGCGCGGGCCGAGCTCGGCTACGCGGCCCGGCCCTACCGCGACGGCCTGTCCGACGCCGTCGCCTGGTTCCGTCAGGCGGGATACATCCGATGAAAACCGTCACCGAGGCGCGCTCCGGCAAGGGGCACCGCGACGAGAACTTTCCGGTCGCCTCGCACCTGATCCATCCGCGCCACCGCGGGCCGATCCTGGACTTCTACTACTACGTCCGGGCCGGCGACGACGTCGCCGACAATGCCGGCCTGTCGCCGGAGCGCAAGATCGCGCTCCTCGACGGGCTTGCCGACGCGCTGACCGGCAAGGGGCCCGACGACCCCGAGGCCGCGCCCCTGCGCCGCTCGCTCGCCGAGCGCGGGCTGCCGCCGCGCCACGCGCTGGAACTCCTCGACGCGTTCCGGATGGACGCGCACAAGACGCGCTACGAGACCTGGGACGAGCTGGCGCATTACTGCCGCTATTCGGCGGTCCCGGTCGGCCGCTTCGTCCTCGACGTCCACGGCGAGGATCAGGGCCGGACCTGGCCGACCTCGGACGCGATCTGTACCGCCCTCCAGGTGATCAACCACCTCCAGGATTGCGGCAAGGATTATCGCAACGTCGACCGGGTCTACCTGCCGCGGGAGACCCTCGAGAAGCACGGGGCCCGGATCGAGGACCTGGGTGCCGAGCGCGCCACCCCCGCACTCCGTGCCGTGATCAGGGAACTGGCGCAACGCTGCCTCGACCTCCTCGACGAGGGCCGGCCCCTGCCGGATCTCATCGACGATACGCGGCTTAGCCTGGAGATCGCGGCGATCCACCGCCTCGCGGTGCTGCTCGCCCGCGGCCTTCTCCTTCGCGATCCGCTGAGCGAGAAGGTTCACCACGGCAAGGCCGCCTTCGCGCTGACCGCGCTCGGCGCCGCCGCCACGACGCTCGCCCGGCGGCCGTTCCGCCGCCACCTCCATCCGGCCCTGCGGGGAGCCCGACCGTGACCGCCCTCGCCTCTCAGCCCGCCTCGCCCGTCGAGGCCACGACCGAGGCCGCGGCCCTGCCGGCCGCCGGCTCGTCGTTCTACACCGCCATGCGGCTGCTGCCGGCCGAGCAGCGCGACGCGATGTACGCGGTCTACGCCTTCTGCCGCGCCGTCGACGACGTGGCCGACGACGGCGGCGCCCGCGAGGTCCGCGCGGCCGAGCTCGACCGCTGGCGCGCCGACATCGACGCCCTCTATGCCGGCCGGCCCGTGCCGCGGACCCAACCCCTCGTCGGGCCGGTGCGGCAGTTCGGGTTGAAGCGCGAGGACTTCCAGGCGGTGATCGACGGCATGGCGATGGACGCCGAGGCCGACATCGTCGCCCCCGATTCCGCGACTCTCGACCTCTACTGCGACCGGGTGGCGAGCGCCGTCGGCCGCCTCTCGGTGCGGATCTTCGGCCTGCCCGAGGAGCCCGGGATCAAGCTCGCCCATCATCTCGGCCGGGCACTCCAGATCACCAACATCCTGCGCGACATCGACGAGGATGCCGAGCGCGGCCGGCTCTACCTGCCGGCCGAGCCGCTGGCGGCGATCGGGCTGGCCCATCCGACGCCCGAGAGCGCGCTGGCCCATCCGCGTCTCGGGGAGGTCTGCGCGCGGCTCCTCGACGAGGCGCAGGCGCATTACGACGCGTCCTGGGCGATCATGCACGCTCAGTCGCGCCGCGCCACCAAGGCACCTCGGATCATGGGGGCGGCCTACCACCTGATCCTCGTCGGCCTGCGCAAGCGCGGCTGGGCGGCGCCCCGCGCGCGGGTGAAGCCCGGCAAGCTCGCGCTCGTCGGCGTCCTCCTGCGTCACGCGGTCGTCTGATGGGTACGGTTCATGTCCTCGGGGCCGGCCTCGCCGGCCTGTCGGCGGCCCTGCGGCTGGCCAAGGCCGGCCGGCGCGTCGTGGTGCACGAGGCGGCCAAGCAGGCCGGCGGGCGCTGCCGCTCCTACTTCGATCCGGGCCTCGGGCTGACGATCGACAACGGCAACCACCTGCTGCTCTCGGGCAATCGCGACGCCCTCGACTTCCTCAAGCTCGCCGGTGCGCCGGAGGGCGTGCTCGCCGGGCCGGACGAGGCCGCCTTCGCCTTCGCCGATCTCGCCACCGGCGAGCGCTGGACCCTGCGCCCCAATGCCGGGCGTCTGCCCTGGTGGGTGCTCGATGCCCGCCGCCGGGTGCCGGGCAGCCGCGCCCGCGACTACCTCGCGCCGCTGGGCATCTTCCGCGGCGCGACGCGCTCCGCCACGATCGGCGAGAGCATGGCCTGCGAGGGCCTGCTGTGGGACCGGCTCTGGCACCCGGTGCTGCTCGCCGCCCTCAACACCGAGCCGCAGGAGAGCGATGCGGGGCTCGCCGCCACCATCCTGCGCGAGACGCTCGGTGCCGGCGGCCGGGCCTGTCGGCCGCTCATCGCCGTCGAGGGGCTGTCGGCGGCCTTCGTCGATCCGGCGCTGACGGCCCTCGCCGCGGCCGGGGCCGAGGTACGCTTCGGCCGTCGCCTGCGGGCGCTCGGGATCGAGGGCGGGCGGCTCACCCGGCTCGACTTCTCGGACGGCATGGAGGAGCTCGGACCCGACGACGCGGCGGTGCTGGCGTTGCCGGCCTGGGTCGTCGCCGGCCTGATGCCGGGTCTGAGCGTGCCGCAGAGCCATCGCTCGATCGTCAACGCGCATTTCGCGGTCGTGCCGAAGCCGGGGGCGCCGCTGCTTCTCGGCGTCGTCGGCGGCGTGACCGAGTGGCTCTTTTTCTATCCCGACCGGCTCTCGGTGACGATCAGCGGCGCCGACCGCCTGCTCGACGTGCCGCGGGAGGAACTGGCTCGCACGATCTGGGACGAGGTCTCGCGGCTCTCCGGGTATGCCGGCCAGGCGATGCCGCGCTGGCAGATCGTCAAGGAGAAGCGGGCGACCTTCGCGGCGACCCCGGCGGAGGCGGCGCGCCGTCCGGGTGCGCGCACGCACATCGGGAATCTGGCGCTCGCCGGAGACTGGACGGCGACCGGGCTGCCCTCAACCATCGAGGGGGCGATCCGGTCCGGGGCGACGGCGGCACAGATTCTAACAGGCGCCGATACCGGTAACCGTGGCAACGCTGCGTTGCGCGGAGCCGCTTGACGCCGGGGCCCTGTTTCGGGAACAGCGTGGGCGTAAGCGGCGTTTTGTGCGCTGCGAAAACGAATCGGGATGGCATCATGGGCGGCGGGGCGGAGCCGCCCTTCCTAGAGGAAGGCAGAGATACCGTGGGCAAGGTCGAGACGCTGCAACGCAAGAGCACGCAGGACATCACCCTCGACGAGGTCGAGCGGCGGGTCTCGGCCGCGTCCCGGGCGCTGACGCAGATGGCGCATGCCGACGGGCACTGGTGCTTCGAGCTCGAGGCGGACGCCACCATCCCGTCCGAGTACATCCTCTACCACCACTTCCGCGCCTCGGTGCCGCCGCGGGAGCTGGAGGAGAAGATCGCCGTCTACCTGCGCCGGACGCAGAGCGCCCTGCATCACGGCTGGGCCCTCGTCCACGAGGGCCCGTTCGACATGAGTGCGTCCGTCAAGGCGTATTTCGCCCTCAAGATGATCGGTGATCCGATCGACGCGCCGCACATGCGCCGGGCCCGCGAGGCGATCCTTCAGCGCGGCGGTGCGGCGCACGCCAACGTCTTCACCCGCACCTTGCTCGCCCTCTACGGCGAGGTGCCGTGGAACGCCGTGCCGGTGATGCCGGTCGAGGTGATGCTGCTGCCGCGGTGGTTCCCGTTCCACCTCGACAAGGTATCGTACTGGGCCCGCACCGTGATGGTGCCGCTCTTCGTGCTGCAGGTGAAGAAGCCGCGCGCCAAGAACCCGCGCGGGATCGGCGTGCGCGAGTTGTTCACCCAGGATCCGGAGCGGATCCGGCGCTGGCCCTCCGGCGCCCAGGAATCCTCGCCCTGGCGCCCGGTCTTCGCGGCGATCGACGACATCCTGCGGGTGGTCGAGCCGTTCTTCCCGAAGAAGCCGCGGGCCCGCGCCATCGACAAGGCGGTGGCCTTCGTCAGCGAGCGGCTGAACGGCGAGGACGGCTTAGGGGCCATCTACCCGGCCATCGCCAACTCAGTGCTGATGTACGAGGCGCTCGGCTATCCGGAGGACCATCCGCTGGTGGCCACCGCGCGCTCGGCGGTGGAGAAGCTCGTCACCGTCAAGGAGCACGAGGCCTACGTCCAGCCCTGCCTGTCGCCGGTCTGGGACACGGCGCTCGCCGCCCACGCCCTGATGGAGGCCGGCGGGCAGGACAACGAGCGCCAGGCCCGCGCCGCCCTCGAATGGCTCAAGCCCCTCCAGGTGCTCGACATCAAGGGCGACTGGGCGGCCCGCAAACCGGACGTGCGTCCCGGCGGCTGGGCGTTCCAGTACAACAACGCGCATTATCCCGACCTCGACGATACCGCCGTGGTGGCGATGGCGATGGACCGGGCGCAGACCCGCCTCGGCCCCGGCGAGGGTGGCTCGGACTACACCCAGTCGATCGCCCGGGCCCGCGAGTGGATCGAGGGCCTGCAGAGCCGCGACGGAGGCTTTGCCGCCTTCGACGCCGACAACACCTACCACTACCTCAACTACATCCCGTTCTCCGACCACGGCGCGCTGCTCGATCCGCCGACCGCCGACGTCACGGCGCGCTGCATCTCGATGCTCGCCCAGCTCGGCGAGACCAAGGAGACGAGCGCGCCGCTGGCCCGGGCCGTCGACTACCTGCTGGCCGACCAGGAGGAGGACGGCAGCTGGTACGGCCGCTGGGGGATGAACTACATCTACGGAACCTGGTCGGCGCTGTGCGCGCTGAACGCCGCCGGGCACGATCCGGCCTCCGCGCCGGTCCGCAAGGCCGTCGACTGGCTGGTCTCGATCCAGAACCCCGACGGCGGCTGGGGCGAGGACGCGACGAGCTACAAGCTCGAATATCGCGGCTACGAGCGCGCCGGCAGCACCGCCTCGCAGACCGCCTGGGCGCTGATCGCCCTGATGGCGGCGGGCGAGGCCGACCATCCGGCGGTGGCCCGCGGCGTCAACTATCTCGCCCGCACGCAGGGTGCGGACGGGCTGTGGGGCGAGGAGTTCTACACCGGCACCGGCTTTCCGCGGGTGTTCTACCTGCGCTATCACGGCTACGCGAAGTTCTTCCCGCTCTGGGCGCTGGCGCGCTACCGCAACCTCCAGCGGGGCAACAGCCGCAAGGTCGCGGTCGGAATGTAGCGACGACCGGTCGGGCCCGCGGCGCAACCGCACCCGCCCGGAACGACCGCCCGGGCTCGGGCATTCCCCGGGCCGGGAGCCGCGCGATGACCCTTTACAGCTACCACATCTCCCACGAGCAATGCCCGCCCCGGGCGCTGCTCGCGCTCGCCCAGCGGGCCGAGCAGGCCGGCTTCGACGGGGCCTTCTCCTCCGACCACCTCCAGCCCTGGTCGCCGAGCCAGGGCGAGTCGGGCTTCGCCTGGGCCTGGCTCGGCGCCGCGCTCCAGGCGACCGAGCGGCTGACCTTCGGCATCATCTCGGTGCCGGGGGGCTGGCGCTACCATCCGGTCGTGCTGGCCCAGGCCGTGGCGACCCTCGGGCAGATGTTTCCCGGCCGGGTGCCATGGGTGGCGCTCGGCAGCGGCCAGGCGATGAACGAGCGCGCCACCGGCGGGCCCTGGCCCGACAAGGCCGAGCGCAATGCCCGCCTGCGCGAGGGCGCCGAGATCATGCGGGCGCTCTTGGCCGGCGAGACTGTGACACAGCGCGGCCGCCTGACGGCGGTGGAGGCCAAAGTGTGGTCCCTGCCCGAGACCCCGACGCGCCTCGTCGGGGCCGCCACCAGCGTCGAGACCGCCGCCTGGCTCGGCACCTGGGCCGACGGCCTCCTGACCGTCGGGACGAACCCGGAGGCGCTCGGGCCTATCGTCGACGCCTTCCGGGAGAATGGCGGCGCCGACAAGCCGGTCTTCCTCAAGATGGACCTGAGCTACGATCCCGATCCAGCCGAGGCCCTGCACCAGGCCCATGCGGAATGGCGCTTCAACGCCCTGCCGGCCTCGGTTGCCTGGGAATTGCCCCGGCCGACTGATTTCGAGGCCGCCGCCCGCTACCTGCGGCCCGAGGACATGCATGAGACCGTGCTGATCTCCCACGACCTGCCGGCCTTGACCGAGCGCATCGCGGCCTGCGCGGCGCTGGGCTTCGACAGTATCGACCTTCACCAGGTTGGCGGCAGCCAGCCGGCCTTCATCGATGCCTTCGGCGAGCGGGTGCTGCCGGTCCTGCACGGCCGCAAGGCCCCGGTGATCGAGTTCGACCCGTTCGGGCGCAAGCCCGCAGCCCGGGCCGGGTAGGTTTCCGAGAACCGTGGGATCAAACGCAGAGAGGCGCCCGACCAGCCGGTCGGGCGCCTCTCGCGAGCGGTGATCGTTCGATCAGTACCCGTAGTAGAACCGGCGCGGGCCGTAGACCGGACGGCGCCAGTACGGCCGCGGGCCGTAATAGTACGGGCGCGGCCCGTAGAACGGCCGCGGCCCGTAGAAGGGACGGCAATAGCCGAAACGGTTCGGGGCGAAGCCCGGGCCGCAGCCGCCGGCTACCTTCGTCACGCCCGTGTCCGGCGCGAGCGAACCCGTCGCGCCGAGGCCGATCGGGGCGGCCTGCGCCGCCGACGCGAGAACCAGGCCGCCCGCAACAAGGCCGGCCATCCCGAGCACCTTCACGTGCATCATCGTGGAATCTTCCTCCAGGATGGGGGCAGCCGCGAGAGCCGCCCCGAACATTCCTAGAATAGGGACTAACGACCTGAACGCAGGCTGAGCGGGTCGTTCGGCCACCGGTCAACAGCCAAGGTGATCGGCGTATTGCGGCTCACTTCGTCGCACCGCGGCCGCGCCGGTTCTGGCCGAGGCCCGAGGTCTTGGCGAGCTCGGAGCGCTGGGCGGCATAGGTGGCGGCGACCATCGGATAATCCGCCGGCAGGCCCCATTTCTGACGGTACTGCTCGGGTGTGAGACCGCGCCCCGACAGGTGGCGCTTGAGGGTCTTGTAGGGCTTGCCGTCCTCGAGGCTGATGATGTGGTCCGGCGTGACGGTCTTGCGGATCGGCACCGGGGGCGTCGCCTTCTCGGGCTCCGGCGCCTGCGGCGCTCCGAGCTGGCCCAGCGACGCGTGCACGCCCGCGATCAGGCCCGGCAGCTCTCCGACGGGAACGGAGTTGTTCGCCACGTAGGCCGATACGACGTCGGCGGCGAGCGCGATCAGATCGAGGGATCGGGTCGTGTCATCGTTGGTCATGGCGCACCGGATCGCAGTGACGGTCCCAGGAGGACACGTATTCCGGCGAGCGTCAACACCAGTGGATACCGTCGACAACAGGTTTCGTCGATCGCGACACAAACCGGAAAAAGTATCGTGCCCGATGTGCTGCATGACAGCGTAGCGTTGGCACCCTGCTCGCCTCCGGGCGGCGCCGGGGCCACACCGACGCGGGATATCGCGCTAGCGCATTGGTCCTGACGGTTTTTTCGCGCGCGGCGGTTTCCCCTCCGAGGGGAAATGCCCTAGCTGTCGCTGCATTGCGCCATCCGGCGTTCCGTTCCTGTCAGCACGATCCCAAGACCTCCCATGACCGACAAGAACCGCCGTTTCCTCGTCGCCGGCTCGGCCGCCGGCCTCGCCTCGACGCTGCTGGCGGGCGCCTGGTCCCGTCCGGCCCTCGCCTGGACGGACCAGGATTTCGCGCCCGCCCGGCGCCGGCGCTCCCGCGACCCCGTGCCGGCGGATGACGGCGCGTTCTACGACACCCGGGGCCAGGCTGCCGATCCGTACTACCGGGGCGAGCCCGCGCCCGTGGAAACGCCGGAGGAGGATTCGTTCTGGGGCGGCCCGCGGCGCCAGGCGCAGCCGCCCCAGGGTGCCGTCGACCCGAACGCCGCGGTCGTGGTCGATGACGGGCCGATCGACTACGCCCGCGCCTACGCGGCGGTGGAGACCGAGCCGTTCCCGGTTCAGGCCTTCCGCTGGCGCCGGGCCAACCCGTCCTTCCTGCGCCAGGAAGTCGCCTATGGCGGCCGCTACGCGCCGGGCACGATCGTCGTCGATCCGCGGGCGCACCATCTCTACCTGATCCAGGAGGGCGGCCGGGCCCGCCGCTACGGTGTCGGCGTCGGCCGTCAGGGCTTCGCCTGGAACGGCGCGGCCACCATCAACTCCAAGCAGGCCTGGCCGGACTGGTATCCGCCCAAGGAGATGATCGCCCGCCAGCCGGCGCTCGCCCGCAGCGTGTCGAAGCTCCAGAGCGGCCTCGGCGTGCCGGGCGGCCCCCGCAACCCGCTCGGCGCCCGCGCCCTCTACCTGTGGCAGAACAACAAGGACACGCTCTTCCGCATCCACGGCACCACCGAGCCGGAGAGCATCGGTCGCAGCGTGTCGTCGGGCTGCATCCGGATGATCAACCAGGACGCGATCGACCTCTATGCCCGCGTACCGGTGGGTGCGCAGGTGGTGGTGCTGGGCTGAAACGGGCGGGCGACGGCAGGATCATCGCGCCTTGATCATCGCGCCTTGCACCGGTGTTCCACCGTCGCCCCGCCCGTCCGGCGTGATCGCCCCTACTCCGAAGGTCGGACCTTGGGACTCGGGACCGCCTGTGCCGTCTCCGGCGCCGCCAGGATCGTCTTGACCGCCGGCAAGGCGGCGGCCGCCGCGACGAGACCGGCATTGCGCCGTGCGTAGAGACCCCAGACCGTGACGATGAGCGTCACGAGGGCGCCGGTCAGCGTGGCGGCCGTGTCGGTGTCGATCCAGCCGTACCCGACGGCGATGCCGCCGGCGAATTGCAGCAGGGTGCGCAGCAGCGCGGCGAGCTGTTCCTGGTTCATGGCGATCTCGCGGTGAAGAGGATGTGCGGTCAGGCCGCGACGGGCCGGCCGCAGGCCGGACAGCTGGAAGCGGACACCGGCGCGGCCTGCAGCGCGAGCGCCGCCTTGCGCACTTCCTCGACCCGCCGGCTCCAGCCGCGCCCGAACCGCGGCCAGGTCGAGAGCGCCCGCATGAAGGCCAGCCGCCCGTCGCACAGGGCGTTCACCAGCCCGGGCACGTCCCGGCCGGCGAGCGCCGCCAGCGTCACCGGCCCGAGGCGCCCGTCATCGGCGACGCCCAAGGCCCGTTGCAGTCCGATCACCGCGCGCTTGGGCCCGCTGTTCACCGCGAAGTCGAACAGCGCGTAATCCAGACCCGTCGGCAGCGCGTCGCCCTGGATCGCGTCCCAGAACCGGCGCCGGTAGAGCGGCGACACGCTCGCGACGGTCAGCGCCCTCACCTCCGCCTTCGTCGCCGGCCGGCCGAGCCACAGGCTCAAGGTGCCGATCGTCACCCCGAGGTTCGTCGCACCCCCCGGGTCGGCCGGGTCGTCGGACCATCCGCCCTCGTGGGTCAGGACGAGCGTCATCGCCCGCTCGAACGTCGTCGCGGTCATTGGTCTCTCCAGGTTGTGCAGAGGTGTGCGGCGCGCCGGCCGGCAGGCCCGGGCGTCGGGCCGCGAT
Organism: Methylobacterium sp. ap11; assembly: GCF_900110515.1. Lineage (NCBI taxonomy): Bacteria > Pseudomonadati > Pseudomonadota > Alphaproteobacteria > Hyphomicrobiales > Methylobacteriaceae > Methylobacterium > Methylobacterium sp. ap11. The sequence continues at coordinate 372,944 of NZ_FOEB01000005.1, read as the reverse complement.
CAGGGGCAGCCCGTCAGAGGCTGGCGGCCTGGTGCCATAGCGCGTCGAGTTCCTTGTCGTCGTAGGCCAGCGCCGCGCCGAGCTGCGCCACCATCGGGTGGCCGCGCTCGAACGCTGTGGCGCCCGACAGCAGCATCCGGGCGGCGAAGCGCTCCGCCTCCGGCAGGGCCGACACCGCCGCCTCGATTACCGCCGGAAGCCGGCCGGTCATCAACGCCGCCAGCGCCGCGTCGGCCGTGATCGCGCCAGCCTGCGCCAGCGCCTGGAAGAACTGCCGATCCGAGATCGCCGGCAGCTCCGCCGCCGCGGCCGGCGCCTCGCGCGCGGCGAGCTGCGCCGCCAGGCCGTCGCGCTCCACCGCCAGGCCGTCGCGCTCCGCCGCCAGGCCGTCGCGCTCGCGCCGCAGCGCCGCGGCTTCGGCCAAGGCCGCATCCCGCCCGGCGAGCGCCGCCGCCTCGATGCCGTCCAGCACCGCCGACAGCGGGAACCCCGCGGCGTCCGCCTGCGCCGGCGTCAGGGCCCCGCTCGACACGAACTGCGCCTCCGCGGCGCACGGCGGGGTGACGTGCTGGCCGATGACGACGTGCCAGGCCGGCGCCTCGGCCGAGCCCGCCGGCCGGCCGCGATACAGGAACTCGTAGAGATAGGGTTCGCTCATGATGCCCTCACGCCGCAGCCGCGATCGCAGTCCCGGCCAGGCGCCACGCGCTGCCGGTGTCATAGACGAGACCGCCGGTGCCGGATCCCGCCGCTTCTATCGAGCCGCCCGCGACCACCATGCGGGCGTTGGAACAATGAACCATCCGGCCGCGCTGTCCGGCCGCCGGCAGGGTCGCCACCGTATAATCGTTCGTCAATCGCAGTATCGGCGTCGTCGAATGTGTCGGATGGACTTCGAGACCTACCCCGGTACTGCCGGATAACGACGCGAAGAACTGCCACTTGGCCGAGGCGGTGGCCGCCGAGGTGAAGCTGTCGGTGGTAACGAGGCGGATCAACCCGGCCTGAGCAACCTTGGTGCCGACGGCCCCGAGGTTGACCGCAAGAACGTCGGCGCCCTGGCCGGTGGCGGTCACCCCGTAATTGTTCAGGATCGGCCCGGCCACGTAACCGTTGTCATCGAAACGCCAGGTGATGCGGCCGAAATTGTCGAAGGTGGCGGTGCGCTGCGCGGCGGCGGCTCCCCCTACGACGCCGCCTTGCGGGAGGGTGAACGCGCCGGTGGAACGGTCGACCCGCAGGGCTTCGCGCCAGGTCCCACCGTCAGGGGAGACCTTCAGCCGGAGGTCGTCGTCGCCGGTCAAGCCCAGCTCCGCCCGGCCGGAAAAGCCGGACTGGAACAGCAGTGACAGCACGTTGCCGGCCGCCTGCTTGTTGAGGGTGTAGCGAAGATCCCCGCTCCCGCCCTCGCCCGTGGTCAGCGCGGTCCACAGCGCCTTGTTGAGCTTGGCGGCGAAGGGGTTGCCGGCATCCGCGGTGGTGCCGATGCCGAGGCGCGTCAGGTTCTGCAACACCGTCAGGGTCGAGCGGAACGAGGCCCAGGCCCCACCCGCATAGGTGTAGAGGTCCGCCTCGTCCACCACGAAGGCGAGCCAGCCGGGGCGCGGCGGGAAGCTCCGCCACGCCCCGTCCTGGTAGCGCACCACCCGGCCGCCCCAGCCCGCCCACGCCCCCGTGGGGGAAGCGCCGGCGATCAGGTAGCGGTCGCCCTCCGCCGGGTTCGCCGGGGGCGCGGTCAGGTCCTTGTCGAGGACCGCGAGTTGCACAAGCGTATCGAGGCCGACGAGCGCCTCGTTGTGGGTGACGTGCTTTTGCGCCTGCGCCGCCGCCATCAGCGGCAGGGACAGGTTCGCGGTGATGGCGTCAGGCATACAGGGTCGCCCTCAGGGCCGCGCCGCGGCCGTAGGTTGCCGAGACTTGGTGGATGGCGACGGACAGGCTGGTGACCGGCCCGCCGAAGTCGGCCGCCTGGTGGGCGGCGGTGTAGGTGAGCGCGGGCGTCCCGACCTCGAACGTCCGCAGCACCGCGGCGCCCGCGCCCGGGCCCGCCAGCACGTCGAGGCTGTAGGCCTCGACCTCCTCGGCCAATGGCACCTCAAGCTGTTCCCACGGGTCGCCGTCGATCCGGGTGCGCCGGACCCACGACAGCACCAGGTCGCCCGAGGCCGCCCGCACCAGCCGGCCTTGCGCCGGCGGGTAGGGGCGCAGGCCCACGCCCCGGAACGCCAGGGTTGCGCCGGCGAAGCTCGGATCGTCCTGCGGCCGGCCGAGCGGCCCCCAGCGCCAGGCGAGCGGCACCGTGCGGGCCGACAGCGGCATTCCCGACTGCACCAGAGCGTCCGTCAGCACCACGAACGGGGCGCCGATCGGCGTCGGGCTCCCCAGGGCGAAGTCGGTCCCGAGCTGGCCGCGCAGCAACGTGGCGAGCCGGTAGCGGCCGGGCGCCAGCAGGGTCGCTTGCGCCCATTGCAGCACCTCCCATTCCCCGGACGGGGTGAGCAGCGCCGCGACGTTGGCCCCGTTGAGCACGTCGACCTCGGGGGCGGAGGCCAGCTCCACCCCGCGCGGCACCTCGAGATAGACGCTGTTCACCCGGTCCCACCGCCCGCACGGGCCCGGGTAGAGGTCGGCCGTCAGGCGCCCGATGATCGACCGGGCGCCCACCGTGGCGTCGTCCTCGAACGCCCCGCCGGCGGTCGCGCGCAGCACCGCGACGGGCGACCACGGCGCCGTGTAGGCGGCGAGGTAGGGCGCGTGGGGCACCGCGTCCGACCGCAGGAGCGGGAGGTCGAGGAACCGGAACAGCGCCACCCCCACGGTCGGCGGCGGCTCGGCCGGCCGCGGCGTCGCGGTGCCGTCCCGGTAGGCGTAGACCGCGAGGTCGGTGCGGATCGCGCTCGCCGGCCGGCCCAGCTCGAGGCCGAGGCGGGTGAGCCGGTAATCGGTGCCGCCCCCGGCCAGCGACAGGGTGACGACATCGCCGGCATCGAGCGCCAGGCAGGACGGCGGCAGGGTCGCCCCGAGCTGTTCGCGCTCCACCACGCCCTGATAGAGCAACGCCCGCGCGATGCCCCGGGCCGCCCCCTCGTCCAGGCAGAGCGGCACGCTCACCCGCTGCACCGCGTTGGCCCGGCCGTTCACCCGGCGCGCCTCGACGGATGCCGACTGGTAGCCGCGCTGCGGATCGATGTAGGTGAGCGCCACCACGCCGGGCAACGCCGTCTCCTCGCCCCGGGTGCGCCGGTAGTCCCCGCCGGTGCCGCCCCGGGCCACCAGGTCGCCGGCCGTCAGGGTGGCCGCCGGCGCTCGCGCCAGCGGCGCGAAGACCAGCCGCCCGGCCGACTCCGCCGCGTCGAAGAAGAAGCACGCCCGCAGCGGGTCGAGGGAGACCCGCGGCGTCTGCACCTCCGCGATGGCGTAGCCCTCCACCAGGCCATAGAGCTGGCCGACATCGATCGGCACCCCGAGCCCGCCGCACAGCTCGGCCACCACGTCGGCAATCGGCGTCAGCCCGAGCCGGCCGTTGATCCAATGGCCGAGCCGGTAGTTCGGCCCGTCGCTCCACACCGCCGCCTGACGCGGGAAGTCCGGGTAGGGCCGGGCGTCCCACGTCCAGACGAACAGCCGCTCGGGATCGACCATCCGCCCGCCATAGACCGACGAGACCGGGTTGCCCGCCGTCCCCTGCCAATAGGCCAAGGTGGCTTCGAGGTAGGCCCGTTGCGCGGCGAGGTCGCGCCGGCCGTTCGAGTAGTACGGCAGGAAGCTTTCCGACGACTTCGGGTCGACGAAGACGTTCGGTTGGTTCATGCCCTTGTCGACCGCCGGGCAGCCCAGTTCGATGAAGCGGACCGGCTTGCCCTGCGGCACCCAGGCGGTCGCCTGCGCCTGGCGCACCCCGCCCGGCCGGTGGCGGTGCGGGTTCGCCCACCAGCCGCGCAGGTCCTTGAGCCGGAACACCCAATGCTCGCCGTAAGCCGTATCGGCGATCGGCGCCCGGGCCTACGCGTCGCGATCGGCCGGCGTCGGATAGTACCAGTCGAACAGCTCGCCGGCCGCGACGTTGCCGGTGAGGTAGGCCGGATCGTAGGGCGAGGGCACCCCGGCCCGGGCGTCGAGATGGTCGAAGCCGTCGCGCCAATCGGCGAGCGGCATGTAATTGTCGATCCCGACGAAATCGATATTGGCGTTCGACCACAGCGGGTCGAGATGGAAATACACGTCGCCCGAGCCGTCCGCCGGCCGATGAGAGGCGTATTCCGTCCAGTCGGCCGAATAGCCGATCTTCGTCGCGCTCCCCAGGATCGACCGGGCATCGGCCGCCAGGCTGACGAGCTGCGCCACCGCCGGGAAGGTCGAGGCGTCCGAGCGAACGGTGGTGAGCCCGATCATCTCGGAGCCGATCAGGAAGGACTCGACCCCGCCGGCGGCCTCCGCCAGCCGCGCGCAGTGCAGGATGAAGCGCCGGAACGAGAACTCGGCCCGGGCGCTGGTGACCGTCTTGCCGTTCCACGCCAGCTCCGCCGGCGCGACGCTGCCGAAGAACGCCGCGACCTGATCCGCCGCCGCCGCGGTCTTGTCCGGGCTGCCGGGCCGGCCGGGCGCCGGGTGACAGGTCACCCGGCCGCGCCAGGGGAAGGCGGCTTGCTCCGCCGCCCCGTAGGGATCGGGCAGGCCGTTGCCGTGGGCGATGTCCATCATCACGAACGGGTAGAGCGTGACCGCATAGCCCCGGCCCTTGAGCGCCTGGATGAGCTGCACCACCGACAGGTCGGAGGGCGCCCCGCCGAGCATCGGCGCCCCGCCGGCATCCCGGCTGACGATGGCCGCACTCGCCCGGTCGACCCCGCCGGCGAGCCATTCCGGGGTGGTGGCCTTGTTCGCCGTCTCGACCTTCGGGACGATGCGGCACGCGCCCAAGCGAAGGTCGGTGCCCTGCCAGGCGACCACGAGCGAGACGTGCCGGCAACGCGGCGCCTCGACGGCGAGCTGGTCCAGCGCCTTGAGCGCGTCGACCCCGCCCGAGACCGTGTTCTGTCCCGCGATCCCGCCGAAGGTCGAGGCGTTGACCGGCACGGTGGCGTAGGTGAATTCCCCCATGCTGGGGATCATCGTCACCGCCGTCACCAGGTCCTCGAGCGCCGGCCGGCCGGAGGCGTTGGGCGCGCGGCGGATCACCTCGGCGGTGAGGACCGGCACCCGGTTGCCGAAGCCCGCCAAGGGCAGGTCCTCGAACACGATGTAGGCCAAGCCCCGATAGGCCGGGGCGTTGTCGGCGCCTTCGATGGCGGCAATCTTCGGGTCCGGGCCCTGCGCCTCGTCGCCGAGATAGACCCGGGCGCCGTAGGCGGCGAGTGCGATCGGCTTGCCGTCCGCGTAGACCTGGCCCACGGCGACGATCGGACCTTCGCACAAGGCAATCGCGACGCTGACGCTGTACGAATACGTCACGTTGAATTGCTTCTGTCCGCCGCCGCCCTTGCCGCCGGCGGACTTCACCTTCTCGACCTTCTGGACCTCCTTGATCTTGGTCGCCCAGATGATCTGCCCGCCGACGCGGACACGGCCGAACACACGAGAGATGCCGGCGCCCTCGGTCGAGGCGGTGACATGGAGGTCGGCGAGCCGCGGCCCGATGTTGATCTGCGGCTTGGGGCGGGAGCCGAACATGGCGCGGTCGAGGGCGCTACCGCCGGCGGCGCCCAGCGCCTGGCCGATGGCGCCGCCGATCGGGCCGCCGAGGGCGGAGCCGGCCGCCTGGCCGACCGCCGAGAGGACGAGCGTGCTCATGGTGGAGGCTCCGGCGAGGGGGTGGGCGAGGAAGCCGGCGCGGGATCGGGTCGGATCACGGGGAACCGGAAGGCGTAGGCGATGCGCCGGGACCAGGCCGGCGGGATCCAGGTTTCCAGGACCGCATGGCCGTCATAGGCGTGGATCATCTGCGCCGGGCCGGTGACGATCGCGCAGTGCTTGGCCGACAGCCCGTCGCGCCAGCGGAACAGCAGCACGTCGCCGGGCTCGGCCGCGTCGGGCGCGAGCGCCACCAGGTGGCGGGCGGCGGCCTCCCGCAACGTCTCCTGCCCCCGGTCCTCGGCCCAGCTCGGCGAGTAGGGTGGCGGCACCTCCGGCTCGGCGCCGTAGGCCTCGGCGTAGACGCCCCGCAGCAGGCCGAGGCAGTCGCAGCCGGCGCCGCGAAGGCTGGCCTGGTGGTGGTAGGGCGTGCCGAGCCAGGTGCGGGCCAGCGCGACGATGCGCGCCCGCGTGTCAGCCGAGGCGGCCTCCGTCATTGTCTGCCCCCTGCACCGCGTAGGCCACGGCGTAATCGTTGCCCGGAAGGTCCGGGAAGCCGCGGAAGTTGAGGACGTTGGCGAACTTGTCCCGGCAGCTCGCCAGGGACTTGTCGCAGCCGGCGACGACCTGGAACGTGTCGCCGGGGTTGATCGGGGCCGGCATCGGCTCCCACAGGTCGAGGCTGGCGAGCCCGCCGGAAAGGCCGTGCGCCCGCACCTCGACCGCGGCGCCGGCATTGGCGCCGGAGGTCCAGACCAGCCGGCCGGCCTCGAACCACCGGGAGACGTAGCCGGAGAGGCCGGCGGCGGTGACGCTGCGGGCGCTCCTCACCGTCGCGACCGTGCCGGCGCCGCGGATCGCGGCGGCCGCGGCGTCGACCCCGCAGCGGGCATCGCCCAGGAGCGCGTCGCAGGAGCGCTGGTAGACCCGGCCGCGGGGCTGGTTGAGGCGATCGGCGAGGCCGCGCACCTCCGCCGTGAAGGCGGTGGGCCCGCGCGAGACCTCGCCCACGGTGCCGGACAGGACGAGCACCCGATCGTCCGGGTTCGCCCAATCGACCCGCCACACCGCGACCGCGGCGCCGTCGAACAGGCCGCGCGCCAGCTCGCTTTCCGCCAGGCGCCCGCTCGTGAGGGCGCCGACGATTTCCAGGTTGTCGGCCGAGAGGCCGGTGCCTTGCTCGACCGCCGTGCCGGTGGCGCCGCTCTCGGCCGAACAGGTCACGCCGTCGACCACCAGGTCTTCGTCATGGTCGGTGAAGCCGAGGCGCAGGCCGTCGGTGCGGGTGACGATCCAGCACTGGCACAGGGTGGTGACCCCGCTCGCGAGGTGCGCGGCGAGGGAGGGAGAAAGCGTCTTCATGGCGGCTACCGGCGGATCTCGATGACCGGGATGTCGGCGACGAGGCCGGCGCGCAGGGCCTGGTGGTCGATCTCGATGCGATCGGTGGCGAAGCGCACCGGCACGTCGAACAGGAAGCCCGCAGTGACGACCGCGCCCGTGGCCGGGGCCGCCGTCAGGGTGACGAGGCCGGTGGTGACGTCGAGGGTGAAGCCGGTGGCCCCGAGCGCGACGCCGCCGACTGCGATCGCGACCGATCCGGCGACCGGCTTGGTGATCGGGCGGGCATAGGGGGCGAAGGCGCCGCCGTAGGTCTTGGCGAGGGGAAACGCCCGGGTGGTGCCGTCGCCGGTGCCGAGGCGCTGGTCGGTGGGCGCGGGCGTTTGACCGGGGGCGGCGGAGCTGTGGTCGAAGGTGTCGCGCCAGCGGAAGCCGTAGAGGGGCCCGCGGCGCTCCTCGAAGAAGGCGAGGATCAGGGCGACGTCCTCGGCCGAGCGCAGGGCGGGCCCGGCATTGTAGCGGCGGCGGGAGTGGCGCCAGAGGCTGTTCCGCTCCTCGTCGCCGGAGCCCAGCGTGACGATCTCGGTGCGCCGCTCCGGCCCGCCGCGGGAACCGTAGGACAGGGCGAGGGGGAAGCGCACCTCGTGGAAGGGGCTGGACATGGCGCGCGGCCTCCTGAGGGTGACGGGGCCCGGTTCTCACAGACCCCGGAGGCCGCGCTGCACCGCTCGGGCGAGCGCGGCGCTGACCTGCGCCTCCGAGCGGTGGAAGCTCGGGGCGTCCGCGGTGGCGATTGAGACCGAGACCTGAACGGTCGGGGCGGCGGGCGCCGGCGCGACGCCGTGGGCCGCCGGCAGGATGCGGCCGGGCTGGAGCGGCACGAAGGTCTCGCGGCCGCTCTCGCCCACCGTGTAGGCGACGCCCGGGGTGACGGGGCCGCCGGCGGCGCGCCCGGTCGGGTTCTGGGTCAACACGAGCGACCCGAGGGCGTCGCCGATCAGGTCGGCTCCGGGGCTGCCGCGACCGAACAGGCCGTCGAAAGCGCGGTCGAGGCCCCGGCTCGCCAGCGTGGTGGCGAGCCGGGCGACGACCGTTGTCAGGCGCTCGCCGTGCAGGATCGCGCCCTTGAAGCTGTCGGCGAGCGCGGAGCCGAACTCCCGCGACGCCGACTGGGCGGCGCGCTGCGCGGCCTCGGCCCGCTCGACCTGGGCGGTCGCGGCGCCGTAGGACTCCGCCACCCGGTCGACCTCCGCGCGGAGCGCCGGCGTCACCGCGAGGTCGGCCTTCTTGGCGGCTTCCAGCAGGCGGAACGCCGCCTCGGCCCGCGCCGCGGCGCCTTCCTCCCGGCCGACGGAATCCGCCTCGATCCTGAGGAGACCGGTCCGGCGGGTGAGGCGTGCGACCTCGTCGCGGAAGGCGTCGTCGCCCTCCTCCGCCGCCGGCCGGGCGGGCCTCGTCCGAACCGGTGCCCGGACAGGGGCGGGTGTCGGCGCGGGACCTTGCGATGCGGGCTCGGGACTTTGCGCGAGGCTGCCGCGGGGCGCCGCGTCGCTGATCGCGAAGGCGTCGGCGATGCGGGCGCGGATCGCCGCGCCCTCCCCCGATGCCGCCTTCACCCGTCGGCCGAGATCGGCGACGAGGTCGGCGGCGGCGGGGATTTTCTGCGCGATGTCCCCGACCGCACCCGCCACCGCGGCGAACCCCGCCACCGCCTCCCGGGAGGCGGAGCCGGCCTCGCCGAGGCGCGCGGCGAGGCCCCCGACCGCGTCGTCGACCCGCCGCAGGGCAGCGCCATCGCCCGCCGTTGCCGGCAGGGCGCTCGCCTGCTCCATCGCGCGCTGGATCTGTCCCAAGCTCTCCGGCGCGGCCATGCGGGCGAGCTCGTCGCGCAGCGAGGCGCCGGCCCGGGCCATCGCGGCCGCGATCCGGCCGGATCCGGCCTCGACGGCGCGCTCGGCTTCCGCCATCGCCCGCTCGGCGAGCGGCCCGGCCCGAGAGATCTCCCGCTCGTAGGCCGCGACGTTGGCCTCCAGCGAGACCACCAGGCGCTCGATCTCGGTCGTCATGCGGAGCCCTCGTCGGACACGTCCCGGATCCAGGCCCAGAGCGCGTCCTGTTCCTGCGGTGTCGGGGCATCGGCCGCGTCCGGGTCGCGGGCGCGGTTGAAGCCGTCGATGTAGGCGGCGAGCTGCCACAGGCTCATCGCCCGCAGGTCGGCGGCCGGCAGGCCCATGGCGGCCGCCGCGCCGTAGAAGGCCGCGAAGGCGATCCGCCCCTCGGGGCCGGCGGCGCCGGAGGGACGGCCGACCGGCTCGTCCTCGGCCCCCTCCAGCGCCGCCGCCAGCACCAGGGCGGCCTTGGCGATGAGCGCGATGCAGGGCAGCCCGTCGAGGCGGCGGGCGATAGCGTGGGCTCGCGGCACCGGGACGCCGCCGCCGATCAGGCCGAGGCGCAGGACGTCGCGCACGTCCCGGAACCGGTAGGACAGCCCGGCATAGAGCCGCTGCAGGAGGGCCGCCGGGCCGAGGCCCGTCGCTTCCTGCAGCGCCTCCAGGTCGCCGATGGCGAGGCGGAAGCGGTGGGTGGCACCCTCGAGATCGAGGTCGACATGGCCGTCGCGACTCATCGGCGCCTCACGCCGCGGCCGTGAAGGCGACCGCCCCGGTCGATTGCAGCGCCACCGAGACGCTGCAGCGCTCGCCCCGGACGGCGCCGACCTCGAAGCTCGTGAGGTGAAACAGTCCTTCCCAGGCGCCGCCCCCCTCCGCGCCGGTGCCGCTCACCTCGACCCGGGCCTTGACCGGCGCGTCGGATTCGTAGGCCGCGCGCCAGCGGACGAGGCTCTGGCGGGCCATCACGCCCTTGCCGGAGACCGCGACCGACTTCGACACCGCGAACCGGTCGACGAAGGGCGCGGCGTCCTCGTTGGCGCAGTCGGGCACGACCGAGCTGTTGGTCTCCTTGGTGAACTGCGCCGCACGCTCGGTGAGGCCGCAGGGCGCCTCGAAGGTGCCGGCCTTCGCGAGGCTCTCGAGCTTCACGGCGACGGCCGAGAAAGGCAGGGTGGTGGGCTGGGCCATGACGGGTTCGCTCCCGAATGAGTGGGTCAAGTCGTCTCGGCGGCGACCGCCCCGAAGCGGGCGACGCCGTGCCAGGAGCCGGGCCCGAGGGGCTCCGGCAGGACAAGGCTGCGCTCGTGGGACAGCCACAGGAGTTCGCCGCGGGGCAGCGCCAGGTCCGCCTCGTCGAGGGCCGCCGCGACGGCGGCGAGCAGGCCCTGCACCGGGCTCAAGCCCCGGGCGCCACGCAGGAAGGCGTGGACGGTCAGGCGGCAGGTGCAGCCGCGCCACCCTTGAGCCTCGTAGGGGCCGACCTCCGGCGGATCGACGCGCAGGAACGGCCATTCCTCCCGGGCCCCGGCCACCTCGCGCACCCGGTCGCCGACCAGGGCGCGGAGGGCCGGATCGGCGAGGAGGCACTCCCGCACCGCCCGGAGCAGCCCGGGCGAGAGATCGAGGCCGGCCATCAGCCCGGCTCCGCAAGGCGCGCCACCGCCGGGGCGATCACCGGGCGCGGCATCCGCGTCGCGGTGCCGAATTCCCGCGCGACCAGTCCCCGGGCCTCGACCGCGACGGCGGCGCCCGTCGGGGTCGATGCCGCCTCGGCGCGCCCGTCCGGCAATTCCGCGGCGATGTCGGCCGCGAGCGCGGCGGCGGCCTCCGCCGCGCGTCGTCGCGCGGTCTCCCCGCCGGCCCGGGCCAGCCGCGCGAGCCGCGCCTGGAGCGGGCCGGTCTCGGCTCTCTGCGTCACAACGGTCTCCCCTGGATGAGGGCGTGGCTGCCGGCGGGGTCGGTCTCCACCGCGACGATGCGGTGGCGGATTCCCGCCAGGGTGATCTCGTCGTCGGGGTTCGGGGCGGCGCCCGGCGTCAGCACGACCGCCCGCACCAGGCGGCCCGGCAGGCCGGGCTCCTCGCCCGCTTCCCGGGCGCCGTCGATCCGGGCCCGGACCGGCTCGTCCGCGAGGCCGGCCCGGTGCAGGACGGCGGCGTCGAACAGGGGGGCGAGCACCCCCCCGAGATGGCGGCCGAGGCCGTCGAGGAGCCCCATCACACCACCGCCACGCCCGGGCTGTTGCGGCGCATCACCTCGTGGAAGCGCCGCCCGTAGGAGGTGAGCCCGAGGGTGCCCGGGGCGGCGTCCGGGGCCGGATCCCGGCGCTCGACGTGGAGCGTGCCGGAGCGCAGGGCCTTGAGGTCGAGGGCGCCCGCCCGGGCGAGCTCGGCCTCCGGTCCGCCCTGCCCGTCGAGGGTCAGCGTGTGGGCGGCGTGCAGCATCCGCGCGAGGGCGGCATCCGCCGCCGGCCAGCCCGCCCCGACCCGCGGGGCGGCCTCGGCCAGCGCCCCGGCGACGAGGGCGTCGGCGACGCCCGCGAAGGCCGGGAAGCGGGCCCGGAAGGCGTCCGGCGCGATCGCGTCCGCCATCTCACGCCTCCCCGCCGGAGGTCGGCCGCTCGCGGCCGCGGCGGCGCTCGGGCCGGGGATCGGGCCGGGGATCTTGGCCGGGCTCCACCGCCTCGATCCGCACCTCCCCGGCCGCCGCCCAGGCGGCGAGGCAAGGGTCGGGCCGGTCGGGGAGCGCGAGGACAGCGCTCTCGCCGGGCACCAGGAGCCGGGGCGCCCGCGCGCCCTTCGGCCAGACCAGCCGGGGGCCGGCGGCGTGGTTCGTCACCCGCATCATGCTCGCTCCCTCCTAGATGCCGTCGAGGTAGCGGCAGGCGGCCGGGCGACGGATGTCGAGGCCGCCGAGCCTGAAGGCGCCCGGCACCTCGAAGCGCCACGGGCCGGTCTGCCAGGCCGGGAAGAACCGGAACGGCATCGGCAGCCACAGCTTCAGCACGGAAGGGTCGCGGCGATAGGCGACGAGGCGGGCGCTGCCGCCGGTGCCGGCGGTCTCGAGCGCCCGAACGCCGTAGACCGTCAGCTCCTGGCCGGTCTCCAGGGTGTAGACGTTGTGGTGCCGGATCCAGTCGAGCAGGGTGAGCGGGCTGATTCCGTCGAGGCGGCGCAGCCCGATGCCGAGCATCTGCTCGTAGGGCAGCAGCAGGGTGTCGGCCATCTCGACGGTGTTCGAGCCGGTGAAGATCCCGATGAGCTGGCCGTTGACGTCGGCGAGGATCTGCTCGGGCGTCTTCCGGGCCCAGGCGGTGCTGCCGTCGGTGCCCGTCGCGGCGGCGCTGCCGACCGTCACGCCCGGATGGTTGAGGAGGCCGGAGAAACCCTTGGCCGGGTCGCCCATCAGCGCGACCTGGTCGATGAACTCCTCCGAGGCGAGCCGCGCCGCGTCCGCCTTGTCGGCGTCGAGGTTCATGCCCAGCAGCTGGGCCTTGCCGAGTTCCTCGAGGTCGTAGCCGTAGCCGATCCCCGCCATGGCGACGGCGGTCTCGTGCTGGCGGCGCGTCAGCTCGACCTTCGGCACGTCGGCGGCGGCGCCGTGGACCCAGGTCGCCTGCCCGACCCGGTCGACCGAGAAGTAGGTCACGGTCGGCACCCATTCGGGCGCCGCGGTATCGACCGGGACGAGGCGGGGATAGCGGATCGCCGGGTACTGGGCGCGGTAGACGGTCGGCTCGATGAAGGCCTGCTGGCTGACCAGGAAGGCGAGCGCCCGGGGCGCGTCGGTGACGAGGGTGCGGGTCATGGCGGGCCTCACTTCAGTTCAGGCGCAGGCGGACGAGGCCGCCCGCGGGCGCGGAAGTGTCGAACAGGGCGTTCGGGATCGGAGCGTTGCCGGAGGCGGCGGCGGTGATCGCGCCGGCGGGCGTCACGTAGGCTGCGGCGCCGGCGCTCGCGGCCGAAGCCGTGACCACCCAGACCGCGCCGCGCACGATCACGGGCGCGGTCTCGCCCTTGGCGAAGAGGTCGGCGCCGCTCGGGGACGGCCGCGCGTTGCGGTCGGCCAGCACGATGCCGCGGAAGACCGCGCCGGCGGCGGCGATGCTCTCGTCGCGGGCGCCCTGGAAGGCGGCACGGCCGAAGCCGATCCCCTCCTGGGTCTCGACGGTGCGGCTGAGGATGGTTGCCGGGGTCTGGTCGGCGGCCATGCCCTCGTAGGCGGCGGCCGGGCGGGTGGGATAGCTGGTCTGGACGGGGGTCATCAGCGGGCTCCTGCGGGCTTCCAGGCGTTGCGGAGGGTCTCGACCATGGCGGCGTGGGCCGCCTCTTGGGTGAGGGGGGCTTGCGTCGGGGCGTCGGGGCGCCGGCGCAGGGCGTCGCGCAGCGGATCCGGAGCGTGGGGTGCGGAGGCGTGGCGCGGTCCGGCGGCGACCACCCGGAAGGCGCCCTCGATCGCAGCGGCGCCCATGCCGCCGGCTTCCGCCTCGCCGAGGGCCCGGGCGACGGCGGCGCGCCGGATCGCGTCGGCATCGAGGCCGGCGGGCTCGAAGGCGTCGCCGAGGATGCGGCGGGCCTGCGCCACCAGGGCGCCGCGCTCGGCCGCGAGCGCGTCGAGGGCCGCCATGTCCGGCACCCGGGCACGCAGCGCCGCGACCTCGCCGTCGCGCTGGGCCAGGGCGGTCTCGGCGGCCTGCGCCCGCCCCTCGGCCTCGGCGAGGCGGCGCGCCAGGTCCGCATCGCCGATCCGGCACTCCGGGCCGGCGCGGCCCTGGGCCACGATGGCGACGTGGTCGACGACGACCATCGTCTGGCGGGCGTCGTATGGGCTGCCGTCCGGGGCGGTGCCGGGGGTCCAGTCGAGATCGCAGGTATACCCGACCGAGACCTCGCGCTGCCCGCCCTGCACCGCCGCGATGGCGGCGGAATCGGCGAGCAGCATCGGGATGCGGACGAACTCCCCGTCGCGCACCACCTCGTCGCCGACATGGCCCCGGGCGACGCCACGCCAGGTCCGGGGCGTCACCGCCTCGGGCGGATGATCGAGAGTGACGGGCTTGTGGCCGAAGCTGCGCAGGGATTCGGGCCGGAAGATCTCGTCGGGGTCGCGGTAGATCCGGACCTGAGCCAGGTCCGGCCGGGCGACCTCGTCGCCGCGATAGACCTGGACGTTGCCGGCCCGCGCCGCGCGGGCCTGCACCACCAGGGCGCCGTTGCCGAGCGGGCGCGCGCCCGCGATCTCGGCCGCGGGGCCGAGGCTGAGCCTGTCGAAGATGTGCATGGGGTGGGTCTCGCGTGGGAGTTGGGGCAGCCTCGCTCCCGTTCGGGCTCGTTGGGTCACAGGCCGGGTCGCGCGCATCGCTCCTCTCCCCGCGGGCGGGGAGAGGAGAGAACCCGCGCCTTTCTCGGCGATGTGACCGTGTCGGTCCGCTCGGGAGTGGGTTGGAAACCCGGCTCAGCCCGCCGGCCGGCCGTAGGCTGCGGCGATGCCGGGGAAGAGGTCCGCGGCGGAAAGCCAGCCCTCGACGCCGCGGGCGAGGACGTCCGTCGGCACCACGCCCTCGCGGGCGAGCATCGCGGCGGTCTCGGCCTTGAGGCGGCCGACCTCCGCCTTCTCGCGCTCGCTCGCCTGGGCGAGGGGCCGCCAAGCGTAGCGTAAGGAGGGCTCGTCGCGGCCGAGCGCGTCGCGGATCAGCAGCCGGTCGAGGCGGGCGATGGCGGGGGTCAGCTCGACGGTCTGACGGGCCGCGACGTGGTCGTGGTAGTTGCGGATGTCCGATTCGCCGGTGGCGTTGAGTCCGGCGGGCGACTGGCCCAGCAGCCGCGTCACCGGGATGTCGGCGGCGCCCGCCGCGACCTGGAGGAAGAGGCGGGCCACCTCCGGCAGGCCGGAGAAGTCGAGCTGCTTCTGCTGGTAGCGCTCGCCCTCCGGCGAGCGGCCGTCGCCTTCGAGCAGCAGCATCCCGAACAGGCCCTTCATCCGGGCCGCGTAGGCGAAGCGCTCGGTGACGAGGCGGGTGCCGTCCTCCGTCGAGAGGTGCTGCGACAGGCCCGGCACCGAGATCACGTCCTGCTTGGCCTCGGGCAGCATCGCGGCGATGTGGGCGGCGGCCGCCGTCGCCTGGTCGATCGCCTCCAGGAGCGCCTGGAGCACGCTGTCGCCCCAGCCGTCGCCGACCGCATCATCCGGCAGGGCGGCGCCGAGGAAGCGCACGACGCGGGAGGGATGGACCGCCTGCCCGCCGGCGACCGTGTAGCCCCTCGGCTCGCCGAACCACGCCGAGAGTGGATCGCGCTCGACCGGGCCGGGCTGGATCGCGGCGCGGGGCAGGACGTGGAGGTAGCGCAATCCCCCCTGCCCGATCGTCTCGGGATCGAGCGCCCGGGCCGGATCGGGCGCGCCGTCGCCGATCAGGAGCGCGGCGCCGCCGTGCAGGCGCGCGAGCCGCAAGGCCTGGAGCAGGCGCTCGCGCAGGGCGAGGCGCGCCTCGCTGGCGGCCAGGGCCGCCGCGACCTCGGGCGGCGCCTGCCAGGCGCGCCACTCGCGCAGCATGTCGAAGGGCACGATGTCGACGACCTTGCGGGCGAGCCAGTTGTCCCGATAGGCGGCGTCGAGTTCGGCCCGGGCGCGAGGCACGTGGACGTGCAGGTTGCCGGTGCTCTTGTCCCGCGGCCCGCCGAGGCCGGAGACGAGGTTGGCGAGGCGGTCGGCGAGCCACATCACAGGACTCCGAGCAGGCCGTATCCCGGCCGGGCCAGCGCCGAGAAGGCGCGCGAGAGGGCGTCGACCTGGTCGAGGAAGGCGCCGTTGGGAAACGTGCAGAGCTCGTCGAGGAAGGCCTCGTTCCAGGGCCCGGCGACGAGGTGGAGGTTGCCGGCCTCGGCCTGGGCCGAGACCGGCGCGGCGCGGGTCGCCTTGTCGCCGCTCTCCGGGCTCGCCCGTGCGTCGTAGCCGGCAAGCCGCCCGACGAGGTACTGCGCCTGCGCCTTGCCGGCCTGGCCCGGGTCCTGCGGCAGCGAGATCCGGCAGGCCGGGCCGTCCTCGGCGGCGGTGGCGAGGATCAGCCGCTCGACGCCGCCGGCCGAGAGCCGGTCGCGGCGGACGTCGAGGACGTAGAGCCGCCCGTCGGGGCTGCGCGCGAGCTTGACGCCCGCGGTGTAGTCCGGCTGGCGCCCAGGCCTCGGCACGCTCGCCGCGAGGTCCCAGGCCCGCACCTCGGTGCAGCCGGCCGGGACCGCCCGCACGAGGGTGAACCAGCCGCGCTTGAACAACCCGCCGTCCCGGGGGGCCGGGCGCTGCTGGTACTGGCCGGCCGCCGCGTAGGCGCCCATCGTCGCCGTGTCGCGCCCCACCACGTGTTTGGGAAAGCGAGCCGGAAACAGCAGCTCGCCCGGCTCGCGGCGCGGGTCGGAAAAGCCGATCCGGGTGGCGCAGGCGCGTGCCGGCTCGAACTCCATCGGCAGCATCAGGTGGTCGTAGCCGAGGTCCCTCGCCAGGATCACGCCCGACAGGTCGCGCTCGTGCAGCCTTTGCATGATCACCACGATGGCGGAACGGACGGGGTCGTTGAGGCGGGTCGGTACCGCCTCCAGGAACCACTGGGCCACCGCCTCGCGCACCCGCTCGGACGCGGCGCCGTCGACCGAGATCGGGTCGTCGAGGATCACCCGGTCGCCGCGCGAGCCGGTGATCGATCCGGCCGAGACCGCCTCGCGCAGGCCGGTCGCCGTGGTCTCGAACCGGCCCTTGCGGTTCTGGTCGCGGGTGAGCCGCACCCGCTCGCCCCAGAGGCGTCGGTACCAGGGCGAGGTGATCAGGCGGCGCGTGCGCAGGTTGTCGCGCAAAGCCAGCCGCTCGGTGTGCGAGACCGCGACGGTGCGCAACGACGGGCGGTTCTTCGGCCCCCATTCCCAGGCCGGCCAGAACACGCCGGCGAGCAGGCTCTTCATCGTGCCGGGCGGCACGTTGATCAGGAGCCGGGTGATCTCGCCGGCGGTCACCGCCTCGAGATGGGCGGAGACCGCGTCGATGTGCCAGCCGTGGATGTAGGGCGCCCCTGGCTCGATCGCCGGCCAGGCCCGGCGCACGAAGCCCGCCAGGCTCTCCTCGCTATCGAGCCGGTCGAGGGCCCGGATCAGGGCCGGCGGATCGCTCAGCCAGGCGCTCGGCGATGGCCCGGAGCTGGGCCCGCTGCTCGCCGTCGAGGAGGCGGAAGGCGGTCTGGGGATCGGGGGACGCGGTGTCGTCACGGAGCTTTCCGTCCCCCTTGCCGTCGAGATCCCAGGCCTGGCGTTCGAGGGCGATCCACAGCCGCGCCGCGGCGGCGAGGTCGCGCAGGGCCGCGACCCGCTTCTGCAGCGCCGCGGCGCGGGCGAGCCCGCTCTCCTCCGGGGCGTTCTCCGGTCCGGCTTCCTCGGCGATCGCCGCCCGGAGGTCGTCGAGGAGCCGCAGGGTCAAGGCGGCGCCCTGGGCCACCACGATGCGGTGGCCGCCGAGCACGCCGCCGGGACGGGCTGCGTCCGGGGGACCGTCGCCCGGGAGAACGACCGTCGGGGCGTCCCACCCCTCCGCCCGCGCCCGTCGCCGGAGCGTCGCCGGACTGAGGCCGAACTGCCGCGCGATGGCGGGCCCGGTCTCCGGCGCCGCCCGGTAGGCCGCCGCGACGCCCGTCCAGTCGACGACGCGCCGGGCCGCGGGCTTGGCCGGACGATCCGCGGTCGATGGCTTTCGTGTCGATGCCAGTTGCGCCGCCGTCCGTTCCCGCGGCGTCTCCGCCTGTGGCGTCCTTGCTCGTGGCATCTTGGCCATGTCGCCTCGTCGGAAGGTGGGAGGCGCGGCGCGGCCCGGAACCGACGGCCCCGAGGCCGGCGGGCACGAGCCGCCCTTCGCCTCGGTGATGCCGTGGGCCGGGTCCGGGGACACATCCCCGCATCGGCGGGGCAGTCGAGCAGCCACCTCCCCCGAGGGGCAGGCCGCAGACCCGGATAACCTGAGACCCTTGTACCCGCCCCGTCGATGTTCGTCAAATGTTCTCTTCGGCGGGGCACAACTTTCCTGGCCGGTTCATTCGTGCTCGATCTGGTCCTCGCCGAGCACCGTCGGCGTCTCGCGGCCGAACAGCGACAGTGCGACCCGGTAGCGGCGGCGTTCCGGATCGACCTCCTCGACCGTGCCGCGCAACGCCGCGAGGGGTCCCGCGGTGACGCGTACGCTGTCACCGAGGGCGAACAGGACCGCCCGCACCGCCTCCTCGTCGCCCCCCTGCTCGTCGTCACCGCTCTTGCCGCCGCTCTTGCCGCCGCCGTGCCCGGTGATCGCGTCGGCGAAACCCTGGAGCACGGCGGGCGCGATCACGACGGCGCGGCCGTCGCGAAACAGCATCCGGTCGACGCCCGGATGCGCCTCGACCCGCGCGAGATCGGCATCGTCGCGCAGGCCGACGAAGACCAGGCGATGCAGGAGCGGCACCCGCGCGACGCGCCGGCGGCCCGAGGGCGAGGTCAGCTCGACCTCCTCTCGCGGGTCGAAGGTGGCGACTCCGAGCGCCTCGAGATCGCGGGCGGCGCGGGCGGCCCAGCGCGGCTTCGTCTCGGCGACGAGCCAGACCCGGTCGTCGCGGAGCACGATCCGGGTCGGGCGGACCCGTCCGCGTCGGCGGCGGCGGATCTCGGCGGCCCGGTCCGCCGGGGCGCGGTCATGCGCCAGGGCCTCCCGGCGACGGCGGGCGATGCGGCGCTTGCCCTTGCTCGTGCTCACGCCACCCTCCCGGCTCGCGGGTGGGCGGTGCGGTTCAGGCCGTGCCCGGCGGGTCCGGCGGATCGCGGGGGCGGTCCGGCGGATCTTGCGCGGCGTCCCGCGTCAGCGCCGCGGTCGTGGTCACGATCCGCGAGCGGACCATCAGGAACAGGCCGACCCCCGCGGCGAGGGTCCAGAGCACGATCAGGGCAACCTTCATGCGCCTCTCCTGCACCGGCGCGGGCCGCGAGGCGAGCACCATCGTGCCGCCACGGCCGTCCGTCCCCCACTGCCGCAGGGGATCGCGGCGATCGGCCGCCGGCGATTGCCTCGGGAGGTCCGCGGCGGAGTACGAGGAAACGGTGGACCATCGGGGAGCTCCCGCAACGAGGGGACGGCGCAAGGCGGGTTTCGGGCTAGGATCGCGGAATGGCGGGCACGCGCGAACAACGATGCTTGTTCAAGCCTCGCTACGGTCCTTGCGACCAAGATCATTACATGATGTAGTGATCCGGCTCAATACCTCAAGTGTCGGGAGTGGTCGCTGAGGTGATCAAGCTGGGAGAGAACCGCGTCAGGACCGCCCAGGGGGAGCGATTGCGGCAGGCGCGGCTCGCCGCCGGCTACCGCTCGGCGCGGGATGCCGCGCTGCAGAACACGTGGCCGGAGAGCACCTACCGGGCGCACGAGGCCGGGACCCGGACGATCGGCCAGGACGACGCCGAGCGCTACGCCGCGCGATTCCGCCGCGACGGCGTCGAGGTCACTGCCAAGGGCCTCCTGTTCGGCGACGACGAGGCGGCGGACTCGTCCGCGGAGGGCGGGCAGGTCGTGGGAGTGAAGGGGTTGATCAGCGCCGGCGGCCTGATCGAGACCGGCGACGAGCAGCTCGGGCCGGGGGGCGATCTCTTCCGCATCACGGTGCCGTTCGGGGTACCGCCCGGCACGGCGGCATTCCGGGTCGCCGGCCTGTCGATGTACCCGAAATACGAGCCCGACGACGTGGTGCTCTGCGCCGAGGCCGGGGAGAGCCCCGATCGGCTGCTCGACCTCTACGCCGCGGTCGCCACGGTCGAGGGGCACCGCTACCTGAAGAAGATCTTGCGCGGCTCGCAGCGGGGCACGTACCACCTCGAGAGCCACAACGCGCCGCTGATGCCGGATTGCCGCCTAGCCTGGGCCTCGGGCATCATCGGCACGGTGCATGCGCAGCATTGGAGCCGGCTGTGCGCCGGCACCAAGGGCTGATCGCTGCGTCCTGCAGCGATCTATCGGATCAGTCGGCCTGCGCGACCCGGGTCGAGCGGCGCTGCGCCGTCCAGCGACCGGAGCAGAGGGCGGAGACGCTCCAGGTGCCGGCGCCGGAATTGGCCTGGAGCCGGCCCGAGGCAGCGCCGCTGGCCGAGCCGTGGCGCACGGTCAGCCCGACCTGGCCGTCCGACCCGATGCGCCCGCTCACGCTCGCGCCGCCCTCGCCCGCCGAGGCCACCCGCACGTCGCCGCCGTCGATCGCGAGGGCGACGGTGTAGCGGCTGTCGCACAGGCCCGATTCGGTGACGAGTTGCACCGACCAGGTGCCGTTGAAGCCGGCACCCGCGCCGCGCCCGTCGGCCGCCGCCGGCTGCAGGCTGGCCGGCAGGGCGGCGCACAGGACGAGAGCGGCGATGGACGGCTTGCGCATGGAAGAACCCCCTCTGGATCGTTCGGTGTTCGCCGACATTGCGCGCGTGGCCGGTCTCTCGCGCGGTTCCGCTCGAACCGTGATGCGATGACGGGAGGCCGCGGGGTCGGCGTGAAGCGATGTAGATGGCGGTTCCTTAACATGGGCAGAACGGCAGCAATAAGGCGCAGACAACACGACCGACGGTGCCAAGGACACGCTTGCAGGATGGATCGACTTTGCGAATGGCCGCGCTTGACCGGAGAATGGGGGCCGGTGACTTGGTCCGTCCCGCCGTTCGACTCGGATCATGGATCCTGCCCGGTTCACGGGGTCGTGTCCGCGGCCATGCGGCGGCGCAGGGCCTCGTCCGGCAGCGGTCCGGTCCCGGCGCGCAGGTTCGCCGCCATGTGGCCGGGATCGGCGGTGCCGGGGATCGCACAGGTCACGGCCGGGTGGGAGACCACGAACTTCAGCAGGAGTTCGGCCCAGGAGCCGCTGCCGAGATCCGCCGCGTAGCCCGGCAGCGGCCTGCCGGCCAGGCGCCGCAGCAGCCCGCCGCCGCCGAACGGCCGGTTGACCAGGACCGCCACGCCGCGCTCCGCGGCGAGCGGCAGCAGGCGCTCCTCCGCCGCCCGGTCGTCGAGGGCGTAGTTGATCTGAAGGACGTCCAGCCGCTCGGCCCGCAGCACCGCCTCGACGGCGTCGTAGGCGCTCTCGGTGTAGTGCGAGATGCCGAGGTGGCGAATGCGGCCCGCCGCCTTCCACTCCCGCAGGACCGGCAGGTGGGTGCGCCAGTCGAGCAGGTTGTGGATCTGCATCAGATCGAGCCGCTCGGTCCGCAGCAGCCGGAGCGAGCGCTGCATCTGGGCGATCCCCGCCTCGCGGCCGCTGGTCCAGACCTTGGTGGCGAGAAACGCCGTGTCGCGGGCGCCGGTTTCCGCCACGAGGTCGCCGGTCACGCCCTCGGCCCGGCCGTACATCGGCGAGGAATCGATCACCCTTCCGCCGCCGGCGAGCAGGGTCGCCACCACGCCGCGCAAGGGCGCCCGCTCGGCGGGAGTCTCGCCGACGTCGAAGCCCCGCCAGGTGCCGAGCCCGATCACCGGCAGGGTCTCGTCGGTGCCGGGAATCGGCCGCCGGTGCAGCGCCCGTGCCGTGCCGCCCTGCGCCGGCGCCCCGCCGCCGACCGCCGCCGCCAGCGCGGCGCCCAGAAATCCCTGCCGGGTCAGCCCGTCCCGTCCGATCGTCATCGCGTCTCTCCCCTGTCGGCGCCGCGCCGGTCGCGAAACGCCCGCGGGCACTCGCCGGTGCCCTTGGCGAAGAAGCGCGAGAAATAGGCCGGGTCCGTGAAGCCGAGGCCGTAGGCGATCTCGGCGATGCCGAGATCGGAATAGAGCAGGCTGCGCTTGGCCTCGAGGAGGCGGCGCTCGCGGATGATCCGGCCCGGGCTCGCGCCCGCCACCGCCCGGCAGGCGGTGCGCAGCCGCGCCTCGCTCACCCCGAGATCGTCCGCGTAGGCGGAGAGCGGGCGCTCGCGGCGGTGATGCGCCTCGACCAGCTCGCGGAAGCGCGCGGCGAGCAGCGCCTGCGGGCCCGGTGGAGCCGCCGGCGCGCGGCTCGCGGCGAGCCGGCGCAGGCCGGCGACCAGGACCAGCATCAGGTGCGCCTCGATGGCGCCGCGCCGCCCCGGCGCCGCCCAGGCGATCTCCCGGGCGAGTTCGGCCACCGCCTCCTCGACCGCGTCCGGCTCCGGCAACGCCAGGGCGGCGGGACCGGCGAACAGGGCCGCCAGTTCCGGCTCGCGGCCGCACAGGTCGCGCAGGTAGCGCGACGAGAGGGTCACGACCGTGCCGACCGTCCCGTCGGTGAAGCGGAAGCCGTGGGCGGTGCCGGCCGGCACCGCCAGCAGGCAGGGCGCCGCGAAAACGAAGCGGGCCTCCTCCGCCCGCATCTCGCCGGCGCCCTCGGCGATGAGCAGGAGCTGGTGCAGCCCGGAATGGACGTGGGGGCGGATGGTCCAGCGGTTCGGCCGGCTGCGATCGTCCAAGGCCTCGAGATGCAGGAAGCGGTCGTCCGCGTCCCGCGGTGCCTCGCCGTAGAGGAAGAAATGCGGCACCGCAGGGGGTTGGACGGGATCGATGCGCATCGCGGACGGTCCCGGGCCGGGCGGGAGGGGTGATCGAAAAGTCCAACTTTTTCCGCGTCCCGTCCATCGTCAACCGGGCCGGCGCGGTTCACCTTTCCGTCACGGGAGAGCCCTCGCGCAGACGGGGGCGCCGCCGCGGGATCGCGGCGACAGCCAAGGAAACGCTCATGCGCACGCAGGTCGCCATCATCGGCGCCGGCCCGGCCGGCCTGTTTCTCGCCCACCTGCTGGCGCGGGCCGGGATCGACGCGGTAGTGCTGGAGCGGCGCACTCGCGAGTATGTCGAGGGTCGGGTGCGGGCCGGCGTGCTCGAGCAGGGCACCGTCGCGCTGATGCGGGAGCTCGGGCTCGACGCGCGGCTCAAGGCCGAGGGCCTGGTCCATAACGGCACCAACCTCGTCTATGACGGCGAGATCTTCCGCATCGACATGGCGGCCCTGACCGGCGGCGCGGCCGTCACGGTCTACGGCCAGCAGGAGGTGATGCGCGACTTGTTCGACGCCGCCGAACCCCGCGGCGTCCACATCGTGTTCGAGGCCGAGGACCTGCGGCTCGACGGCCTGAACGGCGAAAGCCCGAGCGTCAGCTTCACCAAGGACGGCGAGGTGCGGACCCTCGCCTGCGACTTCATCGCGGCCTGCGACGGCTTCCACGGCGTCGGCCGCGCGGCGATCCCGGCCGACATCCTCCGGGTCTACGAGCGGGTCTACCCCTTCGGCTGGCTCGGCATCCTGGCCGAGGTGCCACCGGTCAACCACGAGCTGATCTACGCCAACCACGCCAACGGCTTCGCGCTCGCCAGCATGCGCTCGCCCACGCGCAGCCGCTACTACGTCCAGGTCGGCCTCGACGAGCGGATCGAGGACTGGTCCGACGACCGCTTCTGGGACGAGATCGAGACCCGCCTCGGGCCGCAGGCCTCCGCCGGGCTGGTGCGCGGCCCCTCCTTCGAGAAGAGCATCGCGCCGCTGCGCAGCTTCGTCGCCGAGCCGATGCGCTACGGCCGCCTCTTCCTCGCCGGCGACGCCGCCCACATCGTTCCGCCGACGGGCGCCAAGGGCATGAACCTCGCCGTCTCCGACGTCGCGATGCTGGCCGAGGCCCTGACCCTACACTACGCCGAGCGCGATTCCTCCGGCCTCGACGGCTACTCGGCCCGGGCGCTCGCCCGGGTATGGAAGGCCGAGCGCTTCAGCTGGTGGTTCACCGGCCTCACGCACCGCTTCCCCGACATGGACGCGTTCGCGCGCCGGATGCAGGTCGCGGAGCTTGCCTATATCCGGGGATCGGAGGCGGCGCAGACGGCCTTGGCCGAGAACTACGTCGGGCTGCCGATGGAGAAAGGCGGTTCGATGCCGGCGGAGAGTGGAGCGCGAGCCCCGGCGCATTGAGGGCGCTGCTTCACGGGCGCTCGGCGGGCCCGGACGGCCCGTGCCGGTAATGAATCGGGCGGGGGCGTCGTATCGGTTGGCCGGGGCCGAGCCCCGCCTGCGTGAGGGAGCCGCCTCGGAACCGGCGGCGGGGCGTGACATGGCCGGTCCATTCCCGCGGGCCCCGGGGCGCCGGAGGGTCCGGCGGTGCGCCGCCGCACAGCTCGCGAGCCAGGGCCGGAGCTAGACGGGGGGCAAGCCCGCGGGTCTTTGCCTGCCCGGGCTCGGCGGCAGCCTGGTGCCCGTGCTTCGCCCCCTCCGGGCGTCGGGCTGCCGCCCCTTCCCTTCCGGCCCGCCTGCCGACCTCGCGCCGCCTCGCGCGAATGCGTCGTCCAAGCTCCTCGTCGTCCAGGCGCCCCGTCGTCCAAGGGCAAGGGCACGATATCGCAGCCACGGGCGCGCGGCGGACGGCTCAGTGGCGGGTCGTCGCCAGGCCCGGGCCTGGGTCCATGCCCAGATCCGCGGCCACGTCGCGGAGCGGCAGGATCACCGGCTCGCTGCCGTCGCCGCTCTCGATCACCAGCGCGCCGTCCATCCACGGCACCGTCGGGTCCGCCAGGTCGAGAAGCGCGCGGGCGAGCCGGCGTGCGGCACCGAGGGCCGAGGCGGCGTCCGCGATCTCGACCCAATCTCCCCCGTCGAGCAGCCGCTCGTAGAGACTCAACCTGAAGCGATAACGCGGCATGGGTTCGACGGCGCCTTTCGCCCCACGAGAACGCCCGTATGCTCTTGTCGATCGGCCCGGGCAATCGGCGCGATATTGCGAAAGCCGGCAAACTGATCTTTGGGATGACTGGTCCATTTTGTGAGACGCAGGGACATGCGGCCCACCCGCAGCGCGGGCGTCCCGGCATGGGCGTCCCGGCCCGGACGGGCCGCATCGGCCTCCGCGCAAGCTCCGCCAGCCTCGGACAAGGTTGCGCTCCTAAACCCGCCGTTACGCGGCAGGGCCCGGGCGTCGGGTCGTTTCGGGACAGGATGGAGTGACGGGCATGGAGGGGTTCGCGTGACGGGGATCTACCTGTTCGATCTCGCCTCGCTGCACACCCGCTACCTGTCGGTGCGCCAGTCGGCGATCGCCGGCAACGTGGCGAACGCCAACACGCAAGGCTACCTCGCCAAGGACACGGTGCCCTTCGCCCAGGTCCTGGCCCGGACCGGCGCCGACATGGCGACGACGGCGCAGAGCCATCTCCAGGCTCCCGGCCTCGGCGTGCCGGTGCGGACCGACAAGTCCGGCTGGGACGTGCTCGAGACCTCGAGCAGCGTCAGCCTCGAGCAGGAGATGCTCAAGGCGAGCGAGGTCTCGCGCCAGCACAACCTCGATGTCGGCGTGGTGCGCAGCTTCCACCGCATGCTGATGTCGGCCGTGAGGAGCGGATCGTGATCGACCCCCTGCAGACCGCGTCGCGGCTGGCGAGCGCGGGCCTCGAGGCCCAGTCCCTGCGCATGCGCGTGGTGTCGGAAAACCTCGCCAACGCCCAGTCGACCGGCGCCGCGCCGGGCGCCGACCCGTATGCGCGCAAGACCGTGACCTTCAAGGCCGAGCTCGACCGGGCGATCGGCGCCGCGTCGGTGCGGGTGCGCGACATCGACACCGACAAGACCCCGTTCCGGGTCGAGCACGACCCGGGCAACCCGGCGGCGGACCAGAACGGCAACGTCAAGCTGCCGAATGTGAACGCCCTGATCGAGATGGCCGACATGCGCGAGGCCAACCGCTCCTACGAAGCCAACCTGCAGGTGATCAAGCAGGCCCGCGCCATGGTGGCCAGCGTGATCGACCTCCTGAGGACATGAGCATCCGATGATCGAGGCCCTCACCCTCTCGGCCTTCGACCGGGCCGCCGCCTCCGCCCGGCCCGAGGCCGCCGCGTCCGTCCAGCGGGCGATGCTGCCCCCGGTCACCGGCGCCGTTCCGGGCGCCGATGCCGCCGCCCCGGCGGATTTCGGGCAGATCATGGCGAGCTTCGCCACCGGCGTGCGCGACCAGCTGCGCACCGGCGAGGCCGCCTCGATCGCCGGCATCCAGGGCAAGGCCTCGACCCAGCAGGTCGTCGAGGCGGTGATGTCCGCCGAGCAGAGCCTGCAGACCGCGGTCGCCATCCGCGACAAGGTCGTGGCCGCCTACCTCGAACTGAGCCGCATGGCGATCTGAGGATTATACGCAGATGAGAGCGCTCGCCGTCGCCGCCACGGGCATGTCCGCCCAGCAGCTCAACCTCGAGGTCATCGCCAACAACATCGCCAACCTGAACACCACCGGGTTCAAGGGCGCGCGGGCCGAGTTCACCGACCTGCTCTACCAGGCCGAGCGCCAGCAGGGCGTGCCGAACCAGGCCGGCCAGGAGGCGATTCCCGAGGGCGCGATGCTCGGCCTCGGCGTGCGCGCCGCCGCGATCCGCAACCTGCACCGCCAGGGCCAGCTCACCAACACCGCCAACCAGCTCGATCTCGCGATCAACGGCCGCGGCTACTTCCAGATCCAGAGCCCGAGCGGCGAGGTCAACTACACCCGCGCCGGCGCCTTCAACAAGAACGCCACCGGCCAGCTCGTCACGCTCGAGGGCTACACGGTCGACCCGGCGATCCTGATCCCGAACAACGCCACCGAAATCACCATCAACCAGTCGGGCCAGGTCTTCGCCAAGATCGAGGGCCAGGTCGCGCAGCAGAACATCGGCCAGCTCACCATCGCCAATTTCGCCAACGAGTCGGGCCTCGAGCCCCTCGGCAACGGTCTCTACCGCGAGACCCCGGCCTCCGGCGCGGCGGTGATCGGCAATCCCGGCGACGTCAGCTACGGCAAGATCCAGCAGGGCTACCTCGAAGGATCGAACGTCGATCCGGTCAAGGAGATCACCAGCCTGATCACCGCCCAGCGCTCGTTCGAGATGAACTCCAAGGTGATCCAGGCCGTCGACGAGATGGCGGGCACGATCTCCAAGGGCATCCGCTGAGCCGGGATCCCGGGCGTCCCGGCCCTCCGGAACCCCTCCACGGTGAGACTGCCTCGCCGCCGGACCCGGCGGCGCTCCTCCTCCCGGCGCGGCACCCCATGTCCTCCCCTCGCTCCATGTCCTCCTCTCGCTCCACCACCTCCTCCCTCTGGCATTCCCGCCTTCGGCGCTCCCGCCTCCTCCTGGCGCTCGTCGGCCTCTGCCTGCCGGCCGCCCTCGGCGTGGCCGCCCCGGCCCCGTCGTCGGTCGACTCGCCTGCCGCCCTGACGGCGGGCGAGATGCTGCTGCCGGTCCCGACCGTGACGATCTATCCGGGCGACACGATCAAGGAGACGATGCTGCGGCTCCAGTCCTACCCGACGACCTACCGGGCCCGGGCCGCGGTGATCGACGCGCCGATGGCCATCGTCGGGCGCACCGCCCGCCGGATGCTGCTGCCGGGCGAGCCGGTGCCGGTCAACGCCGTCGACGACCCGCGCCTCGTCAGCCGCGGTACCCCGACCCAGATGGTCTTCGAGGAGAACGGCCTCGTCATCACGGCGGTCGGCCAGCCGCTGCAGAACGGCGGTCTCGGCGAGACGATCCGGGTGCGCAACACCGACACCAACCGCATCGTGCTCGGCACCGTGATGGCCGACGGGCGCATCAAGATCGGCGGCTTCTGATGCGGGCCTCCCTGCGCGTCGCGCGCGTCGCCCTCGGCCTTCTCGCGCTCGGCTCGGGCCTCGCGGCGCCGGCCGTGCCAGCCTTCGCGGTCGCCCCGGTCATCGCCGGCGGCGGCTACGCACGCATCAAGGACGTCGCCAGCCTCAAGGGCGTGCGCGACAACCAGATCGTCGGCTACGGCCTCGTCACAGGCCTGCAGGGCACCGGCGACACCCTGCGCAACGCCCAGTTCACCGAGCAGTCGCTGCAATCGATGCTCGACCGGATGGGCATCAACGTGCGCGACGCGCGCCTGCGCACCCGCAACGTCGCCGCCGTGATGGTGACGGCCGACCTGCCGCCCTATGTCGGCGCCGGCTCGCGCATCGACGTCACCGTGACCTCGCTCGGCGACGCGACCTCGCTGCGCGGCGGCACCCTGCTGATGACGCCCCTGTCGGGCGGCGACGGCAACGTCTACGCCGCCGCGCAGGGCCCGCTCGCGGTCTCGGGCTTCTCGGCGCAGGGCCAGGCCGAGCAGCTGACGCAGGGCGTGCCGACCGCCGGCCGCATCCCCAACGGCGCGCTCATCGAGCGCGAGGTGCCGGGCGCGTTCCGCGACCTGCCCGAGCTGATCTTCGAGCTGAAGAACCCCGACTTCAAGACCGCCACGATGGTGGCCGACGCGATCAACGCCTACGCGATGGGCCGCTTCCACCGCCGCATCGCCAGCCCGCGCGACCAGCGCTCGGTGGTGCTCCAGCGGCCCCGCGACATGATCCTGCCGCGGCTGGTGGCCGAGATCGGCGACCTGACGATCCAGCCCGACGTGCCGGCCCGGGTCGTGGTCGACCAGCGCACCGGGACGGTGGTGATCGGCCGCAACGTGCAGATCTCCACGGTGGCGGTCACCCACGGCAACCTCACGGTGCGGGTCACCGAGACGCCGGAGGTGTCCCAACCCGCGCCGTTCTCGAACGGCCAGACCACGGTGGTGCCGCGCACGGAGGTGGCGGCGCGCGAGGAGCAGGGCAAGCTCGCGGTGCTCGGCGGCTCCGACCTGCAGACGCTGGTGCGCGGCCTCAACCAGGTCGGCCTGAAGCCCACCGACATCATCGCGATCCTCCAGGCGGTGAAGACCGCCGGCGCCCTCCAGGCGGAGCTCGTCGTCCAATGACCCGGATCCTCCTCACGGCCCTCCTGTTGATCCTCGCGGGCCCGGCCTTCGCCGCCGGCGACGGCCATGGCGGTGCGGCGAGCGACCCGGCCAAGGACGCCGCGATGCGGGCCATCGCCGCCCGCGACGCCCCCAAGGAGCCGACCGCCCAGGACTTCGCCGCCGGGGCCGCCGCCAAGGACCCGTCGAAGACCGGCTACTGCGCCACCATCGCGGACGCGGCGGCCGATGCCCGCTTCGCCTGGCAGAAGGAGCAGCTCGCCGCACTCGAGAAGCAGGTCGAGGAGCGCATCCGCCGCCTGGAGGAGAAGCGCGCCGAGTACGAGGCGGTGGTCCAGCGCCGCAAGGAGTTCCTGGCCAAGGCCGACGAGAGCGTGGTGGCGGTCTACGCCAAGATGCGCGCCGACGCGGCCGCGCTCCAGCTCACCAACATGCCCGAGGACAACGCCGCGGCGATCCTGGTGAAGCTGAACGCCCGCACGGCGAGCGCGGTGCTCGCCGAGATGGAGGCCTCCCGCGCCGCGTCGCTGGCCCGCAAGATGGCCGAGGCCGGCCGTCGCAAGGACAACGAGAGATCGTGATGACCCGCAGAGCTCCGGCTTCCCGCCTCCTTGCCCTCGCTGTGGCGGGTCTCTCCCTCGCCGGCTGCCAGAGCAGGCTCGACGAGTTCGGCCGCCCGCCGGTCCTGACGCCGATCGGGACCGGGCTCGCCGCCCCGCGCGAGGCCCTGCCGTCGAGCTTCGGCTCGCTCCAGAGCCGGCACAGCTACCACTCGACCTGGTCGCCCGCGAGCGCCGACCTGTTCCAGGATCCCCGCGCCCGCAACATCGGCGACGTGCTGACGGTCAGCATCCTGATCAACGACAAGGCGCAGTTCGACAACGCCAGCGACCGCTCGCGCAGCCAGAAATCGAGCCTCGGCTTCGATTTCGGCTACGGCGTCTCGGGCCTGAAGGACTCGGCCACCGCCGATACCGGCATCCGCTCGGGCACCGAGACCAAGGGCCAGGGCACCATCGACCGCAAGGAGAACCTGAGCCTGTCGGTGGCCGCGGTGATCACCGAGGTCCTGCCGAACGGCAACCTCTTGATCAGCGGTTCGCAGGAGATCCGGGTCAACAACGAGGTCCGCGTCCTCAACGTCGCCGGCATCGTCCGGCCGCGCGACATCTCGCGCAAGAACACCATCGACTACGACAAGATCGCGGAGGCCCGCGTCTCCTACGGCGGCCGCGGCCGCCTGACCGACGTGCAGGGGCCGACCCTCGGCCAGCAGATCTTCGAGACCGTCGCGCCGTTCTGACGGCCTTGAACCGGAAGGACGCGCGATGGCGGACAAGGACGAGAAGAAGAAGGGCGGCGGCAAGGCCTGGATCGGCGCGCTCGCCCTCTGCACCCTGGTCGCCGTCGGCACCGGGGCGGGTCTGGGCATGTACCTGATGACGAGCGTCGAGAAGGCGGTCGACCAGAAGACCCGCGAGGCCCAGGAGCACGAGAAGGCCGCCAAGGTGCTGAACTACACCGGCGAGCTGACCCTGCGCAGCGTCGGCTCGGTGGTGACGAACCTCGCCGAGCCGGCCGATTCCTGGGTCCGCATCGAATCCTCGGTGGTGTTCAAGACCGGCAGCCTGCCGACCCCGGACATCACCCTCGCGGAGATCAAGGCCGACCTCGTCGCGTATCTCCGCACGCTCTCGACCGCCCAGATCGAGGGGGCGAACGGCCTGCAGCACCTGCGCGAGGATCTCAACGAGCGCGTGGCCCTGCGCACCAAGGGCGCCGTGCGCGAGCTCATCGTCGAGGCTTTGGTGGTCCAGTGAGGCATTCCGGCAAGGTCGCCCTCGCGGCGACGCTCTTCCTGCTCTCGGCCGGAGCCGCCCTGGCGCAGGGCACCGGCGGGGGAACCGCCGGCGTCACCGGCATCCCGGGCCTCGACGCGCTCCTGCCGCCGGGCAACGGCGCGGCGAGCGGGCGCATCCTCCAGATCGTCGCGCTCCTCACGGTGCTGTCGCTGGCGCCGGGGCTCCTCGTGATGGTGACGAGCTTCACGCGCTTTGCCGTCGCGTTCTCGTTCCTGCGGTCCGGCATCGGCCTGCAGAGCACGCCGGCCAACCTGTTCCTCGTCAGCCTGTCGCTGTTCATGACCTTCTACGTCATGGCGCCGACCTTCGACCGGGCCTGGAACGAGGGCGTGCGCCCGCTTCAGGAGAACCGGATCACCGAGGAGGAGGCCTTCACCCGCATCACCGATCCGTTCCGCGAGTTCATGTCGGCCCAGGTCCGGCCAAAGGACCTCCAGACCTTCCAGGACCTCGCCAGCCGCACCTTCCCGAAGCCCCAGGAGGGCGAGAAGATCGACCTGCGGATCCTGATCCCGGCCTTCATGATCTCGGAATTGCGCCGCGGCTTCGAGATCGGGTTCCTCATCGCCCTGCCCTTCCTCGTCATCGACATGATCGTCTCGACCATCGTGATGTCGATGGGTATGATGATGCTGCCGCCGACGGTGATCTCGCTGCCGTTCAAGGTGCTGTTTTTCATCCTGATCGACGGATGGAACCTGCTGGTGAGCGGATTGGTGCGATCGTTCTTCTGATCGAATGACGGTCGTTATCGTTTTCATATATTTAGACGATCGAAATAATGGTATGAAAGTCGTCAAAAATTGCTTTTTGATTGAATTATAGGGCGAATGGCTCGGGTAGGCCTGGGCCGTGGCTCGAAGCGGCAGCAAGAGAACACCGATGCGGTCCCGGTCGACTGAGCCGCCTGGTGGCGGTGTTCAGCGACAAAGGTTTCGTTGCTTCGAGCGCTCCCCTTCGCGCTGCCGACCTGGGCCCGGACAGCGGCCGCGTCTCGACCAATCGTGAAGCGATGGATGACACTGGCCCCGGACGGGCCTCCTACAGCCCCGGCCCCTTGGCAGCCCCGAGGATGCGCCCCGGCCCGTTATTCTCGGTTTGCAGCACCACGACGTACGAATCGGCGTCGGCGGCCGCCAGCGCGGTACGGGGCACCTCGTAATGGGCCGGCGCGCCGCGCCAGGCGCCGACATGGTGCATGCCCCGCACCACGTTGCGGTAGGTGACGGTGCGGCCGCGGTTCTCGCCCCGTCCGATCGCGACCTCGCGGGCGCGGGCGACGGGCAGCAGCCAGACCTCGGCGGTGCGGCCGGCCTCGCGGGCCGGCCCGACCTCGATCAGGATGCGGTCGGGAGCGGCCTCGCTGTGGATCGGCACCGGCAGGCTCGCGGCGGTGCCGGGCTCGCGGATGCTGCGTTCCAGCGCCGCCCGGTCGGAGCCGACCACCGTGGTGGCACCGTTGACCACCACCTGGGGCGTGAAGACCTGGCGGTCGCCGCGCATGCTCGCATAGGCGCGCTGGCGCGCGGTGAACGACGTGCTGGCCAGCGTGTCCTTCCAACCGAGATAGTCCCAATAGGTCACCGGCAGCGTCAGGGCGATCACGCCCGGATCACGGGCGAGCTCGGTCACCAGCCGGTCGGCCGGCGGGCAGGCCGAGCAGCCCTGGCTGGTGAACAGCTCGACCACCGCCCGGGGCGCCCCGTCCTGCCGGGCGATCTCCTGGTTGCGCGGGGCGACGTCCTGCGCGCGCGGCGCCGGGCCGGGAAGGCCGAGGCCGGCCGCGACGAGGCCGGCGAGCCAGCGGTGGGAGGGCGCACGCGTCATGTGCCATCAACACCCGGCGGGAGCGCGGAGAGAAGTCACGTTAGCTTGAGGCCTGGATCGAGGTCGAGGCCTGGATCGAGCTTGGGGCCTGGACCGCCGGCGCGCGGGCCGGCGCCTTGGGTAGCATCGACGGGCGCCAGCGCCGGTGCATCCACAGCCACTGCTCTGGATGCTCGCGCACCCATCCGGCGATGACGTCGCTCATCGCCTGCATGGCGCCCTGCACGTCGACGCCGCCGCCGGCGTCCCGCGGCAGGGCCAGCGCCGGGGTCAGCTCCAGGCGGAAGCGGTCGCCGGGCAGCCGGACCACCCGCACCCCGTGGACCGGGCAGTCGTAGTGCCGGGCGAGCTTGGCGAGCAGCGGGTTCACCAGCGCCGGCCGGCCGAGGAAATCCACCACCACCCCGCGGGTGAAGTGCTGGTCGACCAGCATGCCGAGATGGCCGCCGCGCTCGACCACGCCCTGCATCTTGAAGGCGGCGCCGGGGCCGGCCGCCGTCAGGCCGCCCATGGTGGCGCGGCGCACCTCCTGCACCAGCTGCGCGGCGGCCGGGCTGTTCGGCGGGCGAAACACCGCGCTCGCCTCCAGGCCGAAGCGGGCGGCGCAGATCGCCGGCAGCTCCCAGTTGCCGAGATGGGCCGAGAAGATCAGGCCCGGCTTGCCGTCGTCGCGCAGGGAGAAGAAGTGCTCGATGCCCTCGACCTCGATCCGCCCCGGCGTCGCGGCGGCGGGGTCGTAGTCGAAGATGTCGCCGAGATGGGCGTATTCGGCGCCGGTGCGGCCGAGGTTGTCCCAGGCCCCGAGCGCGATCGCGGCGATCGCGGCCTCGTCCTTCTCCGGGAAGGACTGGCGCAGGTTGTCGAGCGCCGTGCGGTGCGAGGGCAGGCGCGGGCCGATCGCCCGGGCGATCGCGGCGCCCGCCCCTGCCGCGCGGACCGGGCCGAGCAGGCGCGCCAGCGCGAACAGGGCGCGGACCACGAAGACCATCGGCAGGCCGGCGAGGCGGGACAGGGCGCGGTAGAGCCTCAGCTTCAGGCGCAGCACGACGGTCTCACGAAGCATTCCGGATACGAGAGGGCGGGACGGCGCAGGTTTTGCGAACCTCGCGCCTCGCCTCTTCTCCTGCCCGGCCGGTTTGCGCAAGAGCGCGACAATGCCCTGCGCGCCGTTCTTCGGCGGGCGTGGCCGTCAGAGCGTGACCAGGATCTTCCCGAACACCTTGCGCGACTCGAGCCGTTCCAGCCCCTGCGCGAAATCGCCGAGCGGCAGCACGGTGTCGATCACCGGGGTGATCCCGTCGGCCATCTTGTCGAGCGCGTCGCGGATGTTGGCGATGCGGCAGCCGAACGAGCCGGTGATGCGGTATTGCTGCTGGAAGAGCTGCATCAGGTTCATGGTGGTGGAGACGCCCGAGGTCGACCCGCAGGTGACGAGGCGCCCGCCGCGCTTGAGGCACAGCAGCGAGCCGTTCCAGGTCTCGGGGCCGACATGCTCGAACACCACGTCGACGCCCTTGCGCTTGGTGGCCTTGCGCACCTCGCCCTCGAAGCGCTCGGTGCGGTAGTTGACGACGTGGTCGGCGCCGAGCGCCCGCGCCTTCTCGCCCTTGGCGTCGTCGCCCACGGTGGTGAACACCGTGCAGCCGATCGCCTTCGCCATCTTGATCGCGGTCGTGCCGATGCCCGATCCCCCGGCATGGACCAAGATCGTCTCGCCGGGCTCGAGCTTGGCGTTGTCGAACAGCATGTGCTGCACGGTGCCGAAGGCGATCGGCGCGCAGGCCGCGTCGGTGAAGCTGACGGAATCGGGCACCCGCACGACGAGGCGCGCCGGCAGGTTGACGTATTCGCGGGCGAAGCCGTCGACGTGGAAGCCGAGCACGCCGCCGACCTCCTCGCACAGGTTGTCCCGGCCCTCGCGGCAGGCGCGGCACTTCCCGCAGGTGAGCGCGCCGTAGGGCGCGACCTTGTCGCCGACCTTTAGCCCCTCGACGCCCTCGCCGAGCGCCGCGATCTCGCCGGCGGCCTCGGCCCCGACGGTGAGCGGCAGCTTGCGCTTGGCGAAGGCCATGCCGCGAAAGCCCCAGACGTCGATGAAGTTGAGGCCGACGGCGCGGACCCGGATCTGCACCTCGCCGGGGCCGGGGGCGTCGAGGTCGGGAACCTCTGTCAGGCGCAGGTCGCGGTCGCCGAAGAGCTGGAGGGCTTTCATGGGGGTCTTTCGTCAGACGAGCGCGTGTCCCCTCCCCCTTGTGGGGAGGGGTCAGGGGTGGGGGTGGTGCAGGAGGCACCTGTGAGCTCTATCCGGCACCACCCCCACCTCCGGCTCCTCCCCACAGGGGGGAGGAGAGGCGCACTGCAATGTGAAAGGACAGGATCGTTGGAACGGGACTTAAACGGAGGGCGCCGCGTCGGCAACGCCGCCTCACTCCGGCGTCAGGTAGCGCCGCCGCGCCCAGCCCACGACGGGACCGAGCTTCACCCGGCACCAGGTCAGGCGGCTCGGGGTCTCGTTGGTGCAGCCGAAGCCGCGAAGCCGCCCGCGGGGCGGCGCCTGACCGATGGCCGGCGACTCGGCGTCCGGGGCCTCGCGGATGCTGAGCGTGTCGCCCGGGGGCAGCCCCTCGACCCGAAAGAACTCCAGGCGGCCGAAATCCTGCGCCTGGACCGGCGCGGGAACGAGGAGGAAGGCCGCCGCCACGGCGGCGCACGCGAGGGGGTACCGCATGAATCCGGTTCGTCAGGTGCGATGGATGCCCATCATCGCGGTGAGGCCGCCATCGACCGGCAGCACGGTGCCGGTGACGTAGCCCGCCGCGGGGCTCACCAGGAATGCGACCAGATCGGCCACCTCCGCCGGCGCGGCGAAGCGCCCGGACGGGATCTGCTTCTCCATGCCGGCGCGATGGGCGGCGTAGGGCGCCATCATGTCGGTGTCGATGAAACCCGGCGCCACGACGTTGACGGTGACGCCGCGGCGTGCCGATTCGATCGCGAGGGTCCGGCAATAGGCGATCAGGGCGCCCTTGCTCGCCGCGTAGGCCGCGTTGCCGGGATTGGCCCGGAGCGCCGCCACCGAGCCGATCGCCACGATGCGCCCGGCCTTCGCCCGGGTCATCGGCCGCACCAGCGCCTTGGCGAGGCGGGTCAGCGACCAGAAATTGACTTGCATCGCAGCCTCCGCCCGGTCCTGGTCGAGGACGGCGGCGAGGCTGTCGCAGGGCTGGCCGGCATTGTGGACGAGGCCGAAGATGCCCTCGCCCTCCATCACGCCGCAGAAGTCGTCGAGCGCCGCCTTGTCGGCGAGGTCGAGGGCGTGGGGCCGCAGGCGCTGCTCGGGATGGAGGGCGGCGAGTTCGAGCGCCAGCGCTTCCGCGGCGTCGCGCGAGCCGCGATAGGTGAAGTCGACATCGTGGCCGGAGGCCATCAGCGACCGCACGATCGCGGCGCCCAGGCCCCGCGCCCCCCCGGTGACGAGGACGCGCCGGTTGTGGATCGCGGTCATCGGACGGGCTCCGCCCCGAAGACGAGGCAGGTGTTCTGCCCGCCGAAGCCGAAGGAGTTCGACAGCACCGTCCGCACCGGCAGGTCGCGGGCGGCCGTCACCACGTCGAGCGGGATCGCCGGGTCGGGCACGGCGTAGTTCAGGGTCGGCGGCACCCGGCCATGCGCGATGGTCAGCAGCGAGAACGCCGCCTCGACCGCGCCGGCCGCGGTGAGCGTGTGGCCGATCATCGACTTGTTGGAGGAGATCGGCACGGTGCGCATGCGCTCGCCGAGCACCGCGAGGCAGCCCATCGCCTCCATCTTGTCGTTCTCCGGCGTGCCGGTGCCGTGGGCGTTCACGGTATCGATCTGGTCGGGATGCAGGCCGGCATCGTCGATGGCCGCACGGATCGCCGCGATGATTGGCGCGCCATCCGGACTCGAGCGGGTGCGGTGGAAGCCGTCGCCCTTTTCGCCGCAGCCGAGCACGTAGCCGAGGATCCTGGCGCCGCGGGCTCGCGCGCTCGCCGCGCTCTCCAGCACCAGAGCGGCGGCGCCCTCGCCCATCACGAAGCCGTCGCGGTTCTTGGCGAAGGGCTTGGAAGCGGCCTCCGGCGGGTCGTTCTGGGTCGAGAGGGCCGAGAGCAGCGAGAACCGGATCAGCGATTCTGGGTTCACCGAGCCGTCGGTGCCGATGCAGAGCGCCGCCTCGACCTCGCCGCGGCGGATCGCCTCGACGCCGAGCTGGATCGCCGTCGCGCCCGACGAGCAGGCGGTGGAGAGCGAGATCGGCGAGCCCTTCGTGCCGAAGCGGTCGGCGATGCTGTCGGCGACCGTGCCGAAGATGAACAGGTCGTGCCAGGCGTCGAAGCGCCGGCTCTCGGCCGCCCGCAGCAGGTCGGCATAGGTCACATCGCCGTTCGGGACCGCGGCCTCGGCGAGCGCCTGGCGCTGCGGCCACTCGATCTCGACCGGCGGCACCGCCATGAACAGCGCGCCGGGGAAGTCGCCGGACAGGCCCGCCTGCCCGATCGCCTCGGCGGCCGCGGCCTCGGCGAAGCGCTCGGAGAGCATCGGCGCCACCATCGGGTCGGCGGCGATGAAGTCGACCGTGCCGGCGATGCGGGTGCGCAGGCCCTCGGTCGGGAAGCGCGTGATGGCGTGGATGCCCGAGCGGCCGGCGGTGAGCGCGGCCCAGTTGTCGGCGACGCCCTGGCCGAGCGAGGTCACCACGCCGAGGCCGGTGACCGCCACCAGGGGGCGTCCCATCGCGTCGTGGTCGCGGCTCATCGGCTGTCCCCTGCGGTGGTGAGGCGCAGCACGCCCTCGCCCCGGCGATGGCCGACCGCCGTGACGGCGACCTCGCGCGCCTCGCCCGCCGCCACCAGGGCGGCCGCCAGCGCCGCGCCGAAGGGCGCGGCAGCCTCGAGCGTATGGCCGGTGAGGTCGCCGAGCGCCCGGACCGGCGCTTGCGGCGCCAGGGCCGTCAGCGCGTCCCGCTCCTCGCCCGTGATGCCGGCGCAGCCGGTCGCGGCCGAGATCACGGCGTCGGGCCGAGCAAGGCCGGCCCGGCCCCAGAGATCCGTCAGGCTGTCCGCGACGCTGCCGTCCCGGCGCTTCGTGCGGTCGCTCGCCACCGCGTCGAGCCGGGCGAGCGCCCGGGCGCCGCGGGCCGCGGCGTGGTCGGCGGCCTCGAGCACCAGGAAGGCGGCGCCGGAGCCGAGGATGAAGCCGGGGGCGGCGGTACGCTCGAAGACCGGCCGGTACTCGGGCTTGGAGAGGTAGCCGCCCATCTCGTGGATCAGCAGCACGTCGGCCCGCTCGGCGTTGTAGGAGCCGCCGACGAGGACGATGTCGAGCTGGCCGGCGGCGATGCGGGCCTGCGCGATCCGCAGGGCATCCACGCCGCTCGATTCCTCGCCCATGAAGGTGCGCGAGGCGCCCGTGACCCCGTGCACGATGGCGATGTTGCCGGCGAGCAGGTTCGAGAGCTGGGCGAGGAACAGCGTCGGCCGCAGGTCGTTCAGCAGGCGCTCGTTGAGGTAGGCGCCGGGATCCGCCGCCTGGCGCAGCCCGGTCAGGATCTGGCCGTCGACCGCGTAGTCGCGCTCGCCGCCGCCCGCCGCCACGACGAGGTGCATGGCGGCCTTCAAGCCCGCATCCGCCTTGGCGCCCGCCGCATCGAGGGCGAGGCCGGCGGCGTAGACGCCGAGGCGCTGCCACGGCTCCATCTGCCGCTGGTCGGACTTCTTCGGGATCTGGCCGTCGAGGGTGAAGGGCGCGACCGGGTGGACCGGGTACGGCGCGAAGGTCGCGGCGTCGTTGCGGGGCGCCGCCCCGGCCCGGTAGGCCGCGAGATGCGCGTCCACGCCCTCGCCCGCGCAGGAGACGAGCCCGAGGCCGGTGACGACCACGGGGCGGGTCGGGACCGCTGTCATGAATCCGCTCCGTCGGGCAGGCCGATCCGGGCGGTGCGCTCGCGCATCAGCGCGCCGAGCCCATCCGGGAACGGCATGGTCCGGAACCGCAATTCGGCGTTGCAGATCGGCTTGCCCTCGGCCCGGATCACCGCCTTGGTCACGGCATAGCCCGAGCCGTCGTGCTCCAGGCTCGCCTCGACCTCCAGCTCGGCCCCGGGGCCGACGAAGGTCCGGAAGCGCGCCTTGTCGACCCCCATCAGGAACGGCATGTGGCTGAACGACGCACGCGCAAGCAGCAGGTACCCGGAGGCCTGCGCCATCGTCTCGGTGAGCAGCACGCCGGGCACCAGCGGGTGGCCGGGGAAGTGCCCTTCGAAGACCGGGCTCTCCTGCGGCACCGTGGACCGGGCGACCAGGCGCCCGGCCTCGCGGTCGAGGCTGACGACCCGGTCGATCATGTCGAAATATTCGAGGCGCATCCCGGCGACCGCTTCAGAACCGGATCAGGCCTTGGCGGCCTTCTCGGCCACCAGGCCGTCGATGCGCTCGCACAGATTCTTGAGCACGAAGTACTGCTCGGCCGGAACCTTGCCCTCGTTGACCTCCTGGGTCCACTGCTCGAGGGGCAGCTTGATCCCGAAGGTCTTGTCGATCTCGAAGGCGATGTCGAGGAAGGCCAGGCTGTCGATGCCCAGGTCGTCGATGGCGTGGCTCTCCGGCGTGATCTTCTCGCGCGGGATGTCGGCGACGTCGGCGATGATGGTGGCGACGCGGTCGAAGGTGTCGGACATGGACGTGCAGCCGTCTTCCTGCTGAGATCTGGCTCGAACGGCGCGACCTCCGGGCACCGCCCGCACCCCGGCCACGAAACCGCCTACCCGAAACGGGTCCGCCGGGCAGCGCCCGGTCGAGGGGCCCGCATACACGAGGGGGGACGGGCCGGCAACCGCGCGGCGTTTCCGTGGGCGCGGCGTGCCCTAGGTCAGGTCGGATGACGCACCCGCCGCGCGGCGGAGGATGATTCCGGCATGGAACACGTGAAGCCCCCGACCACCCCCGGACCTGGACACCCCCCCGCCCCGCCGCCGCCTGCGACGGGGACATCCGCCTTTGCCCGCGCGGCGCTTGTGATCGCGCTCGGGGCGCTGGGTGTGTGGGTGCTGCATCCGTTCCTGCCGGCGCTGGTCTGGGCGGTGATCCTGGCGATCGCCCTGTGGCCGCTGCGCGAGCGGCTGGTGCGGATCAAGCCGCCGGGCAAGCACAACCTCCTGTGGCCGGCCGTCCTCACGCTCGCGGTCGCCCTGGTGATCCTGGTGCCGCTGATCGTGGTGGCGATCCAGGCGGCGCGCGAGGCGCACGACGCGGTCGCGTTCTGGCGCCAGATCGAGGAGCAGGGCTGGCCGGTGCCGGACTTCGTCTCGCACCTGCCGTTCGGCGCCGCTCAGGTCTCGGCCTGGTGGCAGGAGAACCTGAGCCACCCGCAGGGCTCGTCCGAGGTCCTGAAGCGCGTCGACCAGTCGATCAACCACTCGTCGCTGGTCGGGTTCGGGCGAACCTTCGGCAGCCAGATCGTCCACCGGGCGATGCTGTTCGGCTTCACCCTGCTGACCCTGTTCTTCCTGTTCCGCGACGGGCCGGGGCTCGCAGCCCAAGGCCTCTCGGCGGCCCGCCGCCTGTTCGGCCCGCGCGGCGAGCGGGTGGCGCGCCAGATGGCGGCCTCGGTCCACGGCACGGTCGACGGGCTGGTGCTGGTCGGCCTCGGCGAGGGCTTCCTGCTCGGCGTCGTCTACTACTTCGCCGGCGTGCCGCATCCGGTGCTGCTCGGCGCCTTCACGGCGCTCGCCGCGATGATCCCGTTCGGGGCGCCCGTCGCCTTCGGCCTCGCGGCCCTGCTCGCGGCCGCCCAGGGCGGCGTCACCGCGGCGATCGTAGTGGCGGTGGCAGGCCTCGTCGTCACCTTCGTGGCCGACCACTTCGTGCGCCCGGTGCTGATCGGCGGCGCCACCCGTCTGCCCTTCCTGTGGGTGCTGCTGGGCATCCTCGGCGGCGTCGAGAGCTTCGGCCTGCTCGGCCTGTTCCTCGGGCCCGCCGTGATGGCGGCTTTGGTACTGCTGTGGCGCGAATATACGGCGGGCGACGACCACGCCGTCGCCTGACCCACGAAAGGACCGCCGCCCCGATGAGAATCCTGTTCGCCGCATCCCTGCTCGTCGGCTTGTCCGCCGCCCCGGCGCCGGCGCAGTGGGACGACGAGCCCACCGGGCCCCGCCGCGGCACGGAGGACGGGGACTACGGTCGAGGCGACCGGGACGGCCCGCGCTTCCGCGCCGACGACGATGGGCGGGGCCTCGACCGGCGCGACCGCCGCGCCTTCGGCCGGGACGACCCGGACGAGATCATGCCCCGCCGCCGCGACTGGGACCGGGACGACGGCCGCGGCCGCGACCGGGACGACCGCGACCGCCGCGACGCCGAGGGCCGCTGGCGGGACGACCGGTCCCGGTCGGGCGGCCGTTACGATCCGTACGACCGCTATTACGGCCCCTCCTACGGCGCGCCCGCTGCTCCCGCAGCGCCCGGCGGGGTCTTCGTCGTGCCGCCGCCGATCCTCGGCGCACGCCGCTACTGATCCGGATCCGTGTCGAGAGGTTGCGTTGAACCAAGCCCCCACCCTTCGCGGCGTGCCCGCCCGCCGCCTCGCCGCCCTCGGCCTCGCGCTGCCGCGGGTCCCAGAACCGCGCGGCGCCTTCCTGCCGTTCTCGCGCATCGGCTCCACGCTGTGGCTCGCCGGTCAGATCTGCGAGTGGGAGGGCGAGGTGCGCTACACCGGGCCGGTGACCGACATCGCGACGGGCCGGGAGGCGGCGCGGATCTGCGCCCTGAACCTGCTGGCGTCCCTGAGCCTCGCCCTCGACGGCGATCTCGACCGGGTGGTGCGCTGCCACCGCCTCGGCGGCTTCGTTCAGGTGGAGCAGGGCTGGCCCGACGTGCCGAAGGCGGTCAACGGCGCCTCCGACCTGATGGCCGAGCTGTTCGGCGAGGCCGGGCGCCACGCCCGCACGGCGATCGGCGTCGCGAGCCTGCCGGCCAATGCCAGCGTCGAGGTCGACGGGATCTTCGAGGTGAGGTGAGAGCCTCAGTGCGCGTCGCGCGCGTCGCCGCCGGTGTGGTAGCCGGCGGCCTGCTCGACCAGGGTGAGGACATCGAGGGCGCGCCAGGGCTTCGGGATGAAGGTGGCCGACATCCGTAGGTCGCTCGGCTGGTCGCCGGCATCGCCCGAGGTGAGCAGGACGTGGACCCGCGGCCAGGTGACGCCGATGATGCGGGCGAGCTCGAACCCCCCGATCTGGCCCGGGGTCCGCACGTCCGAGAAGACGACGTTCACCTCGTCGCCCCGCTCGCGCAGGATCGCCAGGGCCTTCTCGGCCGTCTCGGCCTCGATGACCCGGAAGCCCGTCTCCTCCAGCAGCGTGGCCGCCAGGAAACGCTCCTCCGGCTCGTCCTCGACGACCAGGATCACGGGCTGTGTCTTCGCGGCGGCGCTGGACTCGGTCATGAGCAGGGAACGAGCTTGCGGCCCACTGGTTGCATAGCTCCCGGGACCCTGTGTTCATCCTTCCCGAGGTGTTGCGGCAATGCAAGGCTTGCCGCGACACCGACGGGGATTCGGACGGATTCTCAGGCGACGCCGTGCTGTCGGAACCATGCCAGCATCCGGCCCCAGCCGTCCTCCGCCGGGCCCTTGCGGTAGCTCGGGCGGTAATCGGCATGGAAGCCGTGCGGCGCGTCCGGAAAGACCACGATCTCGACGTCCTTGCCGGCGGCCTTCGCCGCCTCCCGCGCCTTGTCGACGTCGGCGACCGGGATGCCGGTGTCGGCAGCGCCGTAGAGGCCGAGGATCGGTGCGCGGATGTCCGCGATCACGTCGGCGGCGGTCTTCGGCTGGATCGCACTGCGGGTGCCGCCGAAATTGCCGTACCAGGCGACGCCGGCCTTCAGGTTGGCGCTGTGGGCGGCATAGAGCCACACGGTGCGCCCGCCGCGGCACCAGCCGGTGATGCCGATCTTGCCGGCGTCGCCCTTGGCGTCGGAGGCCGCCCAGGCGGCGGTGGCGTCGAGGTCACCCATCACCTGCGCGTCCGGCGTCTTCGACACCACCTCGCGGACGATCTCCTGCACGTCGGTCATCTTCGAGACGTCGCCCTGGCGGGCGAAGAGCTCGGGCGCCACCGCAGTGTAGCCGGCCTTGGCGAGCCGCCGGCAGATGTCCTTGATGTAGTCGTGGACCCCGAAGATCTCCTCGACCACCAGCACGATCGGGAACGGCCCGGCCCCCTCCGGCATCGCCCGGTAGGCCGGCATCGGCCCGTCGCCGACCGGGATCCGCACCTCCCCGGCGACGATGCCGGCCTCGTCGGTGCGGATGGCCTGCGCCTCGACCCGCGTGGTGGCCAGCGTCAGGCCGGTCATCAGGCTCGTCATCACGAAGCCGCGCCGGGAGAAGGGCGGGATCACCAGGCCGTCGAGCTGTTCGAGATCGGTCGATCCGTCCTGCCGCCCACCTTGCCGCGCCGCGTCGCTCGTTGCCATGCCGTGCCCTCCCGATCGGGGTTCGCCCCGCGGCGCGATCATGCGTGCCGATGCTTGCGTGGCAAGGGCGAACGGGCCCGGCACGGTCACGATTCGGTCAGGCCCACTCCGAACGGCGAAGGGCCGCCCCGGTGCGGGGCGGCCCTTCGCGCGTCCGGCGCGATCGACGCGCTGGCGATGCCGTAATAAGATCCTACGTGAAGATCCTACTTGGCGTTGGTCGAGCCCGTCGACTTCGGCTCGGCCGGCGCCGGATAGGCCGGGTTGCCGGCCGGGACGCCGCTGCTGTTCGCCGACGAGACGCCGTTGGCGCTGCCGGTCGGCGAGCCGGTGATCTGCTGGCGCGAGGCGTCCTGGCTCTGGCTGGCGTAGTCCTTCGGGGCGTTCGCGCCGTTCCAGCCGAGCAGCGCCACCATGGCGACGGCGAGCAGGGCCAGGCTGCCGATGAGCACGTAGAGGACGGGACGGCCCTTCGCGCCCTGGCGGGCCGCGGTCGGGGTCTCGACGGTGCGGTTGGGATCCATGGGGAACCTCGGGTTGAGGCTCGGCGGAGAAATTCGCCGAGCGGTGATCGTCATGACGGGCCAACGTCACCGATCGGCCGAGGTTCCTGTTCACCCGTGCGGCAGGGCGATCTACTGGCCCGTCACCAACATGATCTTGCCGAGATGGGCGCTCGATTCCATCAGGGCATGGGCCTCACGCGCCTGGTCCAGCGGGAAGGTCGC
Source organism: Methylobacterium sp. ap11 (assembly GCF_900110515.1). Lineage (NCBI taxonomy): Bacteria > Pseudomonadati > Pseudomonadota > Alphaproteobacteria > Hyphomicrobiales > Methylobacteriaceae > Methylobacterium > Methylobacterium sp. ap11. Next base: position 329,252 of record NZ_FOEB01000005.1, on the reverse strand, counting down.
GTGGATCACCGGCCTGACCGTGCCGGATTCGAGCATCGGCCACACCTCCCGGCGCAGGCCGTCGGCGATCGCGGCCTTCTGGGCGACGGTGCGCGGGCGCAGGGTCGAGCCGGTCACGGTGAGGCGCCGGATCATGATCGGCGTCAGGTTCAGGTTCTCGACCTGGAAGCCCTGCAGGAACGCGATGATGACGAGCCGGCCCTCCAGCGCCAGCGACTTCACGTTGCGCTCGAGATAGGCCGCGCCGACCATGTCGAGGATCACGTCGACGCCCTTGCCGTCCGTCAGGCGCTTCACCTCGGCGGCGAAGTCGGCCTCGCGGTAGTTGATGGCGTGGTCGGCGCCGAGCGTCTCGCAGAAGGCGCATTTCTCGGCCGATCCGGCGGTGGCGAAGACCTCGGCACCGAACCGCTTGGCGAGCTGGATCGCCGTCGAGCCGATACCGCTCGACCCGCCGTGGACCAGGAAGCGCTCGCCCTTGTGCAGGCGGCCGCGCTCGAACACGTTGGTCCAGACGGTCCAGTAATTCTCCGGCAGGCCCGCCGCCTCGACGAGGGAGAGCGGGCCGGGCTTCGGCAGACAGAGCGCGGCCTCGGCCACGCAATACTCGGCGTAGCCGCCGCTGATCGTCAGGGCGCAGACCTCATGGCCCACGGCGAGGTCGGTCACGCCCTCCCCTAGTGCGACGATGCGCCCGGCGATCTCCAAGCCCGGCACGTCGGTCGCGCCGGGCGGCGGCGGGTACTTGCCAGCGCGCTGCTGGCAATCGGGCCGGTTCACGCCGGCGGCCACGACCTCGACCAGCACCTGGTTCGGGCCGGGCCGGGGCACCGGCACGGTCTCGATCCCGATCACCTCCGGACCGCCGGCCCCGTTGAAGCGGACCTGGCGCATGGTGGCGGGGATCGAGGGCATGGGCGGCTCCGAGCGACGGGATCGTGAGCCCTTACCTGCCGCGCGGGCCGGGAGCCGGCAAGGGGCAGACGGCAAGGGGCAGGCGGCTCAGCGCGTGCCGTACATCCGGTCGCCGGCATCGCCGAGGCCCGGCAGGATGTAGCCGTGCTCGTTGAGGTGGCTGTCGATCGAGGCGGTCCAGACCGGCACGTCGGGATGCGAGCCCTGGAACTTGGCCAGCCCCTCCGGGGCGGCGAGCAGGCAGACGAAGCGCAGGTCGCGGGCACCGCGCTCCTTCAGCCGGTCGACCGCGGCGACCGCCGAGTTCGCCGTCGCCAGCATCGGGTCGAGGACCAGCACGGTGCGGTCGCCGAGGTCGGACGGGGCCTTGAAGTAGTACTCCACCGCCTCCAGCGAATCCGGGTCGCGGTAGAGCCCGACATGGGCGACGCGGGCCGACGGCAGCAGCGACAGCATCCCGTCGAGGAAGCCGACGCCCGCGCGCAGGATCGGCGCCAGGACGAGCTTCTTGCCGGCGATCTGGGCGCCCTGCATCGTCATCATCGGGGTCTCGATCTCGACCGGCTCCAGCGGCAGGTCGCGGGTGACCTCGTAGGCGAGCAGCATCCCGACTTCGTTCAGGAGTTGGCGGAAGCCCTTGGTCGAGCGCGCCTTGTCCCGCATCAGGGTCAGCTTGTGCTGCACCAGCGGGTGATCGACCACCGTGACCGGCGCCACACCCGTCTCCCCGCGCGCACTCGCACCCTGCATCGTCGTCTCCCCGCTCACGTTCGCGCTCTCGAATGGTGTCAGAATACGGTGCCGTCGCTGGCGATCGAGAGCGGCGGCGCGCCCTCCGGCCGCAGGGACTTCGCCAGGCGCCGGCCGGTGGCCCAGGTGCCTCCCTCCAGCACCTTGGCGAGCGGCAGGTCGGCCGGATCCTCGATCTCCAGCCGCTCGCGCACCAGCGGCGCCAGCCGGTCGAGGAGCGCCACGGTGAGCGCCCGCCACTCGACGACGAGGCGCGAGTCGACCGGGTGGGCCTGTGCGGCCTCCTCGGGCCGGCGCAGGGCCAGCACGCCGGTATCGAGGAAGAGGCCGCCGTTGCGGTACTCGGGCAGGCCGGTCAGGGCGTCGAGGCCGGTGACGGTGAGGCCCGCCTCCTCCAGCGGCTCCAAGAGGGAGTAGGCGAGCCACTGCGACAGCTTGTGGAACGGCACCAGCCCCTCGGTCGGCCCCGTCCCGCCGGCGAGCGGGTGGCGCCAGGTGTCGCCGAGATCGACGCCGTCGAGGACGATGCGGCCGGGCCAGATCGGGCCGAGATGGGTCAGCAGCACCTCCAGCACCGCCTCGGCCGGGACCTCGCCGTCGCGGGAGCGGGCCTTGATCCGGTCGAACAGGAAGCCGGGCCGGGCGTCGGGCCCGAACCCTTCCGGGTCCGCCGCCGCGACCTGGCCGAGGCGATTGAGCAGAGCGGTGCGGCCCGGCAGGCCGACGAGGGGGTTGGTCGGGCCGGCCTGGAAGCCCTCGGCGAGTTCGGCCTCGGTCAGGCTGGCGAGCGCCCGCGCATCGGCCCGGAACGGGTCCTCGGGGGAAGAGGAAAACAGGCCCGACACGAACATGTCGAAGCTCGCCACCGCCAGGCCTTCCGAGCGGGCGTAGGTCTCGCCGGTGCGGCCCTCCTCGTAGCGCCAGGTCGGGCCGGCGCCGGCATCGAGCAGCACGCTCACCACCACGAGGTCGAAGGCGGCGCGGGCCTGCTCGGCCGGGTCGTCGAAGGGGGCGGCGTGGACCAGCGAGCCCCAGCGCTCGAACCCGCCGACCGAGAAGTGGCGCCAGCGGGCGTGATACGGGATCGCGAGGTCGGGATAGGCCTCGCGTATGGTCTCGACCACCGCGTCGGCGCACGCACCCAGGCGCTCGAGGTCGACCACGAAGTGATCCAGCCGCCCGTCGAGCCCGGCCTGGAGCAGGGTCTCGGCGCGGGCGCGCACCGCCCGGGCCGAGAGCAGGCTGCGGGCGGTCGTAAACTCAGGCACGGGCATCTCCAGGGGCAGTTCGGTCGGGCGCGGTCGTCGGGCGGGGTCTCTTCGCGCTGTCAGAACCGCTCGAGGTCGCGGCCCTTCACGGTGTCGAGGGCTTCCGTGACGCCGTCCGGCGCGTAATAGCCCGCCGCCTTCTTGGCTTCCATCTCGACCGAGGCGTCCGGCGGGATCAGGTCGGCGGGGATCGGCACCCGCTCGCCGACCTCGATGCCCGAGCCCGTGATGGCGTCGTACTTCATGTTCGACATCGACATCAGCCGGTCGATGCGGCGGATGCCGAGCCAGTGCAGCACGTCGGGCATCAGCTGCTGGAAGCGGGCGTCCTGCACGCCGGCGACGCATTCCGTGCGCTCGAAGTAGGTGGCGGCGGAATCGCCCCCCTCCTGGCGCTTGCGGGCGTTGTAGACCAGGAACTTGGTCACCTCGCCGAGCGCCCGGCCCTCCTTGCGGTTGTAGACGATGACGCCGGTGCCCCCGGTCTGCGCCTCGCGCACGCATTCCTCGATGCCGTGGGTCAGGTAGGGCCGGCAGGTGCAGATGTCGGAGCCGAACACGTCCGAGCCGTTGCACTCGTCGTGGACCCGGCAGGCGATGCGCCGGCGCGGGTCGGACAGGCCCTCGACCTCGCCGATGACGTAGACGGTGCAGCCGCCGATCGGCGGCAGGAAGACCTGGAGGTCGGGGCGCGTCACGAGTTCAGGGAACATGCCGCCGGTCTGCTCGAACAGCGTGCGGCGCAACGCCGTCTCGCTGGTGCCGAAGCGGGCGGCGACGCCCGGCAGGTACCAGACCGGATCGACCGCGATCTTGGTGACCGAGATGTCGCCGGAGGCATGCAGCACCGTGCCGTCGGCGGCGAGCCGGTGGGCGCCCATCGCCGCCAGGATCTCGGGCAGGTTCAGCCGCGCCTTGGTGACCGCGATGGTCGGGCGGATGTCGGTGCCGGTGCCGATCGCGTCGCGAAAGACCTCGCCGGCCATGTGGCCCCAGGGGTCGAGGGAGACGATCTTCTCGGGGTCGGCCCATTGCGGATGCGGGCCGATGCCGACCACCGGGTGGGTGTTGGTGAGATCCGGCCGAGCCAGGGGGTTCAGCGCCCGGCCGGCGATGGCGAGCGCCCGGTAGAGCGAGTAGGCGCCGCCATTGGCCCCGATCACGTTGCGGTCGGCCGGGTTGGTGACGGTGCCGATGATCGGCCCCCGCTCGCGCGGGTCGGCGGCGCCCCAGCGGATCGGCCAGCGGGCGGCGCCCGGCTCCGGGTGCGAGGTGAGCCGGATATGCGACGAGCGGTTGGAACTGGTCATGCGGACGCGCCGTCCTTCAACGGAGAAGGCTCCCCGCGGGGGCCGCGAGGAGCCTGTCGAGTGCTTGACCGGACCGAGGGTGGCCCAGCCGATTCGGCGCGTCAAGCTCAAGCCTGAGGCGCCGTTTCGCCCAAGGAAGCGGCAGAACCGCCCCGTCGGGACCACCCTCCTCCGGTGATCAGAAGTTCGAGCCGGCGCGGCGGCGGGCCATGAAGGCGTCGAACTGCTCGCGGTCGCGGGCGCGCTTCAGCTCGTCCACGAACTCGGTGAAGGCGCGGCTCTCCTCCTCGAGGCGGCGGCGCTCCTCTTCGAGGCGCTCGATCTCCTTGCGGCGATACTCCTCGAAGGCCCAGTTGCCGCTGTCGTGGCGGGCGGCACCGAAGCCCGGGAACCCCGAGAAGCCGTTCCGGACGGAGCGCTCGGCGAAGGACTTCATCTCGTTCAAGGCCGGGTATCCCATGAGCTTCCACACCACGTAGGCCGCGGCCAACGGCCACGCATAGATGAAACCGATCACGATCGCGCCGATCTCGAGGGAGCGGCGCGGGAACGGGCCGTTGCGGCAGGCGCGGCCGCTCGACCAGGGGGCAGAGGAATACGACACGTCACGATCTCCCGCGGGATGTAAATGTGAACGACATTTACATGCGGGGTCGGCCGGGCGGTTTCAAGGAGGGCGCAGTGCCAAAATCGCACCGCCTTCCGAAAGGCGGGGTACGGCCGCGTCGGCTTTTGCCCCAGCCGGCAAATCATCATACTCGCTTATACAGATTAGAAATTATTCTCCAATAATTCAGCAACAAATCGAGTTTTTGCAACAACAACCGAGCACGACGAAAATTATGACAAGATTATGAACATGCGCTGAGCGTGACCATTTCTTAAGCGTACGCCTCGGACGGGGAGCCGGAGGGTCGGCGGCCCGGGGGATCTCGCCATGCTCTTCAGACACAGCGTCTCGCTCGTCGCGCTCGCCGCGGCCGCGCTCTCGACCGAGGGCGCCCGCGCCCAGACCGCCACCATCGCGCCGACCAGCGCCAACGTGCTGAACCTGCTCGGCCCCTTCCTGAGCCTGAACGCCACGGCGACCGGCCGGACGGCCCTGCAGGCGAACCTCGACCGGGCGGTCGGCTACAACAACGGGGCGAGCCTGCGCCAGCAGCAGCTCGCGATCAGCGACAAGAACCTGCTCGGCTCGGCGACGAACAACCTCGCGTCGGTGGGCCTCGGCCTCTACGGCGCCGGCGCCAACCTGGCCGGCGGCCTGCCGGCACAGACCGTCATCAACGGCCTCACGCCGCAGCAGCCGGTCGGCGGCCTCGGCCCGGTGCTCGGCCCGATCTACGTCGCCGGCAGCGCCGCAGGCACGAGCGGCCCCCTCGGCAGCGTGGTCAACCTGCTGGCGCGCGCCTACGGCTTCACCGGCAACGACCTCGGCGTCGCCAAGAACTACTTCGCCAACGGCGCGGCCAGCAACCCGAGCACCACGCCCGCGGGCTACGTGCCGGTCCCGGCCGCGGCGCCGGCGGGCTACACCATCCCGACCTTCAACGGCCTGCCCAACACCCGCGACAGCGTCTACGACCTCGCCTACGGCGTGACCAGCACGCAACCGGGCCAGGACGTCTACGGCTCGTCGCGGCCGATCCAGGTCGCGCCGGGCCGCTACACGATCTTCGATCCGACGGCGCTGAACGGCATCGCCACCAACCCGTCCTTCCCGAGCGGCCACACCACCTACGCCTTCACCGACGGCATCCTGCTGGCGATGACCACGCCGCAGGCCTACCGGTCCATGCTGCTGCGGGCCTCCGAATACGGCGAGAGCCGCATCGTGCTCGGGGTGCACTACCCGCTCGACATCATCGGCGGCCGTGCGCTGGCGACCTACGACCTGGCGCAGGCCTTCACCAACCCGCTCTACATCAACAACGCGGCGACCACCGGTACCGCCATCGACCTGCCGAGCCTCTACAACCAGGCCGCCGGGCAGATGCAGGGCTACCTGTCGGCCCAGTGCGGCGCCTCGGTGGCGGCCTGCGCGGGGGTTGCCGCCAACAACCCCTACCTGCCCTCGGCGGCGAACCAGGCCCTCTACCAGCAGCGCCAGAGCTTCGGCCTGCCGACCCTGACCTTCGCAGAAGGACCGCGCGAGGCGGCGCCCGCGGGCGGGCCCGACGCCTCGATCCTGCTCGCCCCGATCTACGGCGGCAGTTCGGCGGCGGCCCAGCGGATCGCCCCGACCGGCGGCCTCGCCGGCAGCCTCGCCACCGACACGATCAACCAGATCGTCGTCAACACCGAGTCGAACGCGATCGCGGCGCTCTACGGCACGCCGCTGAGCTACTGGAGCCGCGTCGATCTCTACGCCGCCGCCGGCTACTTCGGGAACGTGATCGGCAGCCTGCGGATGGCGGCGTCCGACCGGCTGACCACCGACGTCACCGTGGGCCAGACCGGCGCGCTCTTCGCCAACGGCACCGTGACCGGCCAGGTCACGGTCGGCGCGGGCGGCCTGCTCGGCGGCACCGGCACGGTCGGCGGGGTGGTGGCGCAATCCGGCGCCACGATCGCCCCGGGCAACTCCCTCGGCACCCTCACGGTCGCCGGCAGCGCCAGCTTCGCACCCGGCTCGACCTTCCAGGTCGAGACCGATGCGAGCGGACAGTCCGACCGCCTCGCCGCCACCGGCACCGCCACGATCCAGGGTGGCACCGTCCAGGTGCTGGCGCAGAACGGCGCCTACGCCCCCCGCACCGGCTACACCATCCTGTCGGCCGCGGGCGGCGTCTCCGGCACCTTCGCGGGCGTCTCCTCCAACCTCGCCTTCCTCACCCCGACCCTGCGCTACCAGCCGGCCGAGGTCGATCTCACGCTGACCCGCAACGACGTCGCCTTCGCCACCATCGCCCGGACCCGCAACCAGGCCGCCGTCGCCACCGCCATCCAGGGGGCCGGTGCGGGCGCGGGCCTCTACGACCGCACGGTCGGGCTCACCACCCCGGAGGCCGTTGCCGCCTTCCAGGCGCTCACCGGCGACATCCACGCCAGTTCCGTCTCGGCCTCCTACGAGACCGCGTTCTTCGTGCGCGAGGCGATCCTCGACCGGTTGCGCCGGTCGGGCGAGGCGACCCGCGACTACGGGAACCTCCCCGCCACCTACACCGCCGACCTGCCCGGGCGCGCCGCCCCGGTGCCGGTGCGGGTCCTCGATCCCCGGGTGTTCGGCCTGTGGGGCCAGGGCTTCGGCAGCTTCGGCCAAGCGCGCAGCGACGGCAACGCGGTGACGCTCAACCGCGACACCGCCGGTTTCGTGCTCGGCGCCGATCTGCGGCTCGAGAGCGGCATCCGGCTCGGCGTGGCCGGCGGCTACACCCGCACCAACCTCGACGCGCCCGGCCAGACGGCGAGCGGGTCGATCGAGAGCGGGTTCGGCGGCGTCTACGGCGGGTACGAGGCCGGCCCGTTCGCTCTGCGGCTCGGCGCGGTCTACGCCGACAACAGCCTGCGCCTGCGCCGCTCGGTGATCGTCCCCGGCATCTCCGTGACCGAGAGCGCCCGCTACGGCGGCTCGACCGTGCAGGGCTTCGGCGAGATCGGCTACCGGATCGCGCTCGGCGTCGGCCTGCCCGGCCAATCCGCGCCTCTCCCCTACATCGAGCCGTTCGTGGGCGGGGCCTATGTCGGCATCGACCGCGACCGGTTCGCCGAGACCGGGGGCGTCGCGGCGCTGACCGGCGCCTCGCGTCTTGCCGAGATCCCGACCCTGACGGCGGGCGTGCGCGGGCAGACCGAGGTGGATCCGGGCTTCGGCGCCCCGGTGTCGCTGCACGGGCTGGTGGGCTATCGCCGCGCGTTCGGCGACGTGATCCCGACGGCGTTGCTGGCCTTCGGGACCGGCCCGAGCTTCGTGACGGCGGGGATCCCGATCACCCGGGACGCGCTGGTGGCCTCGGCGGGGGTGGACCTGCGGGTCTCGGCGGCGGCGACGCTCGGCGTGTCGTATACGGGCCAGGTCGGATCGCGGGCGGAGGATCACGCGGTGAAGGGTAGCTTCACCTACCGGTTCTGAGCCCGAGGACGAACCCGGTGACGGGCGCGGCGCGAGCCGCGCCCTTCCCCATCATGGGGCCGGCGGTGTCATCCCCTTCGCGGCCAGGACCGGTGCGGCGCCAGGGCCGGCGAGATCGCGCAGGAGCGTCGACGCGGCCTCGGCCTGCGCGGCTCCCGCCGGGACCATCCCCGCGTAGATCGTGAAGGCCTGCACCTCCGCGGGGATCGGGCCGACGAGGCGGGCGCCCTCGACGGCGAGCAGCTCGCTCGTCTGCTGCAGGGCCATGTCCGCCTCGCCGGTGACGAGGCGCGCAGCGGCGAGGCCGCCGCGCACCAGGACGAGCTTGGCCTTCATCGCCTCCCCGATGCCGAGGCGCTCGAACAGCCCCGCGAGGTAGATGCCGCTCGAGCCGCCCGAGGCCGGATCGACCATCGCGACCGCGCGGGCCGCGAGCAGCGCCTCGCGAAAGCCCGCCACCGTTCCGATCTCGGGCACGGGCGCGCCGGCGCGCACCGCCACCCCGATCCCGACCCGGGCCAGCGGTACCGGCGGCGCTCCGGACAGGCGCCCGTCGCGGATCAGCGCGTCGAACCCGTTCGGCGTCAGCACCACGAGGTCGGCCCGGGCGCCGTCGCGGATCGCCTGGGCCACCGCCCCGGCGGTCTCGTTGCGGATCACGACGTGGTGGCCGGTGCGCCGTTCGAAGCCGGGGACCAAAGCCGCCGCGACCGGCTTGTAGGCGCCCGTGGTGAGAAGCGTGATCTCGGCCGCCCGGGCCGGCGTGGCAAGCACCGCGAGGGCGAGGCACCCCGCCCCGCTCGCGCGTCGCCGGATTCGGGTCAGGGTGGTGGTGCGGCGCATACGCGGAGGCTCCCGGCGGACGAGCCGCGTCTCCGGCCCCTGCCCCTTCGGTAGCCGACCGCCCTCCCCGTCAGCGAGCGAAATCCGAGAAGCCGCCGCTGACCGCGCCCGATTCCGCCAGCGCCGCCCGGCTCTCCGGCGCCGTGAGCGCGGCCAGTTCCGCCGCGTAGGCATAGCCCGGTGCCTCGCCCGGGAAGCCGCCCGCGGTGGCGGGGTGCAGGTAGAGTTCGGTCAGCCCGTCCGGCAGGTGGCGCAGCAGGCCTTCGACCCGGGCGGGCGTCATCGCGCCCGACCAGGCGAGGCCGAGCACGCCGTCCGGCACGAGGAGGCCGGCGCGCCGGGCCCGGAACCGGAGCAGCGCCGCCCAGGGCGCGGTGTCGAGGGCGAGGCCGGGCTTCGCCCCCGGTTCGGCCCGGCGCAGGGTCTCGCGCGATTCCCGCGGCACCCGGATCGCCCGCATGCCATAGTCGCGCCCGATCCGCAGCACCATCCCGGCGATGATCGGGTGGATGTGGAAGTGCTTGTGCGCGTTGACGTGGTCGAGCGGCAGCCCGGTCGCGCGAAACGCCTCGAACTGCGCCCGGATCTCGGCGGCGAGCTGGCGACGCGCACGCGGATGGCGGGCGAGGTCGAGCCCGAGCGTCGCCTGGTCGGCCCGCATCAGCCCGGCGCCGTCGGTGAGGTCCGGGAGCTCGGAGGCCGGCAGGGTCGGCCAGGCCTCGACCATCACGAGGTGGAGGCCGACCCGCAGGGACGGCAGGGCGCGCGCTCGGGCCACCGCGTCGGCGGCGGCGGGCGCCGACACCATCAGGCTGGCAGTCGTGAGGATGCCGTCGCGATGCGCCCGTTCGACCGCCTCGTTGACCTGGGGCGAGAGGCCGAAATCGTCCGAGGTGACGACGAGGCGCTTGGCGGATGTGGGCGTGCTCATGCTCGGTCTCGTGACGTGAAAGAGCCTCCCCGTCCGGCCGGACGGGGAGGCTCGCACCCGCTCCAGGCGGGACGCCTAGAGCACTTCACGATCGCGCTGCGATCGCGAAGCCCTCTAAGTATTTGTTTTGCCACATTTTCTTCGACAAACCGGCATCCACTTCGCCGGAAAATGCTCTAGTCTCCAGGACGCTTACGCCGCCTTCTTGGCCACGCCCTGGCGCTCGCGCAGGAAGTGCCAGAACTCGACACCCTCGCGCAGGCGGCGCTTCATCATGTCGGGCGAGCGCACCATCTCGCTGACGATCGAGGCGATCTTCGGGGCGCGGAAGTAGAACTTCTTGTAGAACGCCTCGACCGAGTTGAAGATTTCGGTGTGCGACAGGTGCGGGTAGTGCAGCGGCGCGATCTGCACGCCGTTCTCGTCGACGAGCTCGGCATTGTCCTTGTCGAGCCAGCCGTTCTCCACCGCCTGCTTGTACAGGAAGGTGCCCGGATAGGGCGCGGCGAGCGAGACCTGGATGGTGTGCGGGTTGATTCGCTTGGCGAAGGCGATCGTCTCCTGGATCGTCTCGCGTGTCTCGCCCGGCAGGCCGAGGATGAAGGTGCCGTGGATGGCGATGCCGAGTTCGTGGCAATCCTGGGTGAACCGCTCGGCGACCTCGACCCGCATGCCCTTCTTGATGTTGTTGAGGATCTGCTGGTTGCCCGACTCGTAGCCGACGAGCAGCAGGCGCAGGCCGTTGGCCTTGAGCACCTCGAGGGTCTTGCGCGGGACGTTGGCCTTGGCGTTGCACGACCAGGTCACGCCGAGCTTGCCGAGCTCGCGGGCGATCTCTTCCGCGCGCGGCAGGTTGTCGGTGAAGGTGTCGTCGTCGAAGAAGAACTCCTTGGTCTGGGGGAACTCCTTCAGGCAGTACTTGATCTCCTCGATCACGTGCGCGACCGAGCGGGTGCGGTAGGTGTGGCCGCCGACCGTCTGCGGCCACAGGCAGAACGTGCAGCGCGACTTGCAGCCCCGGCCCGAATAGAACGAGATGTAGGGGTGCTTCAGGTACCCGATGAAGTACTTCTCCATCTCCAGGTCGCGCTTGTAGACCGAGGTCACGAACGGCAGCTGGTCCATGTCGGTCATGATCTCGCGGTCCTCGTTATGGACCACGACGCCGTCGGCGTTGCGGTACGAGAGACCCTTGATCTCCGCCATCGGCACGCCGTCGGCGACTTCCTTGACGGTGAAGTCGAACTCGTTGCGGGCGCAGAAGTCGACCGCCGGGGCCTGGGCCATCGAGCCGGCGGCGTCGACCGCGACCTTGGCGCCGATCAGGCCGGCGATCAGCTTCGGGTTCTTGGCCTTCAGCGCCTCAATGGTCTTCACGTCGGACTTGAACGACGGGACCGAGGTGTGCAGCACCACGAGGTCGAAGTCGTTGGCCTGGGCCACGATCTCCGGCAGCTTGATGTCGTGCGGGGGGGCGTCGATCAGCTTGGAGTTCGGCACCAGGGCGGCCGGCTGGGCGAGCCAGGTCGGGTACCAGAACGACTTGATCTCGCGCTTGGCCTGGTAGCGCGAGCCGGCGCCGCCGTCGAAGCCGTCGAAGGTGGGGGCCTGGAGGAAGAGGGTCCGCATCATCGGGAGTGTCGTCTTCTTGATCGGGGCCGCTTGCGGCCGGTGGGGCCGCGTCGCGGCCGGTGAGGCCGCCGGGCGGCCCGATGAGGTGTGTTTAAGTCGAGGGAGCGCCGGACTCGCGGGCGAGGCCGGTTTCCGGGATCAGCGTACCGTCCGCAACGACCCGATAATCATGACCTTTCCAAGTCACGGCGCCGGAGGCGAAGCACCAGACGAAGCCGGCGAAGGACAGGAGGTCGCGGATCGGCAAGAGCCAGTACGGGTGCGGCTCGAGGCCGAAGGCCCGCTCGACCCGCATGCACAGCACGATCCGGCAGGCGAGCGCCAGCGCGGCGGTGGCGAGCGTGTAGGCCCCGGCATCCGGCAGGAGCGCAGCGATCAGCGCCAGCGGGAAGGCGTGGGTGACGAGGGTGCCGGCATAGCCGGCCGGATCGACGTTGCGGATGGTGCGGTTCCACCGCGTCTCGTGGCGCCATAGGCCGGAAAGCGAGGTGTCAACGCAGGTGTGCCCGATGGTGAAGTTCGGGATCGCCACGATCCCGCCCTCGGCCCGCAAAGCCGCCCCGAGCGCGTAGTCGTCGGCGAGATCGTCGCGGATCGCCTCGAAGCCGCCGATGCGGTCAAGGCACGCGGTGCGGAACGCGATGGTCGAGCCGAAGCACGGATCGGCGAGCTTGAGCCCGGTGCCCATCAGGACGTTGGGCAGGAACTGGGTGTCGATGGCGAGCGTCGAGAGATGCGCCCAGACGCCGCGATTGGCCGGTACGCCGTGATACAGGCAGGTGACGCCGGAGACGCCGGGCCGCGCCAGCTCGGCGACGATCCGCTCCAGGTAGTCGGGCGCCACCACCATGTCGCTGTCGGCCAGCACCACGATCTCGTGGGCGATCAGCCCCGCCATGTTGATGAGGTTCGAGACCTTGCGGTTCGCTCCGTGCTGGCGGGCATCGACCACGAGGTCGATGCGCAGGGTCGGGTGCTCGGCCTGGAGCCGGTGCACCACGGCGATCGCCGGGTCGGTCGCGTTCTGCACTCCGAAGATCACCTGCACGGCGCCGGCATAGGCCTGGGTGCAGAAGGTCGTCAGGTTCTGGTGCAGGTTCGGCTCGTCGCCGCAGAGCGGCTTGAGCAGGGTCACGGTGGGGCGGGCCGCGTCGGCGGGCAGGCGCGGCACCGGCCGCCGGGCGAGCCGTCCGGCGAGCCACGCGGTGGTCAGGCCGTAGCCGCACCCGGCGAGCGCCAGGACGAGCAGGAGTGTGGAGATCCAGGTCCAGTCCATGGCGATCCCTGGGAGGAGTTGGCGGCGCTGGGTGCGCGGCGGGTAGTATTGTTGAGGATGCTTGTCCGAGGGTTGACGGCCGGTATGCCGCCGGCCGTCGGGAGGCAGGCCGGCGCCTATTTGGCCTTGGGGGCCGGCGCCGCGAGCATCGTCTCGGTGGACTTCTTCAGGTGGGCGAGCAGGCCGTCGGCCCCGCCCTCCTGCAGCGGCTCCGAGAAGCCGGTGCGCAGGGTGCCGGCCTCGCTGACCGTGCCCTGGAGGAAGACGTCGGTGATGCGGTTGTCGGCGTTCAGCACGTAGTCGACCGGGGAGGTGTCGCCGCTGCCGTCCGTCACCGTGACGTGCACGATGCGGCCGGCGCCGCGGGCCTCGCTCTTCGGGTCGATGGCGAAGGTGCTGCCGGCCGCGGCGCCGAGCCGCGTGGCGTAGGTCGCCGACAGGTAGGGGCCGAAAGCCGCGGTCAGCTCCTGCTGCTTGGCGGCCGGGATGTCCTTCCAGCGGGTGCCGACGCCCAGGCGCAGCATCGCCGGCAGGTCGAAGGTCTCCTTCATCGGGCCGGACAGGGTCTCGGCCCGGGCGCGCACGTCGCCGGCCTTCAGCGCCGCCTCGAGGGCGTCGGTCATCTTGCGCACGGTCGCGACCGCCGGGTCGCCCTCCCCGGCCGCCGGGGCGGGCGCGGGGGTCTGGGCCAGGGCCGGCCACGCCGCCGCCAGGCAGGCGGCGATCGTCAGGCTGCGCAGGGTCTCGCGTCGGGTCTGCACCGGGTCACTCTCCTTTGCCGTCGGCGGGCGCCGCGGCATAGCCGAAGGCGGGCGCGTGCGTCCCGCCGCCACCGGCCCGGCGCGGGCGGATGAACGCGCGCAGGGCCGCGCCGAACCCGGCCGCGGGGCGGCCCGGCTCGGCCTTGTCGTCTTCCATCGCGTGCCAGAGCATCAGGCTCGGCAGCCCGACCGCGAGGTCGGCGAGCCGCTTGATCAGCGACAGGGCCAGCGCCGCCTCGGCCGGGATGCCGAACACCGCGCAGAGCGCGATCAGGCCGCCCTCCTGGGCCCCGAGCGCACCCGGCACCGCGAAGGCGGCGCCGCGCACGGCCTGGGCCAGGCTCTCGATCACGATCGCCTCGAGGAAGCCGACCTCGTAGCCCATGAAGCGCAGCGCGATCCAGACCTCGAGGGTGCCGATGATCCAGCCGAACAGATGCGTGCCGATGGCGGTGAGAATGCGGCCGCGGGCGGCGTAGAGGCCGCGCAGGCGCTCGAACAGCACGTCGACGGCGCCGAAGATCCGCCACTCGCGCCCGCCGGCGAAGCGGTTGATGGCGGCCTGGAGCAGGCTCTGCCCGAAGCGGCGCTGGATCAGGTAGAAGGCGACGAGCGCCGGGGCCGCGATCACGAGGCCGAGGCCCACGTAGTGCACGATCGGCCCGTCGCCGCCCAGCGCCACCAGCACGCCGAGGCCGGCCACCGTGAACAGGAACTGCGTGAGCGCCTGGACCATCAGGTCGACGAGGGTCGTCGCGCCCGACAGCGCGCCCGAGACCCGGTAGCGGGTGAGGAGCCGCGCGCCGATCAGGTCGCCGCCGACCTGCGCCACCGGCAGCAGGGTGTTGACCCCCTCGCGCACGAAGCGCACGTTGACGCAGTCGCGCAGCAGCGGCCTCTCGCCGCGGGGAAACACCACCCACCAGCCCAAGCCCGCCCAGGCCACGGCGACGAACCGCGCCACGACGACCAGCACCGCGCCCCAGCCCGACGCCCACAGGGCCGCCGCGACCGCCTCCGGTCCCGAGGAGACGAACAGGCCGATCACGGTGCACAGGCCGGCGATCAGGCCCAGTGTCGTCAGTCGCTTCATGACCCTCTTTCTGTCGTCGCGGCGGCGGCCCCGGGGGCGCGCCATTCCGGCAACGGAGTCGAAACAAAGCAGCGCCGTTGCATCCCGGCACGTTGCAGCTTTGATGGGCCCTGTCTATCACCGCCCGGACACAGTGCCGGTGAAAGCGGCACGATCCGCGGGCGCGGCGAGCCCGCCCAAGCATCGCCGCAAGCCTATGTTATGGCGCGTCTTCCAGACCGGCCGGCGCCACGCCGGCGGGGCCGGGTTGCGCGAGGAATGGCCGCTTTGTGACGGCCGTCAAGGGATGGACGAGGCATGGACCGGGAGACGACCTTCGAGGCCGAGCGCGGCGCGCTCGACGATGCGGCCACGCACGACCTTTCGGCGTTCCAGGGCGGCGCCGACCGCGCCCCGGCGCCGCAATCGCCGGTCATGGCCTGGAACGAGTGGGACCCGCTGGAGGAGGTGATCGTCGGCTCGCTCGACGGCGCCACGATCCCGACCCACCACCTGACGGTGATCTTCAACCTGCCGCGGGCGGCCCAGCCGTTCTACCGGCTCGCCTCCGGCTGGAAGTACCCGGGCTTCATGAAGAAGCTCGCCCAGCAGGAGCTGGACGGCTTCATCAAGATCCTGGCCGGCGAGGGCGTGAAGATCCGCCGTCCCGATTCGGTGGATTTCTCGAAGAAGTTCAAGGCGCCGCGCTGGTCCTCGCGCGGCTTCTGCGTCGCCTGCCCGCGCGACCCGTACCTGGTGATCGGCGACGAGATCATCGAGAGCCCGATGTGCTGGCGCTCGCGCTACTTCGAGGGCGACGCCTACCGCTCGCTGTTCAAGGAGTACTTCCGGGCCGGCGCGCGCTGGACCTCGGCGCCGCGGCCCCAGCTCACCGACGAGCTCTACAACTACGACTACCGGGTGCCGAACCTGAAGGCCGGCGAACCGATGCAGTTCACGGTCAATGAGTTCGAGCCGGTCTTCGACGCGGCCGACTTCGTGCGCTGCGGCCGCGACCTGTTCGTCACCCGCTCCAACGTGACCAACCTGATGGGCATCGAGTGGTTGCGCCGCCACCTCGGCCCGGGCTTCCGCATCCACGAGATCGAGAGCCGCTGCCCGCAGCCGATGCACATCGATTCGTCGTTCATGCCGCTCGCCCCCGGCAAGGTGCTGGTCAACCCCGACTACATCGACGTCGAGAAGCTGCCGGCGGTGCTCAAGAAGTGGGACGTGCTGATCGCGCCCCGCCCCGACCCCGTCGAGGGCTTCATGAGCAAGATCTCGATGTGCTCGCCCTGGACCTCGATCAACGTGCTCGCCATCGACGAGAAGAAGATCGTCGTCGATGCGAGCCAGCCGACGCTGATCAAGGCGCTCAAGGACTGGGGCTTCGACCCGATCCCGACGCCGTTCCTGTCCTACGGCCCGTTCGGCGGCTCGTTCCACTGCGCCACGCTCGACGTGCGCCGGCGCGGCCCGCTGAAGTCGTACTTCTAAGGATCGGCGTGTCCGGCCCGCCTCGAGCGGGCCGGGCATCGTCAGGAGTGCCGAAACGCGAAGAGGCCCGCCACCTTCCGGTGGCGGGCCTCCTTTTGTCTGCGCGGACGCGCCGGCTCCGGTCGTCAGCGCCCGGCGGTCGCGCCCTTGTCGGTCCAGTCCGGCGGCAGGCCGAAGGAATCGCCGACGATGCCGTCGACGCCGGGCGCCCGGCCGAAGGCCTGGCAATCGGGATCGCGGGGCATCTCGCCCAGCATCGTCACGCGGATGCGCTCGTAGGTCGGGATCGTCAGCTCGGACTCGAACGGGTCCTCGCCGGTGGCGAGGTAGGAGCCGAAATCCTGGCCGAAATCGCCGGCGAGGTCGTAGATGTCGGCGATCTGCGAGAACCGGGCCTGGTTGGTGAAGGAGTTGGCACCCCCGGCCCAGACCATCGCGGCGCGCTGCTGGCGCCGCGCATCCAGGGCCTCGGCCTCGATCGTGAGGTCGCCGAGCCCGATCGGCAGGCGCGGCACCGGCACCTTGCCGATCGTGTCGGCGAAGCCGACGCCGACCTGCGCCGCGATGGTGATCGCCGCCGAGGCGCCGATGGCGGCGCCGGAGGCCGGCACGTTGGTGAGGCCGGCGCGGGTGACGTTGGCCCGCACGGTCAGGTCGGCGGGGCCCGACGACACCACGTCGTAGCGCAGCGACAGCTCGTAGCAGAGCGCCCGGTCGGCCGCGTTGGCGACGACGTGGCGCTCCTTGTCGGTCAGGGTCGGGCCCGCGACCGCGGCCGGGAAGGTGGTGGGGATGATGCGCACGGTGCGCACCCGCGCCATCGCCGCCTTGTCGATGAAGATCCGCGACTTCGTGGCGGTGGCTTCGCTCGGCGTCAGGTGGGCGTAGCTCGTCAGGAGACCGGTCTGGGTCAGCACCGGCGTGGCGCAGCCGGCGAGCAGCGCCAGGGTCGTCACGGCCGCGACGCGGCGGGCGGCCCGCGCGCCCAAGCCAGCCTTGATGGTCGTCCGCATTCGGTCGCTTTCCCGGATCGCGCGAAGCCGGTTCCGCGGACGCCCCTGGCGAGGCTTCCCGGAGGCCGGCTCCCGGCGGTGCAGGGCGAGCCCCGCGAGGGGCCACCGCACCGTTATGTCCTGAAGACTAACCCTCGCCGCGCGGGCCGGAAAGCCGAGCTTGGCCGGAGCCGGCGCTTCGCTCCGGCCTGTAACGCTTCGGCCACATTGTTTCCGCTCGCCGAACCCCTAACGGGCGCTCACGCCAGGGCCGCCATGCTGCAGCTCTGGCCGCCATCCACCGGCAGGCAGACCCCGGTGATGAAGCGGGCCTCGTCGGAGGCAAGGAAGACCGCCGCGTGGGCGATGTCCCAGGCCTCGCCGAGGCGCCCGAGCGGCACCCGGCGGTCGCGGCCCGATTCGGGGGTGCCGGCGCCGCGGCACTCGTCGGCGAGCGTGGTGTCGAGCAGCCCCGGCAGGATCGCGTTCGCCCGGATGCCGTCGCGGGCGTACTGCATCGCCACCGACACGGTGGCCTGGTTCACCGCCGCCTTGGCGGCCGCGTAGGCGAAGGACGGCGCCCCGGCCCAGCGCAGCGCCGCGATCGACGAGATGTTGACGACGGCGCCGGAGCGCCGCACCCGCATTCCCGGCAGGACTGCCTTGCAGGTGCGCCAGACCCCGCCGACATTCACCTCGATCGCCCGGTGCCAGCTCTCCTCGTCGAGGTCCTCCGGCCCGCCGGCCTCGGGCTGGCCGACGTTGTTGTGCAGGATGTCGATGCGGCCGAAGCGGGCCTCGCCGGCGGCGACCGCCCGGGCCACCGCGTCGTAATCGGTGACGTCGGCGGCGAGCGCCTCGGCCTCGTTGCCTTCCTCGGCGATGATCTGCGCGGTCTCCTCGGCGGCGGCGAGCCCCCGGTCGACGCAGATCACCCGGGCGCCCTCCCGGGCGAAGGCGACGGCGACGGCCTTGCCGTTGCCCCAGCCGGTGCCGGACGACCCGGCCCCAAACACGATCGCGACCTTCTTCAGCAGGCGTGTCGACATGGCCCGGCCTCCGCGCTCGGCGGCGAGACTCGCGGCAAATGCGGTGGGCGCGCAACCGGCGGGGAAGCAGGGCGGCCAGTCTCGGCCCGCATGTCTTCACCGGTATCGCCGATCCCGGCGGGGGAGGATCAGGCCCCGGCGGACCGGACGCCCCGGGCCCATCGCCATGCCGCCAGGGCCGCCACCAGGGCGAGGGCGACTTGCGCCAGGCTCCCCTCGCCGAGATGGGCGTGGCCGAGGTCGTGCCGCACGGCGAGGCGCACGAGGGTCCCGGCGATCCAGTAGCCGAGGCAGAAGGTCAGGGCGGCGAGGAGGAGGGCGACGAAGTCGTGCACGAGCGAGACCCCCGTGGGCGAGGACACCTTTGCGCCGCCCCGCGGGCGGGACGGCGCGGCGCCAGGGTAGCGCGGCCAGGCTTGTGCCGGGCCGTCGCCCCGAAGCCCAGCAAGGGCCGCGCCAAGTCTTCCCGGCGGCATATGTCTTCCCGGAGGCACACGTCTTCCCGGCGCCTCGGTACCGCTCATGGCTCGCCGCTCGGGCCGACGCCGCCGGGCCCGGCGACGGCGGCGATCGGGAGCGTCGCTCAGTCCGGGCGGGTCGCCTGCATCGACGGGCGCTCGCCGAAGCGGGCGTACCAGGCCGCCGCCGCCGGGGCGCGGTCGCGCCAGCCGAGGTCGGGCAGGCGCAGGTCGAGGTAGCCGAGGGCGCAGCCATACGTGATGGTAGCGATGTCGACCCGCTCGCCGAACTCGCCCGCCGCCGCGTCGATCCGCGCGAGCGCATCGCCGATCTTCTCGCGCTGGCCGGTCACCCAGCCGGCGGAGCGCTCGCCCTCCTGGCGGACCCGGGTCTCGTAGACGCAGAGCAGCGCCGCATCGAGCAGGCCGTCGCCGGTCGATTGCGCGGTCAGCGCCGCCCAGCGGGCCGGCCCCGCCGCCGGAAACAGGTCGCCCTGCCCGAGATGGTCGAGGTACTCGCAGATGACCCGGCTGTCGGCGAGCGCGGTGCCGTCGTCGAGGATCAGGGTCGGCACCTGCCCGAGCGGATTCTGCGCCCGGATCGTCGCATCGCGGTTGATCGGGTGGGCGGCCGCCGGCAGCAGCTCGATCCGGTCGGCCAGGCCGAGCTCGTGGGCGGCGACCAGCACCTTGCGGACGAAGGGCGAGGCCTTGGCGTAGAACAGCTTCATCGGGTCTCCTCCGGATTCTCTTGTTTTTCGTCGTCGGCGGAACGTCTCCTCCGCTCGGCGGACGAGGCGCCCCGTCACGGTGCGGGCGCGACGGCGGGACCCGTTCCGGTCGCCGTCGTCGGCCGGCCGTTCACTGCCCCCGGGCCGAGCCCGCCGGTTTCGCGGCCGGCTTGGCCCCGGGCTTGCCAGGGGTCGCCGCCGGCTTGACGGGAGCCGGCGCGGCGACCGCCGCCCCGGGCTTCGGCGGCGCCGGCGGGCGCGGGGTCTCGACGGAGAGCCGGCGCACCGGCCAGCCGTCGCTCCAGCGCTCCATGTCGGTGAAGCGCGGGTTGCCCTTCAGGCTGGTGGCGGTCTGGCCCGAGAAAGCGGCGGCCGCCGCCATGTCGAAGGTCTTCCAGACCGCGAGGTAGTCGAGGCTGTCGGTGCCGGCGCCGTTGATCTGCCCCACCAGCACGGTCTGCTCGCCGGTGAGCGTCATGTCGGCCGACCACTTGAACGGGGCCGGCTTCTGCTTCGGATCGGGGGTCGGCAGCTTCAGCTGGGCGACGTCGTAGGCCGCGTTGACGCCGGCGGGCGAGGCCAGGGTGGCCGACAGCGCCGGGAAGCCATGGTCGTCCGAGAGCGCGCGGACCATCAGCTTGTGGTCGGTCGGCACGGCGCTCGCCTCCCGCATCACCCGACGGGCGGCGACGTCGGCGGCCCGGGCGTCCCGGTCGCCGATCACCGTGACGATCAGCGTCGCGGGGTCGATGTCGTTGAGGTCGTGGAGGGCGATGCCCCGGGCCTTGTCGTCCCGGGCGATGCCGCCCGGCATGGCGCCGAAGATCAGCCGCGGCACCGGCAGTCCGGTCTCACGCGCGTGGGCCGCGAGGTTGGCCGCCAGCGGCACGCCGGCGAGGTGGCCGATCAGCGCCACACGGGTCGTGTCGGGCTTGGCCTCCTGGTCGCCGGCGAGCTCGGCGAGCGCGTCCTTGACGAGATTCGCGGCGAGGCCGCTCGCATCCACCGGCCGGGTGCGGCCCACCTCCTGGAAGCGCGGGAACAGCACGAGGTAGCCCGATCGCGCGAGGTGCTCGATGAACGAACCGTAGGCCTGCGGGTTCACCGCCCCCCAGGCGTGCAGCATCACCGCCACCGGCCGCCCCTGCGCCGGAGCGGCGCCGTTGCCGTAATAGGCCAGCGTGACCGCGCCGGCCCGGCCGAGCACCCGTTTCACCACGCTCGCGGCGGCGTAGGCCTGGCCTCCCGGCCCCTCCTTGGGCTGGGCGGGCGGCGTGGCGGCACCGGCGCCGGATGCGCCGCCGAGGACCGCGAAGGCCAGGGCGAGCGGAAGGGCGAGGCGGATGAAGGGAAGCGACGGCATGAGGCTGGGGGCTTGCGGCTCGGGAGCCGCACCCCACACTGTTTCGCGCCCGTACTCAAGGCACGATCGCTCGGGCCGGTCCCGTTCCTGCCGGTCTTGTCGCTTCCGCGGTACAGTCACGCTCCCACGGCCGGCGGAGGCAAGCGATCCCTCGCTGCACGCCCAGAGCATTTTTTGACGAAGTGGACTCCGGTTCGTCGAAGACAATGCGGAAAAATAAAAAACGAGAGAGCTTCGCGAGTGCAACGCCACGATACGCGACACTGAGAATGTGAAGGACGTCCGAGGGCGCTTCATGAAGGCTCCCCCCTTTCCCGGACGACTGGAGCGTCAGCGCAAGGAGATCCGGGATCTGCACAGGATGTCCCGCGAAGCGGCTCTGCAGGGTGCACCGTCGCGGACGCACGGAGGCTTCGCGGCTTGTCATGCGGGATCCCGGATCTCCTTCCGCTGACGCTCCAGTCATCCGGGAAAGGGGTTGGCCGACAATGAACGGGGAGCCCGGCCAGGGCCGGTGTCGTGGTCCGTGGTGCAACGCGATCGTGATGCGCTCTAGCGCAGCCGATCGGGCTCGTCGCCCAGCACGGCGTTCAGCTGCTCGACCAGGGCGTCCAGCTCGCGGGGCACCGGCGCGTCGGCCACGTCGGTGTACATGGCCCGCAGATCGTGCCCGAGCTTGGCCAGCAGCAACGCGTCGGCAAGCGACGACGCGGTGGTGTGCGTCTGGCCGTAGCTCGCGGCGTGATTGCTCGGGATCAGCTTCATGGCGCGTCAAACGGGACCACGGTCCCGGCTCCGTCAAGACGAGGTCGGCGTTCGGTACACGGGGCCCGTACCCGTGCAGGTTATGGAGACACCGAATTACCGGTTCGCCGGATCAACGCGCGTCAAGGGGTGCAGTTGCGCCGATTTTTCGGGGACGGCCGGTCCGGCGGCCGCGGGGATGGTGACGAAGTCCAGTACCTCGGCCGATTCCGTCTTGAGAACAGGAGGGTTGAGGTCGGTCGGCGGAAGCGCCTCGATCGCTCGACTTGGCGCTTCCGCATCGCCTCGCCCGACCGTCACGGGCGGCGCGTCGCGCCCCCTCGCGTCACACGGCCTGGTTGTCTGCCGATCACCTCACATCGGCGGCGTCAGACCGTCCTTGCCGACCGAGACGCTGCGCGCCTCCAGCCGGTCGCCCTCGCGCACGGCCGAGGCGAAGACCTTGGCCCCCGGCACCAGCACCGCCCGGTCGGCGGGCTCCAGCCGCACGATCGGCGTGCCCGGCGGCACCGCGACCGCGAGGCTCTGGCCCTTGTAGGACACCGTGAGGCTGCGCGCGGCGCCGGGCGCGCCCGCGACGGTGCCGTTGGTCATGGTGGTCTCGACCCCCGGTGCCTTGACGGTGCCGTTCGTCATGCTGGTCTCGACCTCCGGCGCCTTGACGGTGCCGTTCGTCATGCTGGTCTCGACCGGGCCGCTGGCGGCACCGTCGGGCAGGCGGTCCCAGGGGTAGTGCCCCTCGCCTGCGCCCCGCAGGGCCTCGGGGAAGATGAGTACCTCGAGGGCGACCGGCGGGTCGCCGGGCTTCGGCCCGGCCTTGGCGGCGGTACCGATGAAGCTGCCGTCCTTGACGTCGTCGAGGCTCGCCGGGGCGAGCTGCGCCACCCGCGTACCGGTGCCGAGCCGCACGGTCTCGATCGTGCCAGCGCGGGTGCGGATGGTGACCGCGTCGCCCTCGACGCGCTCGATCGTGCCGCGCAGGCGCTCGACCTGCGGGGCGGCGAGCGCCGCGGCGAACGGGCCGCCAGCGGCGAGCATCAGGCCGGCGGCCGCGATCGTCCTGAGAAGGGGCATGGGAAACTCCGGGAAGCAGGGCTCAGGGATCTGTGCCCCAGCCGTTATGGTTCGCCTCGCGGCGGAGGATATGCGTCTCGCGCACACGTGAACGGGCGTAGGACCCCGCCATTGGCGTCGCTCGGCTCCCCCGGTGACGAGAGACGACGGCAGGGCGCCGCGATTCGCGATCCCTCGCGGGGTTTCCTGTCGTCGGCGGGGTCGGGGGCGGGAGTATCGCGCGCCGCCCTCAGCCGACGAGCAGGCTGCAATGCGGCTCGGTGGCCGGGTTGGCGCGCGACCAGTCCGTCGCATGGCGGCCGGCATCCCAGGTGAAGTCGTCGACGCCGAGCTCGACGAAACGTCGATGGATGCGTGCATCGTATTTCTCGCTGACCGCCCGCGTCAGTCGTTGAATGTCCTTGTTGCGCAATCTCTGGGTATTGCCGACGGTGTTGTAGTATTGAATATAGCAGAATTTTCGCAGAAGAATCATCCTCGTGTGGAGGAATGTCCTCACGCACAGTTCGTAATCGTCGGCGGCGGCCAGGTCCGGATTGTGCCCGCCGATCTCGTGGTAGAAGTCCTTGCGCCACGCCCTGATGTGGTTCGGGGCGGAGACGATGTGCCGTATCGTCTTGGCGTTGATTTTCGGCGCTTCGTGGACGATGTACTCTCGGCCGTTGTAGGATTCCGTCCGGTCCTTACCGTAGAAGAAGGCCCAATGCTCGCCGTAGGTCGCATTGCGCCCGTCCTCGAAGACCTCGGCCCAGTCCGTGTAGAGAAACCCGGCCTCGGGATGCTGGTGGAAGGCCAGCGCCACCGCCTCCAGGCTGCCGGACGTCAGCTCGTCGTCGTGGTCCAGCTCGAGGAGGAGGTCGCCACCGGCCAAGCGGCAGGCGGTCTGCTTCACGTCGCCGATGCGGCCCGAGGGGCGGTGCGGGCGATACACGCGGATGCGGTGGTCCTGGGTCGCGAGCGCCTCGAGTTCCGAGAAGGTCGCACCGTCGTCGTCGGAGTCGTCGACGATGACCCATTCCCAATCGACGTAGGTCTGGGATCGCAGGGAGCGGAACGGCCGCAGGATCCGGCTTCCCGACCGATAGGCCGGGGTGAAGACGCTCACCAGGGGGCGCGAGCGTCGAAAGGCGGTCGCATTGTCCAGGAAGCAGTAGAAGATCTGCCGACCGATCTCCTCGGCATCGACGTCCGCCGCGAAGTTGATCCAGCGCTTGCGGACCTCGTACGGCGCGTGCATCAGGTTCTGGAACCTGGCCTCCTCTCCGAACGTCGCGATGACGTGCGGCCGCTTGGCGACGAGGATTCGTTCGAGGTCGCGATCGTCCGGATAGAACGAGCAGCTCAATTCCCTCGTTTCGACGTCGATATCGGGGCCGGGACTTTTGATGTCGAATGCGCTGCGTCCGATGACGACGATCTCGGGAAGGCTCACGGCATGCCTCGCGACGGATGACTTGCAAAAGCGGCCTCGCCCAGGGAGCCGCACGGCCCGATCGACGAAGAGCCTACTCCTCCTCGGCCTCTTCCGGCTCCAGGGTCGCCTTGACGGTCTCGAGCACCCGCCGGGCGAGGTCGGAATCCGGATCCTCCCGGTTCAGGGCGTCCTCCAGCATGGCGAGGTAGCTGCCGAGTTGGTGGCGGTAATGATCGGAATCGATGCCGCGCAGGATGCCGGCGACGAAGCGCACCGCCATCTGCAGGGCCACCTGCTTCACGGCGACGTCGGACTGCGCCTCGGACAGCCGGGCGATCATCTCGCCGTGATGGGCCGAGAGGGTGGTCAGGCCGGTGATCTTGTCGTCCTGGCTCATCGCGCGGGGTCTCCCGAAGATGCGAAAGGGGCCCTTCCCGCTCGGAAAAGGCCCCCGTCGCCGGTTGCTGGTGGCCGGGCCCCCGCCACGAGGGCCCGGATCGGCAGTCGGCCGCTCCCCCGGGGAGGAGCGGCCGGAACCCGGTCCTTACGCGGCGAGCTGGCGCAGGACGTAGGGAAGGATGCCGCCGTTGCGGAAGTACTCGAGCTCGTCGAGCGTATCGATGCGGCAGGTCAGCGGGACCTCCTTCACCGAGCCGTCGGACGAGGTGATCTTGGCGGTGAGCGTCTGGCGCGGCTTCAGCTCGCCGGCCAGGCCCTCGATCGTCACGGTCTCGTCGCCCTTCAGGCCGAGGGAGTCCCAGGAGGCGTCGCCCTGGAACACCAGCGGCACCACGCCCATGCCGACGAGGTTCGAGCGGTGGATGCGCTCGAAGCTCTCGGCGATCACGGCGCGGACGCCGAGCAGCTTGGTGCCCTTCGCCGCCCAATCGCGCGACGAACCGGTGCCGTACTCCTTGCCGGCGAACACCACCAGCGGGGTGCCCTCCTGCTCGTAGCGCATCGCGGCGTCGTAGATGAACATCCGCTCGCCCGACGGCTGGTACAGGGTGTAGCCGCCCTCGACCACGTTGCCGGCCTCGTCGCGCACCATCTGGTTCTTGATGCGGATGTTGGCGAAGGTGCCCCGCATCATGACTTCGTGGTTGCCGCGGCGGGTGCCGTACTGGTTGAAGTCCTGCACCCGGACCTGGTGCTCCTGCAGGTAGGCGCCCGCCGGAGACGCCGCCCGGATGTTGCCGGCCGGCGAGATGTGGTCGGTGGTGATGGAGTCGAGGAACAGGCCGAGGATGCGGGCATTGACCACGTCCTCCACCGGCTTCGGGGTCTTCTCCATGCCGACGAAGTAGGGCGGGTTCTGGACGTAGGTCGAGCCGCCGTTCCACGCGAAGGTCTCGGCCTCGGTGACCTCGACGTCCTTCCAGTTCTGGTCACCGCCGAACACGTCGGCGTAGCGCGACTTGAACAGGGTCGAGGTGATGTTGGCCTCGATGAACTCCTGGACCTCGGCGGTCGAGGGCCAGATGTCCTTCAGGTAGACCGGCTTGCCGTCCGAGCCGGTGCCGAGGGGCTCGGTGGTGATGTCGATCTGCATCGAACCGGCGAGCGCGTAGGCGACGACGAGCGGCGGCGAGGCGAGGTAGTTCGCCCGCACGTCGGGGTTCACCCGGCCCTCGAAGTTGCGGTTGCCCGAGAGCACCGCGGCGGCCACGACGTCGTTGTCGTTGATCGACTTCGAGATCGCCGCCGGCAGCGGGCCCGAATTGCCGATGCAGGTGGTGCAGCCGAAGCCGACGAGGTTGAAGCCGAGCGCGTCGAGGCTCGGCTGCAGGCCGGCCTTGTCGAGATACTCCGCCACCACCTGGGAGCCGGGGGCGAGCGAGGTCTTCACCCAGGGCTTCGAGCGCAGGCCCTTGGCCACCGCGTTGCGGGCGAGAAGGCCCGCACCGATCATCACGCTCGGGTTCGAGGTGTTGGTGCAGGACGTGATCGCGGCGATCACGACGTCGCCGTGGCCGATGTCGAAGTTCGCGCCCTCGACCGGATAGCGCTTGGCGATGTCGGCGGCCTTCTTGAACTCGGTCTCCATCGAGGCGGCAAAGCCGGGCTTGGCGCCGTCGAGCAGCACCCGGTCCTGGGGACGCTTCGGGCCGGCGAGCGAGGGCTTCACGTCGCCCATGTCGAGGGCGAGCGTGTCGGTGAAGACCGGGTCCGGGGTGGCCGCGTCGCGCCACATGCCCTGCGCCTTGGCGTAGGCCTCGACCAGCGCGATCCGGTCGTCGGCGCGGCCGGTGACCTTCAGGAAGTCGATCGTCTTCTGGTCGACCGGGAAGAAGCCGCAGGTCGCGCCGTATTCCGGCGCCATGTTGGAGATCGTGGCGCGGTCGGCGACCGACATGTCGTCGAGGCCCGGGCCGTAGAACTCCACGAACTTGCCAACCACGCCCTTCTTGCGCAGCATCTGGGTGACGGTGAGCACGAGGTCGGTGGCGGTGGTGCCCTCGGGCAGCTTGCCCGACAGCTTGAAGCCGACGACCTCGGGGATCAGCATCGACAGCGGCTGGCCGAGCATCGCGGCCTCGGCCTCGATGCCGCCGACGCCCCAGCCGAGCACGGCCAGGCCGTTGACCATCGTGGTGTGCGAATCGGTGCCGACGAGCGAATCCGGGTAGGCGACCTCATGGCCCTCGAAGGGCTTGGTCCACACGGTCTGCGACAGGTATTCGAGGTTGACCTGGTGGCAGATGCCGGTGCCCGGGGGCACGACGGAGAAGTTGTCGAAGGCCGACTGGCCCCACTTGAGGAAGGTGTAGCGCTCGCCGTTGCGCTCGTATTCGAGCGCAACGTTGTCGGCGAGCGCCTTCGGGGTGCCGAACTCGTCGACGATGACCGAGTGGTCGATGACGAGGTCGACCGGCACCAGCGGGTTGATCTTCTGCGGGTCGCCGCCGAGCGCCACCATGGCGTCGCGCATCGCCGCGAGATCGACCACCGCCGGCACGCCGGTGAAGTCCTGCATCAGCACACGGGCGGGACGGAACGCGATCTCGACCTCGGTCTTGCCGCGGTTCTCGAGCCAGCCGACCACGGCCTCGATGTCGGCCTTCTTGACCGAGCGGTCGTCCTCGTAGCGGAGCAGGTTCTCGAGCAGCACCTTCATCGAGAAGGGCAGGCGGCTCGCATCCGGCAGGCCGTTCTTCTCGGCCTCGGGGATCGCGTAGATGGTGTAGGTCTTGGCGCCGGCCTGGATGGTCTGGCGGGCCTTGAAGCTGTCGATCGATGCCACGGCGTGGTCCTCGCGAGGGGTTGTCGAACACGGCACAGGCAGGGCCTGCGCCACAACGAAGTGTTCGGCCGGATGCGCTGCGGGGTCGGTCCTGCTCGACGCAAGGAACGCGCCCGTTTGCCGCTCGCCCTCGCCTCGTCGGCCGAGAATCGAACGGTGCGCGCGCCGCCCCGGGGGTGCCCGGACTGGGATGCGCGAAGGACGGTTTGGACGCCTCTGAAGGTCGCGCGGCGCAGCCGGGGATGCGTATAGAACACTTCGAAACTGGCCGCTACGGGTCTCTCGGCCGCGCGATCGGTCATTCCCGCCCGGGCAGCCATAGCGTAAACGCGGGCGGTCTCCTCCCCGCCCGCGGAGCCCCCCTCCCCTCGTAGCCCCTCCCCTCGGAGCCCTTGCCCTTGGACCCCCGCCCTTGCGCCTGATCGCCGAGGACCTCGCCTGCCGGCGCTCCGGCCGCCGCATCTTCGCCGGGCTCTCCTTCACCCTGGAGGCCGGCGAGGCGCTGACCGTCACCGGCCGCAACGGCGCCGGCAAGTCGTCGCTGCTCGCGATCCTCGCCGGGCGGCTGCGGCCGGAGGCCGGACGGCTGGCTGCGGAGGACGTGGGCGAGCGCACCATCCCCGAATGCCTCCACGTCGTCGGCCACCGCGACGGGCTCAAGGGCGCCCTCACCGCGGAGGAGAACCTCGCTTTCGCCCGCGACCTCCTGGGCAACGCCGACCTCGAGCCCCGCGCGGCGCTGGCCCGCCTCGGCCTCGCCCACGCGGCCGGGCTGCCGGTCGCCTATCTCTCGGCCGGCCAGCGCCGGCGGGTGGCGCTCGCCCGGCTCCTCGTCTGCCGCCGCCCGCTCTGGCTCCTCGACGAGCCGACCGCCGCCCTCGACGTCGCCTCGCAAGCCGCGCTCGCCGGGCTGATGCGGGCGCATCTGGCGGGGGGCGGGCTCGTCATCGCCGCGACCCACCAGGCCCTCGGGCTGGAGGAGGCCCGCGAACTCTCCGTCGAGGAATTTCGCGCCGGCCGGGCCGAGCTTGCCGCCGATCCCTTCGCCGAGGTGATGTGATGGGTCGCGCCTTCCTGGCGGTGGTCGCCCGCGACCTGCGGCTCGCCGGCCGCATCGGCGGCTCGGGCGCCCTGTCCCTCGTCTTCTTCCTGATGATCGTCGCCCTGGTGCCGTTCGGACTCGGGCCCGACCTCAACCTGCTGGCCCGGATCGGCCCTGGCATCCTGTGGATCGCCGCGGTGCTGGCGACGCTCATCGGCCTCGACCGGCTGTTTCAGGCCGACGAGGAGGACGGCTCCCTCGACCTTCTCTCCGGCGCCCCGGCGCCTCTGGAACTGCTGGTGCTGGCCAAGGTCACGGCGCACTGGCTCACCACCGGCCTGCCGCTGGCGCTCGCCACCCCGCTGTTCGGGCTCCTGGTGGCGTTGAGCCCGACCGGCATGGCGGCGACCAGCCTGACGCTGCTGGTCGGCACCCCGGCGCTCACCTTCATCGGCGCCGTCGGCGCGGCGCTCACCGCCTCGATCCGCCGCGGCGGCCTGATCCTCGCCGTGGTGGTGCTGCCCCTGATGGTGCCGACCCTGATCTTCGGCGTCTCGGCGACGGACGCGGCGCTCGGCGGCACCGTGCCGTTCACGACGCCGCTGGCGATCCTCGGCGCGTTGAGCCTCGCGGCCGGAGTGGTCGGCACGTTGGCGGCGGCGGCGGCGCTGCGGTGGGGGGAGTAGGCTCAGGCCGCCTTCAGCCTTCGGGCCGCCTCGGCCAGCACCTCGTGCATGCGCGTCTGCCAGCCCGGACCGGTGGCCTTGAAGGTCTCGAGGATCTCGGGATCGATCCGCAACGACACCGGAACGCGCCGCGTCTCCAACCTTGGCCGGCCGGCACGGCTCCGGAACGCGGCCGCCATCTCGTCCGGCATCCCGTCGGGCCCCGGACGTGCCCGCGCCAACTCTTCGCCCGTCAGCGGCGGGGTGTCGGAGACCTCATCCCAATCGTCCTGCGAGTAGAGCGGGTTCGGGACGTATCCGGGTGCGTGGTCATGGGACGGCATAGGCGGCCCTCTCGGTCTTGTTGGCGCGGCGGACGCTGACGACAGCGGTGGCTTCCGACCCGAGCGGAGAGACGATTGCCACCACGACGACCTCTCCGTACCAGGTGCCGATCAGCTTGAATCTGGTACGTCCGGTTTCGCTTTGTGCAGCATCGATGGTGAGGAAGCGCTCGAAGCTGAACGCATCCTCGAAATCCGCGAGGTCGAAGCCGTGCTTCGTCAGGTTTGCCTGTCGTTTCGGCTCGTCCCACACGAACGTCATGGTTCGTATCCTTCATATTTTCGTATATACGAAAACATGAGCTGCAGCAATCGCGACGTATCTGTAGGGCTCGTGGCGATCATGCCGTCGTGGGGACATCCCGTTCCATGACCACCGTCCGCTCCTGCCCGTGCCGGTGCTCGCGCACCGCCCGGAACCCGAGCCGCGCGTAGAAGCCCACCGCCGTCAGCGAGGATTGCAGGGTCAGCGTTTCGAGGCCGGCCGCACGGGCGGCGCGGTCGACCTCGGCCATCATGCGCCTGCCGATGCCGCGTCCCTGCACCTCGGGCGTCACGAAGACGGCGCGTACCACCCCTCCGTCGCGGCTCGCGGTGCCGAGGATGCGGTTCCCGTCGAGGGCGACGAAGACCTGTCGCGCCGCGATCTGCGCGGAGATTCCGTCCGGCGTGAAGCCGCCGGCGATCCGCGCGATGGTCTCGGGGCCGTAATCGCGGGCGTTGGTCTCGTGCAATGCGGCGAGGACGACGCGGCTGATTGCTGCCGCATCGTCCGTCACCGCTCCGCGAATCGCGTACGCCATGCGCCCCCCGGCGCCGCGCACCGGGGGAGCGGCGCCGCGGCTGAGCAGACTTGCGTCGGCCTGCCAACGCAAGTCTGCTCAGGCTCTTGTTTTGTCGCAGATTTTCGGCGCCGAACCGGCAACCACTTCGGCGAAATCTGCTTAGAACACCGCCTGGCCCATCAGCACCGCGGCGATCACGATCACCACCGCGATCACCAGGAAGAGCCCGAACAGCAGCCGCGCGATGCCGCGGGCGCCCGACGCCACGTTGGTGAAGCCGAGGCCGCCGGCCACCAGCGAGATCACGAAGAAGATGATCGCCCATTTCAACATCGCGGCGGTACTCCGGTGCCTTGCGACAAGTCGCAGCGATAACCGCCACCGCCACGCTTCGTTCCGGCAGCCGTCCCGGCGTGCCGCGCCCGTCTGCGCCGTTCGTCCGCATTGCCCGGGGAGGCCCGCGCGGGCTACACCGCCACCATGGCGATGGGTCTCCTCACCCGGCTGGCGCAGCCCGGCCACTTCATGCGCTGGTCCGGGGCCCTGCTGCCCTGGGTGGCGGGTCTCGCGGTCGTGCTGCTGGCCGTCGGCCAGTACCTGACCTGGTTCGTCGCGCCGCCCGACTACCAGCAGGGCGAGACGGTGCGGATCATGTACATCCACGTCCCGGCGGCCTGGATGGCGGTGTTCTTCTACGGCGCCATGGCGGTCTCGGCGCTCGGCACCCTGATCTGGCGCCATCCCCTCGCCGACGTGGCGCAGCGCGCCGCCGCCCCGATCGGCGCCGCCTTCACGCTGATCTGCCTCGTCACCGGCTCACTCTGGGGCAAGCCGATGTGGGGCACCTACTGGGTCTGGGACGCGCGCCTGACCTCGATGCTGGTGCTCTTCCTGATCTATTGCGGGCTGCTCGCCCTGTGGCGCACCATCGAGGACCCGAGCCGGGCCGCCCGGGCGGTCGCGATCCTGACGCTGGTCGGCGCCGTCAACCTGCCGATCATCAAGTTCTCGGTGAACTGGTGGTCGACCCTGCACCAGCCGGCCTCGATCCTGCGGATGGGCGGGCCGACCATCTACGCCTCGATGCTCTATCCCCTGCTCGTCATGATCGCCGCCGCCTCGGTGCTCGGCATCGCGCTCCACCTCCAGGCGATGCGCACCGAGATCCTGCGCCGGCGCGTGCGCACGTTGACGATCCTCGAGGCCGAGCGGCTCGACGCCGCCCTGATGGCGCCGCAGGCGGCCTGACCATGGATCTCGGACCCCACTCGGCCTTCATCCTCGGCGCCTACGGCTTCACCGCCCTGGTGATCCTCGGCCTCGTCGCGCACGCGGTCCTCGACCAGCGGGCGCAGGAGCGGGCGCTCGGCCGCCTGGCGAAAGAGCCGCTCGAACGGGACGCCGCGCGGGGCGCCCGGTGAGCGACGCCCCCCTGCATCCGATCGAGCCCGCCGACGAGGCGCCGCGCCGGTCCCGGCTGATCTTCCTGCTGCCGCTCCTCGCCTTCGCGGCGCTCGCCGGCATCTTCCTCGGCAAGCTGCTCACCAAGGGCTACGACCCCTCGGCCATCCCCTCGGCGCTGATCGGCCGGCCGGTGCCGGACTTCGCGCTGCCGCCGGTTCCCGGCCTGGCGGTGGACGGAGCCGCGGTGCCGGGCCTGACGGCGGCGGACCTGAAGGGCAAGGTGACGGTGCTCAACGTCTGGGCGTCCTGGTGCGCGCCCTGCCAGATCGAGCACCCGATGCTGATGCGGCTCTCCCGCGACGGGGTGAACCTCGTCGGCATCGACTACAAGGACCAGCCCGAGAACGGCCGCCGCTTCCTCGGCCGCCACGGCAACCCGTTCCGCGCCGTCGGCGCCGACGAGGCCGGCCGCGTCGGCATCGACCTCGGGGTCTACGGCGTGCCGGAGACCTTCGTCATCGGCCCGGACGGGCGCATTCGCGAGAAGCTCGTCGGCATCCTGACGCCGGAGACCTACGACGCCTTCCTGGCCCGGGTGCGGGCGATGCAATAAGGGGCGGGGTCCGGACCCCGCCCCCGTCGCACATCCCTCTCCGTCCACGCTCCGGTCGTCCGGGTCGGGGAGCGCTTCCTATTTCGGCAGGGCGTAGATGTTGACCTCGAGCGCCTCGTCGGACGGGCTCGCGAGCGGGGTCAGGTACTCCTCCACGAAGGCGTCCTGGACCAGGATGCCCTT
Source organism: Methylobacterium sp. ap11 (assembly GCF_900110515.1). NCBI lineage: Bacteria > Pseudomonadati > Pseudomonadota > Alphaproteobacteria > Hyphomicrobiales > Methylobacteriaceae > Methylobacterium > Methylobacterium sp. ap11. Next base: position 296,796 of record NZ_FOEB01000005.1, on the reverse strand, counting down.
GGCGTCGAGATAGGCCGTCACCGTCTCGTAGGTCTGGTCGATCCCCTCGTAGGGGCCCTTGTGGGTGAAGCGGAGGGCCTTGCCGCTCGGGGTCGCGCCGAAGCGCAGGTCGTCGGGCAGGCCGGCCGGGCGCGGGGTCGGCACCGCCTCCACCGGCACCATCACCTCGTACTGGAAGCCGTCGTCGTCGGTGCGGTTGAAGACCGAGATCGGCTTGCCGTTGGCCTTGATGCCGGCCTGGGCCAAAGCCGCCTCGACCTTGGCGATCGCCTCCTTGAGGCTCGGCACCGCCTGGTCCCACTTCGCGGTGCCGGACAGGATCGCCGCGGGCTTGGCCGGCAGCGTCACCTCGTCGACGTCCGACGGGTCGCCCGGATTGGCGACGAGGGGCGGCCGGTTGGCGCTCGACGGCGCCTGGCCTGCCGGCGGCACCGCCGGGGTCCCGGGTGGCAGCGCCTTCTCGGGGGCGGGCGGGGTCGGCGCCTGGTTGGTGCCCGGGCCCGGGCCGGGGGCCGTGGTGGTCGGCAGCGGGGTCGTCTGGGCCGGCGAGGGCGTCGCGGCCGGGGGCGCGGCCGGCGACGGGGCGGGCGCGGGAGCCGGTGCGGGCTGCTGGGCCAGAACGGAGGCCCCGCAGGCCAGGGACGCGGCGAGGCCGATCGCGATCGTCGGGAGGCGGGTCTTCATCACGGGCGGAACGCTCCGGGCTCTGGCATGGGCCGGCCAGGCCGGCCGGCACTGGCATCGACCGGCCGTCGCGGGGACGGGCCGGTTGTGGCGTGGGCCGGCATCGCCGGCCCGGTCGAACGCGTCAAGCGTAAAGCCGTTGCGCCCTCATCGCGAGACCGTGAGCGCCATGGCCCTCGCCCGGGCGGCCCCCGCCTCGTCTCGCCTGCGGGCCGGTTCTGGTCCATACAGCGCGCGGCCCCCATCTTGCGCCCGCCGGAGAACCCCGCCCGTGTCCCCCCTCGCCCATCGCCGCTTCCTGAAGATGAACGGGCTCGGCAACGAGATCGTGGTGCTGGACCTGCGCGGGAGCGACGTGCGGGTGCAGCCCGCCGAGGCCCGGGCGATCGCGGCCGACCCGGCCTCGCGCTTCGACCAGATGATGGTGCTGCACGATCCCGTCACCCCGGGCACCGACGCCTTCGTGCGGATCTACAACACCGACGGGTCGGAGGCCGGCGCCTGCGGCAACGGCACCCGCTGCGTCGCCTGGGCGATGCTGGACGATCCCGCGATGGCGCGCCCGCCGCTGGGGGAGAACCTGGTTCTCGAGACCCGGCCCGGCCTCCTCGCGGTCGTGCGGGTGTCGCCGGTGGACTTCACCGTCGACATGGGGCGGCCGCGCCTGCGCTGGGACGAGATCCCCCTCGCCGAGCCCTTTCCCGACACCCGCCGCATCGAGCTGCAGGTCGGGCCGATCGACGATCCGCTGCTGCACTCGCCGGGGGCGGTCAGCATGGGCAACCCGCACGCGGTGTTCTTCGTCGAGCGCGACCCCGACGGCTACGACCTCGCCCGGGTCGGGCCGCTGCTCGAATGCCACCCGATCTTCCCGGACCGGGCCAACATCTCCCTCGCCCGGGTCCTCGACCGCGGCCACATCCGCCTGAAGGTGTGGGAGCGCGGCGCCGGCCTGACCCGGGCCTGCGGCACGGCGGCCTGCGCCGCTCTCGTCGCCGCGGCGCGCCTGCGTCTCACCGACCGCGAGGCCACCGTCACCCTGCCGGGCGGCGATCTGCGCATCGTCTGGGGCGAGGACGACCACGTCCGCATGACAGGCCCGACCGAGCTGGAGCACGAGGGCACCTTCGCCCCCTCGCTGTTCGAGGCCGCCGCGTGAGCGTGGAGGTCCTGAGCTTTGGCTGCCGCCTCAACGCCGCCGAATCGGAGGCGATGCGCCGGCAGGCGGAAGGCGCGGGCCGCACCGGTCTCCTCCTCGTCAACACCTGCGCGGTCACGGCCGAGGCCGGCCGCCAGGCCCGCAAGGCGATCCGGGCCGCCGCCCGCGCCAATCCGGCGGCCCGGGTGGTGGTGACGGGCTGCGGCGTCCAGGTCGAGACCGACGCCTACGTCGCCATGCCGGAGGTGGCCGAGATCGTCGGCAACCGCCGCAAGCTCGACCCGGCGACCTGGACCGGCCCCGCGCCCGAGCGGGTGCGGATCGACGACGTGATGGCGCTGGGCCCCGATCCGGTGCCCGCGGCGACGGCGATGCGGGCGCGCACCCGCGCCTTCCTGCCGGTGCAGAACGGCTGCGACCACCGCTGCACGTTCTGCGTCATCCCGTTCGGGCGCGGCAACTCGCGCTCGGTGCCGGCCGCCGACGTCGTGGCACAGGTCCGCGCGCTGGTGGCGGAGGGCACCCGCGAGGTGGTGCTGACCGGCGTCGACCTCACCGCCTATGGCCGCGACCTCGGCGAGACCGGCCTCGGCGCCCTGGTGCGGGCGATCCTGCGCGGGGTGCCCGACCTCGACCGCCTGCGCCTGTCCTCGATCGATTCCGTCGAGGCCGACCCCGAATTGGTGGCGGCCTTCGCCGAGGAGGCGCGGCTGATGCCGCATCTCCACCTCTCGCTCCAGGCCGGCGACGACCTGATCCTCAAGCGGATGAAGCGCCGCCACGGCCGGGACGACGCGATCCGGTTCTGCGCCGAGATCCGGGCCCTTCGCCCCGACGCGGTGTTCGGCGCCGACCTGATCGCCGGCTTCCCGACCGAGACCGAGGCGCAGTTCGCCCGCTCCCTCGCCCTCGTCGCGGAATGCGGCCTCGCCCAGCTCCACGTCTTCCCCTACTCGCCCCGCCCCGGCACCCCGGCCGCGCGGATGCCCCAGGTGGCGCCTGCGGCGATCAAGGAGCGCGCCGCGCGCCTGCGCGAGGCCGGCGCGACCGCCTTCGCCCGCCGCCTCGACCGCGAGGTCGGCGAGACCCGTCGCGTCCTGGCCGAGCGCGGCGGCACCGGCCGCACCGAGGGTTTTCTGCCGGTCCGGCTGCCGGAGGGCGTCGAGGCCGGGACGCTGATCGACCTGCGGATCGCCGGGCATGACGGGCAGCTCTTGCAGGGACACAGGCTGCAGGCGGGGTGAGGCGGGAAATCGTCGCCGGGTCTCACGGTACACCGCCTCACCGCCCCAGCGACTGCCGCTCCGCCGGTCCCTCGATCAGCCGGTCGCTCTCGTCCTTGAGCGCCACGCCGGTCAGCTCCCGGGTCAGCGCCTGATCGATCAGCCAGGACAGCTTGAAGGCCGCGAGGTCCGGCGGCAGCCCGGCGGCGCGCACGTTCGACAGGCAGTTGCGCTCGGCGTCGGTGCGGCCGGGGCGCGGGCCGAAGGTGAGGTAGACGCCGAGGCTGTCGGGCGAGGACAGGCCGGGCCGCTCGCCGATCAGCACCGCGACGGCGCGGGCCTTGAGCAGCGCGCCGACCGCGTCGCCGAGCGCGACCCGGCTCTGCGTCGCGACGACCACCGGGGCGAGGCTCAGGCCCGCGCCGGCGAGCGCCGGCCGGAGCGCCGCCAGCAGCGGCTCCGCCCCCTCGTGGACCGCGCGGGCCGACAGGCCGTCCGCCACCACGAGGGCGAGGTCGACCGGATCGCTCGCCGCCGCCGCGAGCGCCGCCGCGGAGGCCTCGTCGAGGCGCCGCCCGAGGTCGGGCCGGCGCAGGTAGGTCGCCCGGTCCGGCGCGGCCGAGGCCGCCACCAGGGTCTCGAAGCCGAGCGCCGCGATCGCCTCCCGCACCGCCTCGACGTCGAGGGGCGTGTGGACCGCGTCGCGGGCCTGGGCATGGGCGAGGGAGAAGCGCAGCACCTCCCGGGTCGGCAGGCCGGATCCCGCGCGGCCGAGGGCGATCCGGGCCGGGGTCAGGGCGGCGAGGCGCCGCCAGGCCCCTGCGGCCTCGTCCTCGCGGCTCACGCGGCGATCCCCGAGAGCAGCGGCGCCCCGCCTCCGGGCCGCAGCACGCCGTCGGCGTCGGTCAGGCCCATCCGGGCGAGCCAGGCGGCGAATTCCGGCGCGCGCTTCAGGCCCGTCACCTCGCGCAGGTAGAGCTGGTCGTGGAACGAGGTCGACTGGTAGTTCAGCATCACGTCGTCGGCACCGGGAATGCCCATGACGTAGGTCACCCCGGCGGTGCCGAGCAGCGTCAGCAGCGTGTCCATGTCGTCCTGGTCGGCCTCGGCGTGGTTGGTGTAGCAGACGTCGACGCCGAGCGGCACGCCCATCAGCTTGCCGCAGAAATGGTCTTCGAGCCCTGCCCGGATGATCTCCTTGCCGTCGTAGAGGTATTCCGGCCCGATGAAGCCCACCACCGTGTTGACGAGGAGCGGCCGGAAGGCGCGGGCCACCGCGTAGGCCCGGGCCTCCAAGGTCTGCTGGTCGATGCCGTGGTGGGCGTTCGCCGAGAGCGCCGAGCCCTGGCCGGTCTCGAAATACATCACGTTGTCGCCCAGGGTCCCGCGCCTCTGCGCCAGGGCCGCCTCGTGCGCCTCCTTGAGGAGCGGCAGGGTGACACCGAACGAGGCGTTGGCTCCTTGCGTACCGGCGATCGACTGGAAGACGAGGTCGACCGGCACGCCGCGGTTCATCGCCTCGAGCGTCGTGGTGACGTGGGTGAGCACGCAACCCTGGGTCGGGATGTCGAAGCGCTCGATCGTCTCGGCCAGGAGGTGCAGCAGGCCGGCGAGCCCCTGCACCGAATCCGAGACCGGGTTGATGCCGATGCAGGCATCGCCGCAGCCATAGGCCAGCCCGTCGATGATCGCGGCGCCGATGCCGGCGGGATCGTCGCTCGGATGGTTGGGCTGGAGGCGCACCGCCATCGTGCCGGGGAGCCCGATGGTGTTGCGCAGGCGGGTGACCACCCGGGCCTTGCGGGCGACCAGGATCAGGTCCTGGTTGCGCATGATCTTCGAGACCGCCGCGGCGATCTCCGGCGTCACCCCCGGGGCGATCGCCGCCAGGGTCTCGGACGGGGCGGTGAGCAGGAACTCGCGGAAGTCGCCGACGGTCAGGTGTCCGATCCGCGCGAAGGCCGCCGCGTCGTGGGTGTCGAGGATCAGCCGCGTCACGTCGTCGGCCTCGTAGGGGATCAGCGGCCGGGCCAGGATCTCGGACAGCGGCACCTCGGCGAGGCACCAGCGCGCCGCGACGCATTCCTCGGCGCTCTCGGCGGCGAGGCCGGCGAGCCGGTCGCCGGAGCGCGGCGGGGTCGCCTTCGCCATCAGCTCGGCGAGGTCGGAAAAGACGAAGGTCCGGGGTCCGACGACGTGGCGGTAGCTCATGCGGGGCCTCCCGGGTCGAACCTAGCGCAGGCCGCCCCCGGCGTCAGGGCCTTCCTCGGCGGTCGAGATCGCCGCCACCGTGCGCTCGCCCGTCTCCGGCGCGCCGTCGGCCCGCTCGATGCGGATCTCCATGCCGGTCGGTTTCATCTCGCCGAAGGGCGTCGAGAAGGCGATCTCGGCCGCGTCGCGCCCGACGCCGATCCGCACCAGCCCGTCGAGGTTGGCCTGCCGCGTGGCGTCGAACAGCCACCAGCGCCCGTCGAGATAGGCCTCGAACACCGCGTGGAAGTCGCACGGCACCAGGCCGTAGGCGTAGCAGCTGACGAAGCGGGCAGGGATGCCGAGCGCCCGGCAGAACGCGGCCCCGAGATGCGCGAAATCGCGGCACACCCCGGCCCGCTTCAGCAGCGTCTCGTCGGCGGTGGTCTCCTCGTCGCTGGCGCCGCGCACGTAGGCGATGTGGTCGTGGATCCAGTTGCAGATCCGGTTCACCCGCTCGAAGCCCGGGGGAACGTCGCCGAACTCCGCCTCGGCGAAGGCCGCGAGGCGGTCGGAGGAGACGAAGCGGCTCGGCAGCAGGTAGGGAAGGATGGCGAGCGGCAGGTCCTTCACCGGCGTCTCGCCGATCCCGGCGGGGTCGGCCCGGTGGGGATCGAGCGTCACGGCGGCCTCGTAGTCGAGGCTGAAGCGGCCGGGCGGCACCGTGACGGCGACGTAGCGGTTGCCGGTCTCCGGCGCCTCGTGACGGCGCAGGGCGAGATCCGGGGCGAGCCGCAGCGTCTCCGAGAGGTCGCCGTGGCGCGCCAGCCGTGCGACCTCCAGGTTGAAGATGAAAACCGTCTCCGTCTCGACCTCGTAGGAGAGACGACAACCTAAAGTGTAGCGCACGGCTTGAGTCCCTTCCCGCTGGCGGGCTAGGGTCACGCAAGAGCCGCGCCGAAACGGCCGGTCTCCCAAGCCGCACCGGTGCGGCCCGAACTTTGCCAGGCAAGGCTTAGCCTGCGTTAAGGCCGATTGTCGTGGGGCCCGGCAAGACCGGGGCGAGCAGGGAGGACATGCCGTGCACCGCTACTTCTTCGACCTCGAAGCCGGAACCTGGGACGCCCGCGACACGATCGGCGTCGTGCTGGTCGATGCCGGCGCCGCCCATGCCGAGGCCGTCCAGGCCCTGCGCTCCTGCTCCCTCGACCCGGCCCGCTCCGCCGGCGCCGCCCTCGCCATGAACGTCCGCGACGAGACCGGGCGGACGCTCTTCCGGGTGTCGCTGGCGCCGCGGTGAGCGGGCGCGGCCGACGGGTGACGGCGCCGCCGTCATCCGTCAGCACGGCACACGACAGTGACGTGAATCCGCGATGATTACCTCTCCCACCCGCGACCTCATCCTGAGGTGTCGGCGATCAGAGATCGCACGCGATCGAAGATCGACCGACCTCGGAGGAGACCTCCAGATGTCGCTGCGATTTCTGGGGGCCTCCTTCGAGGCTCAGCGATCTTCGATCGCCTGCACCTCAGGATGGGGTGGTGTATGGGAAAGCCTTGACGCAAAAGGGCTTGACCCCCGTGTCGTGTGCGTGATCCATCAGGCAATCCGGGCCCGGCATCACCCTCGATCCCGCAGATCCGCGATCATCCGGTCGGTTGCGGAGGCCAGGATCGAGAGATGGGCCGTCGGAGCCTGTCTGGCCCGGTCGACGGACTTGAAACCCTCTTTGTCGTTCCGGACCCCGCCGAGCAGCCCCGGATCGACATGGCGCGCACAAAATCTGTATAAGATAATAAAATAGAATTTCGCAATATTCAAGATCGTCAGCAGAGCGAAGGCGAAGCAATCGCGCCGCGGGATGTCGCCGATTCCACGGATATCCGTGCAGGGCGGGGCCGCGGGACATCGGCCGTCGACCGGCCGCACCGGGGCCGCGGTCGTCCCTTTTACCGGCGGGCAGTATCGGCGGTCCGGGCTCGGCCCTGCCTCGTGCGCGAGCATGTTGCCCAATGGGCAACCAAGTCGGGGGAGCGGCGTTTCAGGTGTCCCTGATGGATGGCTCAGACGCCCCCGGAGACCACGATGCTGACCCGCTTCCTCGCCACCGCCGGCGCCCTCGCCCTCACCACCGGCCTCGCCCTCGCCCAGACGACGGCGCCGACCGCCCCGACCGCGCCGGGCACCGCCCCGATGGGCACGACCACCGCCCCGGTCGCGACGAAAGACATGAAGGACATGAAGGAGTGGCAGGCCGTCAAGCTTGCCAAGATCAGCCTGGCCGACGCCATCGCCACCGCCGAGAAGAAGGACGGCAACGGCCGCGCCATCGACGCCGACTTCGAGAAGGCCGACGGCAAGAACCCGACCCACTGGTCGATCAAGGTCGTCTATCCGGACGGCAAGCTGGTCGAGCACGGCATCAACGCCGACACCGGCGAGCTCTACAAGAGCGAGAACCAGCCGATCGAGCGCTACTTCACCCGCCTGAAGGTCGCCGACTTCAACAACGCCAAGGTCTCGCTGAAGGACGCCCTGGCGATCGCCGAGAAGCAGGCCGGCGGCGGCAAGGCCTACGAGGCCGAGGTCGAGCGCGAGGGGTCGGCCGTCGCCTACGAGATCAAGGTGGCGCTGGCCGACAACGAGAAGGAAGTGAAGGTCGGGCCGGACGGCCAGATCATGAAGGACTGAAGCGGTCGTTGATCGGCGCGCCGTCCCTGGGACGGGGCGCCGGCCTTCGCGAGATCCGTCGCGCCGCAGCCGTAAGGGCAGGTGCGACGGCCCCCTGCCCCCGTGCTAGACCGGGGCAACGGCCGCGAACGGCCGAAGAGCCAGGGGGAAACGATGAGCGCCTTCTTCGGCGAGAGCCACCGGCGCCTGCAGGACGAGCACGGCACGCGCCGTCTCGCCGACCGGCTGGAAGCGCACGCGCACGACGCGTTCGAGGCGCCGGAGCGCGATTTCATCGCGGGCGCCACGATGGTCTTCCTCAGCACCGTCGACGGCAGCGGCCAGCCCACCGTCTCCTACAAGGGCGGCCCCCCGGGCTTCGTGCGCATCACCGGCCCGAGCGAGCTGATTTTTCCGAGCTACGACGGCAACGGCATGTTCCTGACGCTGGGCAATCTCGGGCAGAATCCCCGCATCGGCCTGCTCTTCATCGATTTCGAGAACCCGCACCGCCTGCGGGTGCACGGCACCGCGGCGCTCGCCGACGATCCCGGCCTGCTTGCGCTCTATCCCGGCGCCGACCACGTCGTGCGGATCGCGGTGGAAAAGATCTTCGTCAATTGCGGCCGCTACATCCACCGGAGCCGGGGCACCAAGCTGTCGCCCCACCTGCCCGACGCGGACGGGCACCAGCCCTTCCCGGCCTGGAAGCGGATCGACCTCTTCGAGGGGGCCCTGCCGGCGGGCGACGAGCAACAGGTCGCCCGCAAGGGCGGCACGATCCCGCTCGACGCCTATCGCGGCGAGGCCGATCCGGCTTGAGGCCTCAGGCCCCGCCGACGACGCTGCCGTGGGCCTCGGCGAGCGCGCCTTCACGCAGCTCGAGGCCGAGGAACCGGCCCGGATCGACCGGGCCCGGCAGGGTGAGCTTGCGCGGCGGCAGCACCCGGAAGCCGAAGCGGGCGTAGTAGGGCGCGTCGCCGACCAGGATGACGAGGCCGTGCCCACCCTCCCGCGCGGCATCGAGAGAGGCGCGCATCAGGGCGCCGCCGATGCCGCGGCTGCCGAAGGCCGGATCGACGGTGAGCGGCCCGAGCACCAGGAGCGGGCTCGCGCCGGCCCGGGCCGGCGAGACCCGGATCGAGCCGACGAGCAGGGTGCCGACGAGGGCGGTGAACGAGAGGTCGGGGAGATGGGCGACTCCCTCGCGCAGCCGGAAGGCGGTGCGGGCGTAGCGTCCGGGCCCGAAGGCGCGCTCGTGCAGGCGCTCGATGGCGTCGTTGTCGCGCGGGGATTCGGGACGAATGACGAGGGGAAGCGTGGTCACGGGCACACTCTCGGGCGGGCGTCGATGAGGAAGGGCGGATCGGTCAGCCGATCCGTCGTCGCGCCTCTGCCCTCGGGGCCATCGCTCAACTCCTGGCGGGCGCTCTGCCCGCGGGGCGCCATAGCAGCGCTTGCCTGTGAGTGCAAACCTCCGGTGGCATGCCGTTCGCATCGTGCGGGCATGCAAGCGCTTGCCTTGAGGCAGGGCTTGCGGGTTAGCTGCGCGTGGGAACGCCTCAACGGTCCGGGAACGACGCCACAATGACAATCAGGTCTGCTCTCGCCCTCGTCCTCTCCCTCGCCGTCGGCTGCGCCGGGGCGGCCCGCGCGGAGGACACGGTGCCGGCGACGGTCAGGATCGCCACCGAGGGCGCCTACGCGCCCTACAACTTCACCAAGCCGGACGGCACGCTGGACGGCTACGAAATCGAGCTCGGCCGCGAGATCTGCGCCCGCGCGAAGATCAAGTGCGAGTTCGTGGCCCAGGACTGGGACGGCGTGGTGCCGGGCCTCAACGCCAAGAAGTTCGACGCCATCATGTCGGGCATGACCATCACCGACGCCCGCCTGAAGGTGGTGGACTTCACCAAGCCCTATAGCGGCGATTCCTCGGGCTTCGCGGTCGACCGCAACGGGCCGCTCGCCAAGCTGCCGCTGGGCGGCCAGAAGTTCAGCCTGGTGGACGAGGCCGAGGCGGGCAAGGCCCTCGACGCGATCAAGCCGCTCCTCAAGGGCAAGACCGTCGGCGTCCAGGTCTCGACCATCCACGCCGCCTTCATGGACAAGTACCTCAAGGGCACCGTCGAGGTACGCGAGTACAAGACCACCGAGCAGCACGACCTCGACCTCGCCGCCGGCCGCATCGACGCGATCTTCGCCAACGACGCCCCCCTGCGGGCGACCGTCGAGAAGCCGGAATTCGCCGACACGGTGATGCTGGCCGGGCCGCGCTTTCGCGGCGGCATCCTCGGCCGCGGCGTGGCGATGGGCCTGCGCAAGGGCGAGGCGAAGCTGAAGGCCAAGCTCGACGAGGGCATCGACGCGGTGATCGCCGACGGCACCCTGAAGAAGCTCTCGCTCAAGTGGTTCAAGGCCGACATGACCCCGCAGGGTTGATGGCACGCCATCGGACGGGGGCCGCATCCGCGTGAGCGCCTTCACCCTTCTCGGCTTCGGCCCCGGCGGCTGGGGCGGCGCGCTGCTCGTCGCCGCCGGCACCACGCTGGCGCTCGCCCTGTGCGGCTTCCTCCTCGGAGCCGTGCTCGGCGGCCTCGCGGCCGGCGCCAAGCTCTCCGGCGTCCTGCCCCTGCGGGCGCTCGCCGACGGCTACACCACGCTCCTGCGCGGCGTGCCGGACCTGCTCGTCATCTACCTGATGTATTTCGGCGGCAGCGCGGCCCTCGGCGTGGTCGGGGGCTGGTTCGGCGTCGAGGGGTTCATCGGCGTGCCGGCCTTCGGGGTCGGCGTCGTGGCGCTCGGGGTGATCTCGGGCGCCTACCAGGCGGAGGTCTTCCGCGGCGCCTACCTCGCCCTCGACCGCGGGCAGATCGAGGCGGCCCGCGCCGTCGGCATGCATCGCGGGCTGATCCTGCGCCGGGTCGTGGGGCCGCTCGTCGCCCGCGACGCGCTGCCCGGCCTCGGCAACGTCTGGCAGATTCTGCTCAAGGACTCGGCACTCGTCTCGGTCACGGGCCTCGTCGAATTGCTGCGCCAGGCCCAGGTCGGGGCGGGTTCGACCCGCCAGCCCTTCACCTTCTACCTCGCGGCCGGCGCCCTCTACCTCGCCATCACCTCGCTCTCGACCTGGGGTTTTTCCCGGGCCGAGTCGCACGCGCGCCGGGGGACCCGATGATCGACGTCGCGTTCCTCGACTCCACGATCCGGACGCTGCTCGGCGGCGTGCCCCTCACCTTGAGCCTCACCGCCGGCTCGGTGGCGCTGGGCGGCGTCCTGGCGGCGCTCGCCGCCTGGGGCCGGCTCTCGGGCGTCGCGCCCGCCGACTGGCTCGCCCGGCTCTACATCTTCGTGTTTCGCGGCACGCCGCTGCTCGTGCAGATCTTCCTGATCTATTACGGGCTCGGGCAGTTCCGGCCGACGCTCCAGGCCTGGGGCTTGTGGACGTTCTTCCGCGAGCCGTACTGGTGCGCGCTCCTGGCGCTCGCTCTCAACACCGGCGCCTACACGGCGGAAATCTTCCGCGGCGCGGTCCTGTCGGTGCCGTACGGGGCTCTGGTGGCGGGCCGCGCCTGCGGCATGCCGCGGCTCCTGCTGTTTCGCCGGGTCACCCTGCCGCTCGCCACCCGCCAGGCCCTGCCGGCCTACGGCAACGAGGTGATCTCGGTGGTCAAGGCGACCTCGCTCGCCTCCACCATCACCCTCATGGAGATCACCGGCCTCGCCCAGAAGCTGATCGCCCAGAGCTTCCGGGCGCTCGAGGTCTTCGTCTGCGCCGGCGCCTTCTACCTCGCCCTCACCTTCGTGATCATCGGCGCCTTGCGGCTCGCCGAGGCCTGGCTCTCCCCGGACCTGCGCCCGCGGCCGGTGGCCCGCCCCGCCTGACCCCGGACCCGACCATGCTCGCCCCCTCCCCGACCCGTCCCGAGGCCGTCGCGGTCCGCGACCTGCACAAGCATTTCGGACATCTCGAGGTCCTGCGCGGCGTCTCGCTCTCGGCCCGCGAGGGCGAGGTGGTGGCGATCCTCGGCTCGTCGGGCTCCGGCAAGTCGACGCTGCTCCGCTGCATCAACCTCCTGGAGGTGCCGGAGGCCGGCGAGGTCGTGGTCGGCGACGAGGCGGTGGCCTGGCGCGCCAAGCGCGGCGGCCGGGTTCCGGCGGATACCCGACAAGTCGACCGCATCCGCGCCCGGGTCGGCATGGTGTTCCAGAGCTTCAACCTCTGGTCCCACCGCACGGTACTGGAGAACGTGATCGAGGCGCCGATCCACGTGCTCGGCCGCAAGAAGCTCGAATGCGTCGCCGAGGCCGAGGCGCTGCTCGCCAAGGTCGGCATCGCCGACAAGCGCGACCACTACCCGGCCCACCTCTCCGGCGGGCAGCAGCAGCGCGCCGCCATCGCCCGGGCGCTCGCCATGCATCCCCGCGTGCTGCTCTTCGACGAGCCGACCTCCGCCCTCGATCCCGAGCGCGTCGCGGAGGTGCTGCGGGTGATGCGGGCGCTCGCCGAGGAGGGCCGCACCATGCTGGTCGTCACCCACGAGATGGCCTTCGCCCGCGACGTCGCCCACCGGGTGATCTTCCTGCACGAGGGCCGCATCCTGGAGGACGGCCCCTCCGAGCAGGTGTTTTCCGCGCCGCGCTCCGAGCGCTTCCGGCAGTTCCTGGCCCGGGGGGAGTGACCCGGCGCCGGTCGCGCCGGGTACGCCGTCAGCGCGCCGCGAGGTCCCGGCGCAGGGTCGGCAGGCCGATGCCCGCGGCGTCGAAGCCGCCATCCACCGCCAGGGTCTGGCCGGTGACGTAGCTCGCCCGCGCGCCGCACAGGTACACGATGGCGTCGGCGATCTCGCGCTCCAGGCCGTAGCGGTTGAGCGGCACGGCATCGTGGTAGTCGGCCCGGATCGCCGGGCTGTGGACCTTCTTGGCCATCGCGGTGTCGACGGGGCCCGGCGCCACGGCGTTCACCCGGATGCCGAGATGCGCGAGCTCGACCGCCTGCTGCTTGGTCAGGTGCTTGAGCGCCGCCTTGCTGGTGCCGTAGGCGACCCGCAGGGTCGAGGCGCGCTGGCCCGAGATCGACGTGATGTTGACGATCGCCCCGCCGCCGCCCCGGGCCATCAGCGGGGCGGCCGCCTGCACGCACAGGAACGGGCCGGTCAGGTTGACGGCGAGCACCCGGGCCCACTCGGCCGGGGTGGTGTCGAGGAGCGGCTTGAACACCGCCGTGCCGGCATTGTTGACGAGCGCGTCGAGGCGGCCGAACCGGGCCTCGACGGCCGCCACCGCCGCCGCGACGGCCTCCGGATCGGCGACGTCGCCGGTGAGCGTCAGCGTGTCGTCCGGCCGGGCGATCTCGGCGGCGGCGGCCTCCTGGGCCGGGCCATCGATGTCGAGGAGCGCGACGCGCCAGCCCTCCTCCAGGAAGAGCCGCGCCGCCGCGAGCCCGATGCCCCGCGCAGCCCCGGTGACCAGGGCCACCCGGCCCGCGCCCGTCCCGCTCACGCCCGTCATGTCGCGTCCTCCCGCGTGTTATGCTCCGTGCATCGCGGCCGGAGCCGGGGAGGTCAAGCCGGATCGGGCTCGGCAGCGTTGCGCGCCATGAAGGTCTCCGCCGAGCCGCTCGCGGCATCGACGAAGATCACGTCGGTCGGCGCGCGGCGGGGCGTGTCGACGGACAGGAAGACCACCGGCTCCTCGATCAGCCGCGGCAGCGCGTGGACGACGCCGCGCTCGAAGAACAGGAGCTGGCCCGGTCCGAACTCGGCCTCGTCGGACGCATCGCCGATCCAGAACGTGCCGCGGCCCGACAGCACGTAGAGGTACTCGTCGCACCCCTCGTGGTAATGCGCCGGCGTCGGCCGGTAGACCCGGAACACCCGGGCGCTCGCCGCCGGCCGGTCGGTCAGGTAGCTGTCGACCAGCATCGTGGCGGCGCTCGCCGGCAGGGCGTCGGCGATCGCCCGGACGTCGAAGCGGCCGCTCGTCGCCTTCTCGGTCGGATCGGTCTTCGCCATCGCGCATCTCCCTCGTCGGTCGCGGCGCTCGGCGCCGTCCCCGGCAGCTAGGGCGTTGCGGACGAGTGTGCGAGGGGGCGGCTCTCCCGGCCGATCCGTCGCGGGCAATTTTTATGCGAGCCTTATAATAAGACCTTGACGACGCGACCCCGACGGCTACCCTCGCGGACAATTCGCCGCCAAAAGGCGAAGCTGACACGAGAGGGAGGATAATGGATGTCGTCATCCATGTCGCGCCTTGACGCCCGGACGGCTACGCCATGCCGTCGCTGAGAGCGTCTCTCGACTGCCGCAGCCGCACGGTGAGCGTGGCCTTTGCTGTGTTGCTGGGTGGTGTCCCGGCCCTGGCCGGCGAGATCGACGTGCTGCACGCCTCCGTCGCCCCCACCGAGAAGGTCGGGTCCGACGTGCCCTTGCACCTGACGGTGATGAACCGTGCCGCCGAGGCCGACTCGCTGGTGCGCTTCCGCTGCCCGTTCGCGAATTTCAGCGAGCGCGTCACGGTCGACAAGGGCGGCGAGGGCCCGCCCTCCAAGCGCCCGGTCCAGGCCATCGCCCTCAAGGCCTCCGGCGAGACCGCGCTGACGCCCGAGGGCATGCACGTGATGCTGCTGCAGACCCGCCAACCGCTGGTGGCCGGCGAGCGCTTCACCTGCTCGGCGAGCTTCCGCAAGGCCGGCTCGGTCGAGGTGCCGGTCGAGGTTCGCGCCGCGAACTAGGATTTATTTCTTAAAAATACGCCGGTCGCGAGGCTGCCCGCGGCGTGGCGAAATATCCCAAAAGACGGCGGCCCGGAGGAGACCCCCTATGACGACGTCCCGGACGGCGCGGCGCATCCTTGCCGCCACCTCCCTCGCCGCGCTCACCGCCGGTGCCCTCTCCCTTCCCCCGGCGCTCGCCGCCGAGGGCGGCGTCACGCAGGAGCGCCTGCTGAACGCCGACAAGGAGGAGGGCAACTGGATCCAGCACCACAAGAACTTCGCCGGCCACCGCTTCTCGACGCTGACCCAGATCAACAAGGACAACGTCAAGGGCCTCAAGGTCGCCTGGACGATGGCGCTGGGCGGCATCGAATCCGGCGGCATCTGGAGCCACGGCGGGCTCGAGGGTACGCCGATCGTCGAGAACGGCATGATGTTCGTCACCGACGGGTGGGGCTCGGTCTACAAGATCGACACGCGCGGCGGCGAGGGCAAGCTCCTCTGGAAGATGGATCCGAAGACCGACCGCGAATGGGCCGGCGCGGTCGCCTGCTGCGGCGTCAACAACCGCGGCGTCGCGCTCTGGGGCGACCTCGTGGTCAGCCACACCCTCGACGGGCGCCTGATCGCCACCAACAAGGAGACCGGCCAGGTCGCCTGGCAGCGTCAGGTCGCCGATCCCGACAAGGGCGAGACCATCACAGGCGCACCGCTGATCGTGAAGGGCATGGCGATCTCGGGCGTCGGCGGCGCCGAGTACGGCATCCGCGGCTGGATCGCCGCCACCGACCTGAAGACCGAGAAGGAGGTTTGGCGCACCCACACCATCCCGGGCAAGGGCGAGCCGGGCTACGAGACCTGGAAGGGCAACAACAACGCGGCCGTCAGCGGCGGCGGCTCGACCTGGGTCACCGGCACCTACGACCCCGACACCGACACCATCGTGTGGGGCACCGGCAATCCGGGTCCGGACTGGGACAATGCCTACCGCCCGGGCGACAACCTCTACACCGACTCGACGCTCGCCCTCGACGCGACGACCGGCAAGATCAAGTGGCACTTCCAGCACACGCCGAACGACCCCTACGACTACGACAGCGTGTCGGAGAACCTCCTGGTCGATGCGGGCGGCCGCAAGCTCGCCATCGAGGCCGACCGCAACGGCCACGCCTACGCGGTCGACCGCACCAACGGCCAGTTCGTCTGGGCGACGCCGTTCGTCAAGAAGGTGACCTGGACCAAGGGCATCAATCCCGATACCGGCAAGCCGTTCGAGTACGACCCGAACAAGGACGTGCAGCGCTACAACCCGGCAGCCACCCCCTCGGCCGAGAACAAGACCGCCGATTTCTGCCCGGGCAACATGGGTGGCAAGAACTGGCCGCCGACCGCCTACAATCCGAACCTGCAATACTGGTACATCCCGGTCATCGAGAGCTGCAACCGCGTCACCCATGAGGCGATGACGCAGGCCAACCTGAAACCCCGCGAGTTCTTCACCGGCGGCGGGCCGACCAACCCGTTCCGCATTACCGGCAGCGTGACGGCGATCGACGTGAAGACCGGCAAGGTCGCCGGCAAGCACGAGACCCAGTTCCCGCTGCTCGGCGGCATGCTGGCGACGCCCGACCTCGTCTTCACCGGCGAGCCCGGCGGCGGCGTGATGGCGCTCGACGCCAAGAGCCTCGAGAAGCTGTGGGAGTTCCGCACCGGCAGCGGCGTCAACGCCCCCCCGATGACCTTCACGGTCGACGGCAAGCAGTACGTCGCGATCCTGGTCGGTCTCGGCGGCGCCTGGGACAAGTGGTTCATCGACTCCACCCCGGAGCTCAAGAACATCCAGACCGGCTCGATGCTCTACGTCTTCGCGCTCTGAGCCGACATTCCTTGAGGCGGGGCGCCGGCGGCGCCCCGCCACGCGCGGGATCCCCGCGCACGAGGTCACGCAAGAGGTTCATGCGGATGCGGAAACTGGTAGTGCCGGCACTGCTCGCCGGCTTGGCGCTCGCCTCCCCGGCGGCCTGGGCGCAGGGCGTCCGGAGCGGCGGCGGCGAGGGCGATCTCGCGGTGTTCAAGAAGGCCTGCTCGGGCTGCCACAAATGGCATGGCGGCGGCGGCGGAGGCTATGGCGGCGAGGCCCTGTCCCTGCGCAAGACGCAGCTCGACAAGGACCAGGTCGCCGAGGTGGTGCGCTGCGGCCGGCCCGGGACCGGCATGCCCTACCACCTGCGCGGCGCCTACGATTCTGTGAAGTGCTACGATTCGCTGAAGGCCGACATGGCCGGCAGCATGCCGCCGGAGACGGCGGTTTTCTTACGCCCGGCGGAGATCGACGCGGTGGCGACCTACGTCGCCACCCAGCTCAAGGGCAAGGGCGAGCCGACCTTCGAGGAATGCACCGCCTTCTTCGGCACCACCTCCCGGGCCTGCGACGTCTACCGCAAGAAGGAGGG
The DNA here is from genome assembly GCF_900110515.1 of Methylobacterium sp. ap11. NCBI lineage: Bacteria > Pseudomonadati > Pseudomonadota > Alphaproteobacteria > Hyphomicrobiales > Methylobacteriaceae > Methylobacterium > Methylobacterium sp. ap11. Next base: position 279,701 of record NZ_FOEB01000005.1, on the reverse strand, counting down.
CTCCGATGCGCCGACCGTCTCGCACTGACCTGGCGATCCTCGCCGCCCTGACCTGCGCCGGCCCGGCTCTGGCCGCCGGCCCCGAGATCGCGGACCTGCGCGACATCAAGGTCGGGATGCCGGTCTCGGAGATCTCGCCCAAGGGCTACGGCGACCTCGCCTGCCGCGAAGGCCCGGCCAAGCCCCTCGCCGGCTGGACCGATTGGCGCGCCTGCCCGGCCGACGCCAAGGGGCTGCACGCCATCGGCTTCTCCTACGCCGACGGCACCACCCGCAACGGCACCCGGGTCGCCGGGCACCCGGCCCGCCTCACGCTGCTGGTCGGCGACGACGCGCGGGTGGACGGGCTGGTGATCGAGACCGACGACGCGGTGCCGCTCTACCTGCGCAAGAAGGGCCATCTCCTCGGGATCCAGGCCCGGGGCCACTGGGGCGAGGACGGCTGGAGCTGCGCCGAGGCCAAGCCCGCCGGCGACGAGACGCCGCTCGGCGAGACCTTCGTCAAGGAGGAGTGCCGCAAGGCGCTCGGCCCCAAGAGCGTGACGGTCACCCGCGACCTCTACGGCCACCAGGGCGCCGACCCGCGCGCCTTCATCAGCCGGACCCGGATCGTGGTGGCGGCGACGCGGTAACGGGAGCGGGGGCCAGAGGGCAGCCGAGGCCGACTGGCACGGACGGACCGCGCCCGGAGGCGCGCAAGCCTTCGATCGATGGCATCTCGGGTGCGACGGAGCATCGCCAGGGCGATTGGGTGACGGAAGGCGGTGACAGGGGCTTGGCGTTCCGAACCGATCGTTTGCCCTGGCGACTCCTGAAGGGCGGGCGATGGACGAGGCGCGCGAGCGCGCGGCGCGGTTGGTGCGCGACACGAGGGCGAAGCCGCCCGCCCCCTGTCGCGGGCGGTGCCTGCTCAGGCGACGGCCTGGACCCGGCGGATCGACCGTACCGCTTCGGCGTCGAGGTAGCGCAGCGTGTCGGCGAAGCCCATCGGCCGGTGGAAGTGGTAGCCCTGCATCTGGACGCAGCCGAGGCTTTCCAGCAGGTGGGCCTGCTCGGCGGTCTCGATGCCCTCGACGACGCAGCAGAGCTTCAGGTTCCGGGCGAGACCGAGGATCGACGTGACGATGTCGCGGCTCGCCGGATCGGTGGTGATCTCGCTGATGAAGCTGCGATCGACCTTGAGCTTGTCGAGCGGCAGGCGGTGGACGTAGCTCAGGGACGAGTAGCCGGTGCCGAAATCGTCCAGCGCGATGGCGATGCCGTTCGCCTTGAGGGTCCCCAGCACCTTCTGGGCCTGCGCCACGTCCTGGATCAGCGCGGTCTCGGTCGCCTCCAGGATCACCCGACCGGGGCCGAGGCCGCTCGCCTTGACCGCCGCGACGATCCCGGCGGCGGCCTGGGGCGAGGCGATGTCGGCCATCGACAGGTTGAACGACAGGGCGACCGACTCGGGCCAGGCCCGGGCCGCGGCGAGGGCCTGGCCGAACAACACCGCGGTGATGCGGGTGATCAGCCCGGAGCGCTCGGCGATCGGCACGAACACCGCCGGGGAGACCTGGCCCAGCTCCGGGCTCCTCCAGCGCGCCAGCGCCTCGAAGGCGATCGTGCGGCCGCTCTGCACGTCGACGATCGGCTGGTAGACGAGGCTCAATTCCTGCGCGAGGTCGGCGTGGCGCAGGGCCTGTTCGATCACGCTCTGGGTGCGCAACAGACGCTCGTGCTCCTCGGTGAACAGCACCGCGGTGCCGCGCCGGTTCGCCTTGGCGTAGTAGAGGGCGTAATCCGCCCGCTCGACCAAGATCTCCGCCCGGTACCCGGCCTCCGGACAGGCCGCGAAGCCGACGGAGGCGGCGATCTGGGCGCTGCCGCCGTTCGGCAGCCGGAACGGCGCCGCCAGGGCGCCGCAGATCGCGTCCCCGGTCCCGGCGAGCGCGGCGGCGGCGTTCCGGCCGGGCAGGATCAGGCCGAACTCGTCGCCGCCGAAGCGCGCGACCACGGCGGTGTCCCCCATCACCGCGCGCAGGCGGCGGGCGGCCTCCTGCAGCACCGCGTCGCCGGCGCCGTGACCATGGGCGTCGTTCACCGGCTTGAAGCCGTCGAGATCGACGAGGCCGACGACGAATCCGTCGCGGCTCGCCTGGGCCGCCTGGGCCGCCGCCTCCAGGGAGGTGAAGAAGCTGCGGCGGTTGGGCAGCTCGGTCAGGGTATCGAGGTTGGCGAGCCGCAGGTTCTCCCGGCTCAGCCGCTCGAGCTCGACCTGCTGCCCGATCAGTCGCGTGAAGTCGCGGTGATAGGCGAGAAGCACGAAGGCGAGCGCGCCGCTGACCACCAGCAGGTTGAGGGCGATGGCTCGTACGACGTGGTTGTCCAAGGAGCTGAGGTGCAGGCAGAACGGCACCGCGACGACCGCGATGACCAGGAGTGCCGCCGCCCGCAGATGCGCGAGGCAGAATGCGCAGGCGATCATCGTGTTGCCGACGTAGAACAGGACGTGGGCCTGCGCGTAGGCGTCCCCGTATGACAGCAGGGCGGCGCTCCAGCTCATGAAGCAGACCGCCAGGATGCCGGCGAGCGCCACCGTGGCGCGCAGCTTGAGCGGCATCCCCTCCATCTCGAGCGGCTGCCGGCGCCGGCGCAGCCACAAGCCGAGACGGATGGCGCAGACCGACAGCAGCCCCGCGAGCGGGTAGAGCGTGACCCCGTTCGGCGCGACGCCCAGATGCGTGAACGCGACCGCGGTCGAGTTGACGGCCAGGATCACGTAGAGCAGCGGCACCTGGTTGTGCAGGGCACGCATCTGCGCCCGCATCAGGTCCGGGTTCGAGGTGTCGACGCGGAAGAGGTCGATGATCGTCAGAAGCCGCCGCACTGCGCATCCACCCCGCTCGGCCGTGCCGACCGCCCACCGCGTCACCCTATCAGTAATCACGCGCGATTGAATCAAAGGTTACGCTGCAACTCGAGACCACCGCATCGCAGTAAGATCCGGGTAAGATCGTTCCGTGCGCCGCCGCCGCGGCCCAGAGCGACACTCCAGGCGTCCGGCCGCAGCCCCGAGCGCCGCTTTCCCCAGCGGTGGGACGACGGGAGAGCTTACCGTCGCCGTGCCGGGTGCGTCGTGGCATTGAATCGCGCCCTAGGACTACTGTCCGCCCGGGCGCGCGGTGCGGCGTCGCGGGAGGAGCGCCCCCGATCGCGCGACACGATGTCGCTTCTCCGCCGTCGCTTTGCGGCGCGGGTTGCGATCCGGCACCGTCCCGCCAAATCCCCGTGACGTCGCCGCCCCGCGCGACGGCGGTGCCAAGGCCAGGCATCGCCACGGAACGGGATGCGGACCGGCCGCATCCCCGCGGCGGTCCGTGCCAGCGACGGGAGACCCGATCCCTTGACCGATACCGCCTTCGCCCTCTTCCTCGACTTCGACGGCACCCTGGTGGAGATCGCGCCCCGGCCCGACGGGGTGGTGGTCCCGCCCGACCTGCCCGCCGGCCTCGCGCGGCTGCGCGGGCGGCTCGGCGGGGCGATGGCGCTCGTGACCGGGCGGCCGATCGCCACGATCGACGGGTTCCTGGCGCCGGAGCGCTTCGACGTCGCCGGCCTGCACGGGGTCGAGCAGCGCCGCGACGGCCGGGTGGCCGGCGGTGACCCGGCGGCGCATCCCGCCCTGCGGGCGGGCGTCGAGACCCTGCAGCGGGCGGTCGCCGATCTCGACGGCGTGCTGATCGAGGACAAGGGCTGCTCGGTCGCGGTGCATTGGCGGCTCGCGAACGAGGCCGATGCCGTCCGGGCGCAATCGGCCGCGGCCTCGGTCGCCGGCATCCTCGGCGAGGCCTACCGGCTGCAGCAGGGCAAGGCGGTGGCCGAGATCCTGCCGGCGAGCGCCACGAAGGGCCACGCCATCCGGGCCTTCCTGGGCGAGGCGCCCTATGCCGGCCGGCGCGCGATCTTCATCGGCGACGACCTCACCGACGAGAAGGCCTTCGTGCCGGTGAACGAGGATGGCGGGATCACCATCCGGGTCGGGCCCGGCGACACGGTCGCCCGCCACCGCCTCGCCGATCCGGCGGCGGTGCGGGCGCTGCTCATGGGCTGGGCCGACGGCGGAACGATCGACCCGGAATCCCTGCCCCCGGCGTGAGGAGCGGGCGGCGCGGCCTATCCGCGGGCGCCGCGATGCCCTAACTCCTCCCCGACGTCACGCACAGGACCGATCCCGTCGATGCGCCGTTCCCTCTTCCTCGCCGGAGCCCTCACGATCGCCATGACCGCTTCAGCCTCCGCCGCCTCGTTCTCCACCACCCCGTCCGGCCTCCAGGTCAAGGACGACGTGGTCGGCACCGGTCCGCAGCCGAATGCCGGCCAGACCGTCAGCGTCCACTACACCGGCTGGCTCTACCAGGACGGCAAGAAGGGCGCGAAGTTCGACAGCTCGCTCGACCGCAAGCAGCCGCTGAACTTCGCGGTCGGCACCGGCCAGGTCATCAAGGGCTGGGACGAGGGCCTGTCGACCATGAAGGTCGGCGGCAAGCGCACCCTGATCATCCCGCCCGAGCTCGGGTACGGCGCCCGCGGCGCCGGCGGCGTGATCCCGCCGAACGCCACGCTGATGTTCGACGTCGAGCTGCTCGGCGTTCGCTGAGCGATCGGCGGCGTCAGCCCGGTCTTCCGCTTCACTGCGTCATCCCGGATTCCGCTGTCGCGGCCTCGGGATGACGACGCAGGATGTCAGGTCCGTCGACGAAACGCCGAACAACTACACCTCCAGCCACTCCCGTCTCACCGCCTCGTTGGCGGAGAGCGCGGCCGGCGTGCCCTCGAACACGACGTGGCCGTGGCCCATGACGTAGAGGCGCTGCGACAGCTTCAACGCGATGGTCAGCTTCTGCTCGACCAGCAGCACCGCGACGCCGCGGGCCGCGATCTCGCCGATCATCTCGGCGACCCGGGCGACCATCTGGGGCGACAGCCCTTCCGTCGGCTCGTCGATCATGATGAGATCGGGATCGCCCATCAGGGTGCGGCAGATCGTGAGCATCTGCTGCTCGCCGCCCGAGAGCACGCCGCCGGGCGTGTCGATCCGCTCCTCCAGCCGCGGAAACAGCCGGAAGATGTCGGCGTAGGACCAGCGACTGCCGCGCCTGCCCCCCTTCTCGCCGAGCGCCAGGTTCTGCCGCACCGTGAGCTTGGGGAAGATCGCCCGCTCCTCCGGCACGTAGCCGAGGCCGCGGCGCGCGACCGCGTAGGGCTTGAGGCCGGCGATGGCTTGGCCCTTGAAGCGGATCTGTCCGCGGGGCGGCACATCGCCCATGATCGCCTTGAGCGTCGTCGAGCGGCCCACGCCGTTGCGGCCGAGGATCGACACGATCTCGCCGGCTCCGACCCGGAAGCTCACCCCCTGCAGGATGTGGCTCTTGCCGTAATAGGCATGCAGGTCCTCGACCTCGAGGAGCGTGGGCGCCGGGCTGTGGGCCGGCATCGCCGGGGCGGCGCTCACGCGGCCTCCTCCCCGGTCGCGACCCCGAGATAGGCTTCCTGCACGGCGCGGTTCTCCCGGATGCGGGCTGGGGTGTCGGTGGCGATGATCCGGCCGTAGACCAGCACCGAGATGCGGTCGGCGAGCCCGAACACCACCGCCATGTCGTGCTCGACCATCAGCAGCGTGCGGCCCGTGGTGACCTCGCGGATCAGCTGCGTCGCGTGCTCGCTCTCGCTGTGGCTCATCCCGGCCATCGGCTCGTCGAGCAGGATGACCTTGGCGTCGCTGGCGATGGCGATGCCGATCTCGAGCGCCCGCTGGTCGGCATAGGCCAGGAGCCCCGCCGCCACCGAGGCGCGATGGCCGAGGCGGATGCGGGCGAGAATTTCTTCCGTGCGCTCGGCGACGCCCGGCAGCCCCTCGACCCCGCGCCAGAAGGACGGGCCGTGGCCCATCGCCCGCAAGACCGCGCAGCGCACGTTCTCCCACACGCTGAGCTTGGGGAAGATGTTGGTGACCTGGAAGCTGCGGGCGAGCCCGGCCCGGTTGATCGCCGCCGGGCGCCAGCCGGTGATGTCGCGGCCCTCCAGCCTGATCGTGCCGCTCGTCGGCGCGAAGCGGCCGCTGATCAGGTGAAAGAGCGTCGACTTGCCGGCGCCGTTCGGCCCGATGATGGCGTGGCGCTCCCCGGCCGGGACGGTGAGGTCGACGCCGTTGATGATCTTGGCCGGGCCGAAGCTCTTGTTGACGCCGGACAGCTCGATCGCCGGGCCGGTGCTCGCGGGGCTCGTGCCAGCGGGGTTCATGCCAGCGGGGCTCATGCCAGCGGGGCTCATGCCAGCTTCTCCTTGGCGGCGGCGGAGGCCTCGTGCCAGGCGGCCGCGACCCGCGGCAGTACGGCCCGTAAGGCGAGCCCGCCCCCGATCGCCATCGCGCCGGCGACGAGCCAGGGCAGGATGTGGGCGGCGTCGAAGGAGATGCCGACGAGGCTCATCTCGGTGCCGTCGCTCGCCTTGACCAGCATCCGGAAGGCCATCTCGATCAGCGCGATCGACCCCGCGAGCAGGAGCAGGAACGGCCCGAGCGCCAGCAGGTAGGCCGGCAGCAGCCGGTGGGCGGTGCCCGCGCGTAGGAGCGGGCCGTGCATGAGGGCGAGGCCGGCGATGCCGCCGGGGGCGAACATCACGATGGCGATGAACAGGAGCCCGAAATAGAGCTGCCAGACCTCCGTCAGGTCGCTGAGCGAGACCTGGAGCAGCGTCACCACCACCGCGCCGACCACCGGGCCGACGAAGGTGCCGATGCCGCCGATGAAGGTCGCGAGCAGCACCACGCCGGACTGGTGAACGCCGAGATAGGCCGAGTTGGCGATCTCGAAGTTGATCGCCGCGAGCGCACCGGCGACGCCCGCGAACATCGCCGAGAGGCAGAAGGCGGTGATGCGGATCGCCTGCGGCTCGTAGCCCAGGAACTCGACCCGCTCGGGGTTCTCCCGCACGGCGTTGCACAGGCGCCCGAGGGGCGTGCGGGTGATGGCGTACATCGCCACCGCGCAGACCAGGCACCAGGCGGCGATCAGGTAGTAGACCTGGATCTGCGGCCCGAAGCTGAGATCGAAGACCCGCAGCATCTTGGTGCGGTTGGCGGTGATGCCCTCTTCCCCGCCGAAGAAGCTGTGCAGGATGTGCGAGCCCGACGAGACCAGTTCGGCGATGCCCAGCGAGATCATCGCGAAGACGGTGCCGGCGCGCCGGGTCGAGATCGCCCCGAACAGGATGCCGAAGGCGAGGCCGGCGAGCCCGCCCACCACCGGCAGCAGCGGCAGGGGCACCGGCAGGCGCAGGGACGTCACGAGGTTCATCGCGTGGACGGTGAAGAACGCGCCCAGCCCGTAATAGACCGCGTGGCCGAAGGACAGGAGACCGGTCTGGCCGAGCAGCATGTTGTAGGACAGGGAGAACACCACCATGATGCCCATCAGGCTCATCATGGTCAGCGCCGTGCCGCTGGTGAAGATCAGCGGCGCCGCGACGAGGATCGCCGCGGCGGCGAGCCAGGGCAGAACCTGCGCGACGGCTCCGGCGCCCTTCGGCCGGATCGTCGGGCGGGAGCCGGCCTGCGCGAGGGCGCCGGACGGCGCGATGTCGGCGAGGTCGCTCATGCTTCGCGGTTCCCGAGCAGACCGGTCGGCCGCGCGATCAGCACGAGGACCAGCAGGAGATAGGGGATGATCGGCCCGATCTGGGCGATCGTCACGTTCCACAGATCACCCAGCACGCCGCCGGACGGCGCAGCGTCGATGCCCATGGCCTGGAAAACGCTGGCGACCGAGACGTCGAGGGAGATGGCGAAGGTCTGCACCAGCCCGATCAGGAGCGAGGCCGCGAAGGCGCCGGTGAGGGAGCCCAGCCCTCCCACGACCACCACCACGAACAGGATCGGCCCCAGCAGGCCCGCCATGTTGGCCTGGGTGACCAGCGCCGGCCCGGCGATGACGCCGGCCACCGCGGCCAAGCCCGTGCCGACGCCGAAGACCAGCATGAACACCTTGGGCACGTCGTGGCCGAGCATCGCCACCATGTTGGGATGGGTCAGCGCCGCCTGGATGATCAGCCCGACCCGGGTGCGGGTGAGCACCGCCAAGAGGGCGATGAAGATCACCACCGAGATCACCAGCATGAACAGCTTGTAGGCCGGGTAGTTGGTGCCGAACACCGTGAAGGCCGGGAAGTCGAGCACCGCCGGCACCCGGTAATCGACCGGCAGCTTGCCCCAGACCATCTGCACCACCTCCTCGATCACGTAGGCGAGGCCGAAGGTGAAGAGCAGTTCCGGCACGTGACCGTGGCGATGGACGTTGCGCAGGCCGTAGCGCTCGATGAGCGCGCCGATGCCGCCGACCACGACGGGCGCGACGACGAGGCCGACCCAGAACCCGGTGAACTTGCTGATCTGGTAGCCGAAGAACGCACCCAGCATGTAGAAGCTGGCATGCGCGAAGTTGAGCACGCCCATCATGCTGAAGATCAGGGTCAGGCCGCTCGCCATCAGGAAGAGCAGCATCCCGTAGAGCACGCCGTTCAGCGTCGAGATGATGACGAGTTCGAGCACGCGGGGTCTCCTGCCGGTGCGGGGCGATAGGGCCTGGCGAGCGCGCCCGCCGGCGAGATCTGGCTCGCTCCCCTTGCCCGGATGCGTGAAGCGGAGGGAGATCCGGGATCCGGGAGGGAGATGTCGCGACACGGCGCGGTCTTCGCGACGTCGCGGACGGACGGACGCTTCGCGGCCTCCTGCGCCGGATCCCGGATCTCCTGTCCGCCGAGGCAGCGCTCGGCCCGGACAGGGCCGTTCGGCGTGAGGATCGGTGCGGCGCCCCGGCGGAATCCGGGGCGCCCTCCCCGCCTCAGCTCGGGCGGTCCATCTTGCAGGTGGTCGGCAGCAGAGTGTCCTGGGCGGCGATCTCGCCGGTACCGGTCCAGCCCCAGCCGGTATTCTCGCTGTCCAGCACCTTCGCGGTGTCGACCGGACCGAAGCGCGAGATGTAGATCGGCTGGAAGATCTGGTGGTCGTCCGACCGGATGAAGCTGTCCTTGCCGTAGAGCGTGTCCTGGTGGATCGCGTCCATCGCCTTGGCGATGGCCTTCGGATCGGTCGACTTGGCAGCGAGCGTCGCCTTGGACAGCACGTTCATCAGGTTGACGACGCGCGCGTAGGTGACCTCCTGGCCGGTCTTGGCGCGGAAGGCGGCCTCGAAGTCGTGGGCCGGCTTGTAGTCGATGTTGGCGTAGCCCTCGGAGATCTGGAAGACCCGGTCGGGGAGGTTCGCCTGCTTGATCGCGGTCGGTCCGCCGCTGCCGCCGCCGTAATAGGTGTAGAAATTGGCTTGCAGCCCGGCATCGCCCGCAGCCTTGAGCAGCAGCGCCATGTCCTGTGCCCAGTTTCCGGTGATCACCGTGTCGGCGCCCGACGCCTTGATCTTGGCGATGTAGGGCGAGAAGTCGTTGACCTTCTGGAGCGGCGCCACCTCGTCGCCGACGATCTGGATGTCGGGCCGCTTCTCCTTCAGCATCGCGCGGGCGGCGGCGCGCACCGCCTGGCCGTGCGAGTAGTCCTGATTGATCAGGTAGACCTTCTTGATCTCCGGCTTGCCCTTGATGTAATTGGTCAGGGCCTGCATCTTGATGTCGGAATTGGCGTCGAACCGAAAGTGCCAGTAATTGCACTTGGCATTGGTCAGCGCCGGATCGACCGCAGCATAGTTAAGATACAGGATCTCCTTGCCGGGATTGCGATCGTTGTACTTGCCGACGAAATCAATCAGCGCGGCGCCGACCGAGGAGCCGTTGCCCTGCACCACGACGCGGGCGCCGGAATCGATCGCCTTCTGGAGCTGGACCAGGCTCTCCTGCGGGTTGAGCTTGTTGTCGTAGCCCGTCACCTCGAGCTTCAGGTCCGCGTTCTTGGCGTTGAGCTGGTCGGCCATGAACTGGAACGTCTTCAGCCCGGCCTCGCCGGTGCTGGCGCCGCCGCCGGAGAGCGGATCGACGAAGGCGATCTTCAGGCTCATCGGCGCGGCGAGCGCAGTCGAGGCCGCCAGGGCCATGAGGCCGGCGGCCGTGATGCGCGCAAGGGTCTTGACCAAGGCGTCCCTCCTGGAATGGCGTTCCCGGGGCTTCTCGCTCGGGATTCTTTATCGCCCGGGATTCGAGTGTCCGGGCTCGTTGTCGGCGCGCCGTTCGGCGTCGCCCAGGGGTCCACGCCCCTTTCGCTCCCGACACTGCCTCCCCGCCCGGGACCGGTCAAGTCGCGAAATGTCGATCCGCATCGCGAAACAAGTTGCCGATCCGCCGTCCTCGGGTCACCTTGGGGCACAACCCGGAGCGCGCCGAGAGGCCCCGGGACGAGAGGGAGGCGGCGGCATGGCACAGGCGATGGCGGCGCGCGCCGGCACGATCACCCGGGGCGCGACGAAGGACGACGCGAAGGAGGCTCCGAGACGGGAAGCGCTGGCCCAGGAAGCTCTGGCCCACGAGGTTCTGGCGCAAGAGGTTCTGGCTCAAGGGGTTCTCGCCCCGAAGGCCGCGGCGAAGCCCTCCGCCCGGGACGAGGCGGCGGAGCCGGAGGACGGCGACCGGCAGTTCGTCACCGCGCTCGCCCGCGGCCTGCAGGTGCTGCGCGTCTTCCGGGACGCGGCCGAGATGCTGGGCAACCGCGAGATCGCGGCCCGCACCGGCCTGCCCAAGCCCACCGTGTCGCGCCTGACCCACACGCTGCTCTCCCTCGGCTACCTCGTCCACGACCCGGAGGGCGAGCGCTACGGCCTCGGGCCGGCGGTGCTGGCGCTCAGCTCGGCCTTCCTGCGCCAGAATTCGTTCCCGCAGATGGTGAAGCCGTTCCTGCAGGACCTCGCCACCGCCGTGCAGGCCCACGTGGCGCTCGGCCTGCTCGACGGGCTGTCGAGCGTCTACGTCCAGCTCTGGCGCGGCGAGGGCCAGCGCATCGTCCTGTCGAGCGAGGTCGGCTACCGGCTGCCGCTCGCCCGCAGCGCCATGGGCATGGCGACGCTGTCGAGTCTCGAGGAGGACGAGCGGACCGCCCTGATGACCCGCCTGCGCCGCGACGGCGCCGACGCGGCGCGCCTCGACGACACCTACCGCCGCTGCGCCGCAGAGGTTGCCGAGCGCGGGTTCTGCGTCGGGATCGGCATCTGGCACCAGGACATCAACGCCGTCGCGGCGCCGATCCAGGCCCCCGGCGGGCGGGGCCATTTCGCCCTCAACATCAGCGGCCCGGCCTTCCTGCTCACCGAGGCGGTGCTGCGGGAGGATACCGGCCCGCGGCTGATGGAGACGATCGGGCGCATGCGCGCGCTCGGCATCGTCGATTGAGCCCGCGCTACCCCTCCCCCCCTCCCTCATCCCCGAGCCCGGCGAACCACGCCGCGTAGGGCGTGGTGCGGGCGAGGTGCCGATTGAAGTCCGGCGCTCCGTCGGTCCACCAGGGCGGGCCGCGCTCGCCGAGGCCGTGCTTGGCCGCGTCGACCGCGGCGCGGGCCTCCGCCAGGGCCGTACCGCCCTCCGCCTTGGTGTCGCGGACCGCGCGGCGGGCCCGCATCAGGGCGGCCACCAGGGCCTCGCGCTCCTCCGGCGCGAGGCCGGGATCGCTGCGCCGCCACAGCCGCCCACGCACGACGATGTAGCGGCCGTCCGGCGTGACCGGCGGCGTCGCGCGCGGGGCCGGAGGAACCTGGCGCTGCGTCACCGTAAGCTCGACGATTGTGCGGGCCGCCTTGAGGCGACGTTAAACCTTCGGGCGCAACCTTTTCGCGGGATGCGGGGGCCTGTCCTCCTGCCTGGGGGCGTCATGCACATCGTCGTCGTCGATCCGAGCCGGGTCGTGCTCAAGGTCATCAGCGGGCTCCTTACCCCCCGCGGCCACACCGTGGACACCTTCACGGATTCGCGCGAGGCTCTGGACTTCGTCACCGACAACGCCTCGGTGACCGCCTTGATCACCAGCCTCGAAGTGCGGCCGATCGGCGGCCTCGAATTGTGCTGGTCGGCCCGGCTGCTCGCGGACGCGCACCGCCCGCTCTACATCATCACCATGTCGTCGGCCCGCAACGCCCGCAACCTGGCGGAGGCGCTCGACAGCGGCTCGGACGACTTCATCGACAAGCCGCCGAGCCCGGAGGAGCTCCACGCCCGCCTGCGCGCCGCCGAGCGGATGACCGGGATGCAGCGCGAGCTGATCCGGCTCGCCGAGACCGACGCCCTGACCGGGCTCCTCAACCGCCGCGCCTTCCTCCAGCGGGCCGGCGAGGCGGCGGACCGGGCCGGCGCCCACGGGCGGATCTCGATGATCCTGATCGACATCGACCACTTCAAGGCGGTCAACGACCAGCATGGCCACGACGTCGGCGACACGGTGATCCGCGGCGTCGCCCAGGAGCTCTTGACCGAGGCCGGCGGCATCGCCGGGCGCCTCGGCGGCGAGGAATTCGCCCTCGCGCTTCCCGGCCGCAGCCTGGAGGAGGCCGAGGCCGCCGCCGGCCGCCTGCGGCTGCGCTGCACGCAGCTGCGCTTCAAGGGCCAGCGCGGCCCGGTGCAGGTCACCGCGAGCTTCGGGGTCAGCACCTGGTCGGAGGGCGAGACCGTGGGCGGCCTCCTCAAGCGCGCCGACATCGCCCTCTACGAGGCCAAGACCACCGGCCGCAACCGGGTGGTCTCGGCGGCCACCGACCTGATCCTGGCCCGGGCCGGCTGAGGCCCCTCGGGCCGGCGAGACCTCCCGGGCCGGCTGAGGCCCGCAGGGTCGTGCCCGAGCCGCGAACGCGGGATCCGGATCCAACAGGATCGCGACAACGACGACCGCCGGCCGGGCACGCCCCGGATCGGCGGCCGTCGCACGTCTATCGGGCGCGCGGACGCGCCGGCTCTCTATGATCCGCGGGAGCGGGACCCGATCCATGACCCGCACCACGAGCCCGGCCTTTCCCTCCCGGCAGGCTTGACGCGCTAAAACATTAGTGCACCAATGCCGGGAAAGCACGCAGCGATCCGTCCACGATCGCGGGCCGCCAGAGCCCGGTGCGAACCAGGGGGGAAACATGACGATCACACGCCGCAGCGCGGTCGTGGGGCTCGCGGCCGGGGCCGGGCTCGCCCTCGGCGGGCGCGCCCGGGCCGGCCTCGCCCTGCCGACGTCGCCCGTCGTCGTCACGGTGGTGGACGTGGCCGGCAACCTGGCGCTCACCCAGAAGGCGATCGAGGCCTATCGCCGGGCGCGGCCCGGCATCGTCTCGCGCTTCGCCTTCACCAAGGCGCCGGCCCCCGAACTGCCCTCGAAGCTCAAGGCGCAGCAGGCCGCCGGCCGGGTCGACATCGACCTCGTGCTCACCGGCACCGACGGCATCGCCGCCGGCATCGAGCAGAAGCTGTGGGTCGACCTGAAGCCCCATGCCGGGCAGCTGCCGAAACCCGCCGACATCTACCAGCCCGCCGCGCTGCGGCTGAACGGCCTGGCGCAGGACCAGGGCCTGTGCGTCGCCTGGTACCCGTCGGGCCCGCTGATCGAGTACATGCCCGACCGGGTGAAGACGGTGCCGACGAGCGCCGAAGAGCTCCTGGCCTGGGCACGCCAGAACAAGGGCAAGTTCATGTATGCCCGCCCGGCCAATTCCGGTCCCGGCCGCACCTGGATCATGGGCCTGCCCTACATCCTCGGCGACAAGGATCCCAAGGACCCGGACAAGGGGTGGGACAAGACCTGGGACTATCTCAAGGCGATCGGCGAGACGGTCGACTACTATCCGGGCGGCACCTCGCAGACGATGAAGGAGCTCGGCGAGGGCAGCCGCGACATCATCGTCTCGACCACCGGCTGGGACATCAACCCCCGCGTCCTGGGCATCGTGCCGGCGGAGGCGAAGGTCGGCACGCTCAAGAACTTCCGCTGGGTGGCGGACGCCCACTACATGGCGGTGCCGAAGGGCGTGCCGGAGGAGAAGCTGGCGGTCGTCCTCGACCTGATGGCCTTCCTGCTCCAGCCGGCCCAGCAGGCCTACACCTACGACGAGGGCTACTTCTATCCGGGCCCCGCCGTGAAGGGCGTCACCCTCGACATGGCGCCGCCGGAGAGCCGCGCCGCGCTGAAGGAGTTCGGCCGGCCGGAATACGACAAGATGATCGCCGACCACCCGATCGAGATGCCGCTCGACGCCGACCGGATGGTGGTGGCCTTCCGCCGCTGGGACGAGCAGGTCGGCTCCGGCAAGAAGCGCTGAGTCGCGCTCGATACACGACAGCGTCCGGCATTATCCCACCCGCAACCTCATCCCGAGGTGTCAGTCCATCAGAGATGGACTGACCTCGAAGGAGGGCTCCAGTTGGCTCTGAGATTTCTGAAGTCCTCCTTCGAGGTCAGTCGATCGAAGATCGACTGACACCTCAGGATGAGGTCTCGGATGGGAAGGACCGGTATCGCACGTGAACCGTCCCGTCGTGTACGGTGGCGTTGCAATTGGTCGCTACTCTATATATTTTATTGTACCGCATTTTCTATGACGAGCCAGTCTCCGCTTCGTCGGGAAATGATCTAACGCCGCAATGGTCGCTCGGAAGAGGCGACGCGGCAGGAGAGGACACCGATGGCACGCCATCACGAGGCGCCGCAGGACCTGCGCCTGAGCGGCCTGAGCCGCCGGTTCGGCGCGATGACCGCCCTCGACGGGCTCGACCTGACGATCAAGGGCGGCGAGTTCGTCGCGCTCCTGGGGCCGTCCGGCTGCGGCAAGTCGACGGCGCTCAACTGCATCGCCGGGCTCCTGCCGCTCACCGGCGGGTCGATCCATCTCGGCGAGCGCCGCATCGACCGGCTGAAGCCGGAGGAGCGCGGCTTCGGCATGGTGTTTCAGAGCTACGCCCTCTTCCCGCACATGACCGTCGCGAGGAACGTCGGCTTCGGCCTCGCCATGCGGGGCGTCAAGGGCGAGGCGGCGGCGCGCCGGGTCGACGACGCCCTCGCGATGGTGCGGCTGCAATCGCAGGCCGCCAAGCTCCCGGGCCAGATGTCCGGCGGCCAGCAGCAGCGGGTCGCCATCGCCCGGGCGATCGTGATCGAGCCGCCGGTGGTGCTGATGGACGAGCCGCTGTCGAACCTCGACGCCAAGCTGCGTCTCGAGATGCGGGCCGAGATCCGCCGCATCCACGACGCCATCGGGTCGACCACGATCTACGTCACTCACGACCAGGACGAGGCCCTGTCGATGGCCGACCGGATCGTGGTGATGCGCGACGGACGCATCCGCCAGGTCGGCACGCCAGAGGACCTCTACGAGCGGCCGGCCCACCCGGACGTCGCCGACTTCATGGGCTTCCGCAACCGCCTGCGCGGCCGGGCGATCGCGGTGGACGGCGCGCGGGCCGAGGTCGAGGTCTGCGGCACCCGCCTCGCCGGCACCCTGCGCGAGACGCTGGACCCGGGCGCCCCGGCGGTCGCGGCGATCCGCCCCGAGGACCTGACGCCGGCCGCCGAGGGGGTGCCGGTCCGGGTCGCCAGCGTCGAGTATCGCGGCCGGGCCTTCTTCGGCACCGCAGTCGCCCAGGACGGGACCGAACTCTTCTTCCGCTCCGACCGCGCGGTGGCGCAGGACGAGCCCTTGCGCCTCGCCGCCGCCTCGCCGCGGGTCCTGGTCTTCCCCGGGGAGGCCGCGTGAGCGCGACCTCGCTCCCCACCGCCGCGCCGACGACGCCCCGGGAGGAGACGCCGCCGCTCGCGGTGCGGCTCGCCGCCCGCGGCCTCGACGGCACCACGCTCCTGGTGCTGCCGGCGCTCCTCGCGATCCTCGGGCTGTTCGTCTATCCCTTCGCCTACGGGCTCGTTCTGTCGCTCCAGCCCAAGGCCGGGGCCTGGTGGGCGAACTACGCCCGCTTCTTCTCCGATCCGTTCCTGTACGACACCATCGCGGCGACGCTGCGCCTCGCGCTGCCGGTGACGGTGCTCAACCTCGTCCTGGCGGTGCCGATCGCCCTGCGCGTGCGGCTGATGCGCCACCAGCGCCTGCTCACCACCATCCTGGTCCTGCCGATCACGCTGGGCACCGTGCTGGTGGCGGAGGGCCTGCTCAACTTCCTCGGCCCGCAGGGCTGGTTCAACCGCTCGCTGGTCTGGCTCGGGGTGATCGGCAGCCCGCTCAAGCTCACCAACAACTACTGGGGCGTCTTCGCCTCGCTGCTCATCACCGGCTTCCCGTTCGCGTTCCTGCTGACGCTTTCGGCGGTCACCGGCATCGATCCGGCGCTGGAGCAGGCCGCGGCGACCCACGGCGCCAATGCCTGGCAGCGCTTCAGGGCGGTGATCCTGCCGCTGATCCTGCCGGGCCTCGCGGTCACCTTCTGCCTGTCCTTCGTCCAGGCCTTCTCGGTGTTTCCGTCCGCGGTGCTGCTCGGGGCGCCGGCCGGCGCCACGCGGGTGATCTCGATCGCCGCCTATCAGGCGGCGTTCGAGGAGTACGACTACTCGCTGGCCTCAGCGATCGCGATGATCATGGGCGCGGTCCAGCTCGCCATCGTGGCGGCGGTGCTGTGGGGGCGCAGCCTGCTCTATACCGGCCCGGTCGGGGGCACCAAGGGATGATCGAGCGATGATCCGCGACACCGGCCCCGGCTCGCGCCTGTGGCGGATGGCGGTCTGGGCCGTCACGCTGCTGTTCTGCCTCAACCTCCTGGCGATGATCGCCGCGGTGGTGCTCAACTCCTTCGCCACGCGCTGGCTCGGCACCTGGTTGCCGCTCGGCTTCACCACCCGCTGGTACGCCTCGGCCTGGGACGAGTTCCAGCTCGGCGACGTGCTGGTGGTGACCCTCCAGGTGGTGTTCCTGGTGGTCCTGCTCTCCGGGCTCCTGGGGGTCACGGCGGCCTACGCGCTGGCGCGGCGCGACTTTCCGGGCAGGCGGCTGGTGATGCTGGTCTTCCTGCTGCCGCTGCTCGTCCCGCCGATCACCTACGGCATCCCGCTCGCCACCGTGCTCTACCGGGCGGGGCTCGCTGGCACGCTCTGGGGCGTGGTGCTGGCCAACCTCGTGCCGAGCATCCCCTTCGTGGTGCTGGTGATGATTCCGTTCATCGAGCAGATCGACCCGCGCATCGAGGCCGCCGCCCGGGTCTTCGGCGCCGGCACGGGCCAGCTCTTCCTGCGGGTGCTGCTGCCGCTGCTGATCCCCGGCATCCTGGCCGCCCTGCTGCTGGTGCTGGTGCGCACCATCGCGATGTTCGAGCTGACCTTCCTGGTCGCCGGGCCGACGAGCCAGACCCTGGTGGTGGCGCTCTACTACGCGGTCTTCGCCGCCGGCGTGCGGGCCGGGCAGTCGATCGACGCGATGGCGGTGGTCTACATGGCGCTGACGCTCGTCTGGCTGATCGTGGCCCTGCGCTTCGTCAACCCGACGCAGATCGTGGCGCGGGCGAAGCGCCAGGAGGCCCATTGACGAGGTGCGTCGAGGCTCAGGCGGCCTCGATCACGCGGTTCCGGCCCGCCCGCTTGGCCGCGTAGAGCGCCTGGTCGGCCCGGCGCATCACCGACGACACGGTCTCGCCCGGCCGGAACTGCGCCACGCCGGCGCTCGCCGTGATGTGGATCGGCTCCTCCATGTGCATGAGCGGGACGAGCTCGATCGAGGCCCGGCAGAGATTGGCGAGCATCGCCGCCTCCTCGAGCCGGATCGGCGCCACGATGGCGAATTCCTCGCCGCCGATCCGGTAGACCGAGTAGCCGGGGGCGGTGGCGCTGATCAAGCGGGCGAGGTGCTTGAGCACCAAGTCGCCGACGTCGTGGCCGTAGCCGTCGTTGAAAGACTTGAAGTGGTCGACGTCGAACAGGATGACCGTCGCCGGCCGCTCGCTCGTCTCGCCCTCGGCCATGCTCGCGTCGAAGGCGCGGCGGTTGCCGATCTCGGTCAACGGGTCGTGGTAGGCGAGGCGCTTCAAGGTCGCCACCTGCTGCACGTCGAGGATCGAGGCGCGCATGCACCGGGTCAGGCTGGCGAAGATGCCGCCGGCGCCCAACAGGATCGTGGCCGAGAACGCGAGGTCGGGGGTCGAGGGCGTGAACGCGATCTTCACCGTAAAGACCGCGTGCAACGCCTCGACGGCGATGCTCACCCCGGTGACGCTGCACCAGAACAGCTTGAGCCGGGGCGCCTGCACGAGCCGCATGATCGCCATCGTCTGGAACGACGCGAAGACAGCGCATCCTAGCGACAGCGCATACAGGGCGACTGCGTATGCATGCACCAGATCCATCGACTCGACCTTCGTGACGGGCCCGATTGTCGCTGCGATAGCGCTAATATTTTGCTAACGACGGGGGAGATCGCCGCCGAATTCGATCGAATAATGGATGTTGTGCGATATCTAAGTGGCGTTTGGCCTGTCGAGATAAAATCTTCCAAGGTGAGTGGGGGATCTCAGGGCGGGACCGTTCGGCGCAAAACTCTGGAATCGATCTGATATAAGAATTTATGTCTATATATCCCTCCGTCATCGGGACCGCCCGTCCTCATCGAAACCGCCATACCCCCGTCCGCTTGATTTCGGCATCCTCCAGCGCCCGGGTCACCGGCACTTCGTAGGTCACCAGATTCTCCAGCCTATCCTTCGGCAGGTAGGCCCGGCCGGGATCGCCCAGCAGAACCCGTGCGCCGCGGGCGTGGAGGCCCCCCAGCCAGTCGCCGACCCGGGCGGCGAGGTCGCGCTCGTAGAAGATATCGGCGGCCAGCACGCAGTCCCAGCCGTCGTCGCGGCCGATCAGGTCGCCGGCCTGCACCGCGATGCGGTCGGCGACGCCGTTCTCGGCGGCGTTGAGGGCGATCGCCGCGTGCGCGAAGGGATCGAGGTCGCTCGCCTCGACCGACGCCGCCCCCGCCAGGGCGGCCGCGATGGCGACGAGGCCCGAGCCCGAGGCGAAGTCGAGCACCCGGGCGCCCGCCACGGTCCGAGGGTTCTCCAGCACGTAGGCGGCGAGCGCCTGGCCGCCGGCCCAGGCGAAGGCCCAGAACGGCGGCGGCAGGCCGATCTCGCCCAGCTCCTCCTCGGTGCGGCCCCACAAGTCCGTCGCCTCGTCGGCGACGTGGAGGCGGATCGCCGGGGCGTGCGGCACCGGGCGGAGCGCCGTATGGGCGCGGACGAAGGCTTCGGGCTCCATCAGGCGAGGTCCGCGTAGAGCGCGAGCACGGCCCGCGTCACCGCCGCCTCGGTGAAGCCGCCCTCGACGATGCGGGCGCGGGCGGCGGCCCCCATCCGGGCGACGAGGGGCGGATCGGAAGATAGCCGCACCATCGCGGCGGCGAGCGCCCGGGGATCGTCCGGCGGTACGACCAGGCCTTCGATCCCGTCGCGCACCAGGGTCCGGCAGCCCGGCACGTCGGTGGTCAGGATCGCCCGGCCGCTCGCCGCGGCTTCGAGCAAAGCCCGCGGCAGGCCCTCGCCGCCGCGCGAGGGCAGGCAGGCGACGTGGGCCCGCGCCAGGGCGCCGGCGACGTCGTCGGTCGGGCCGTGCCAGGTCACCCCGTCCCGCGACCAGTCGCGCAGGGTCGCCTCGGGGATCGCACGGCGGTTCGACGGGTCGGGGGCGCCGTGGAGCGCGAGTTCGAGGGTGGCGCCCTGGCTCCGGGCGAGGCGGGCGGCCTCGACGGCGGTGTCGACGCCCTTCGACCACAGCATCCGGGCAATCAGCGCGATCCGGAGCGGCGGGTGGGGCGGCAGGGGCCCCGGCGCCCACGCCTCCGGGTCGATGCCGGCACCGCCGACGATCGTCACGCGGGGATCGTCGGGCGAGAAGCCGAGCAGCCGGGCGTCGTCCGGGTTCTCGAACAGGTAGCGGGTGCGGGCGGTCTCGAGCGGGCCGCGGATCAGGAGGCGCAGGGCCGTGCGGGCGAGGCGTCCGGCGCGGTTCTGGCGCGCGCCGATCAGCCCGAGGCCGGTCAGCGCGTAGACCCGGGACGGGATGCCGGCGAGCGCCGCCGCCGCGCCGCCGACCAGGATGCCGCGCAGCGCGATGCAGTGGACGATGTCGGCCTTGAGCGCCTTCAGGATCGCCGCGAGCTGGCCGGCGGCGTAGCCCGCCGCCATCGGGTTGAGGCTCGATCGCTCGGCCTCGAGCTCCACCACCCGGGCCCCGGTCGCCGCGATCGCGTCCCGGTGGGCCCGGACGCGGGTGACGACCGAGACCGGATGGCCGGCCGCCACCGCGGCGCGGGCCATCGGCAGGAAATGCGAGGCGAAGAACCAGTCCTCGGTCACCACGAAGGCGATGTGCGCCCGCTTCTTCTCCGCGCCGTCGTCCTGTGGCTGCACCCGGTCTCTCCCGCTGTCGCTTCCCCCTTCCCTACAGGGCGGCGCGGCGCGGGGGAACGGCTGCGCCGCGCCGGAACCGGCGCGGGCGGGCGCCGGTTGAGACCGACCAGGAACGCATCGAAGGTCGGAACGCCCATGCTGTCGGATCCCGAGATGGCGGCGAGCGCCGCCGAGGATCGCGTCGACACCCGCGAGGCCGCCCGCGAGGCGGGCCTGCGCTACGTCGGCGACGAGGAGCCGGGCTACCGCCGCAAGCGCAGCGGCCGCGGCTTCACCTACGTCGACGCCAAGGGCGTCCGGGTGCGCGACGAGGCGACGCTCGACCGCATCAGGGCGCTGGCGATCCCGCCGGCCTATACCGACGTCTGGATCTGCCGCCACGCCAACGGCCACATCCAGGCGACCGGGCGCGACGCCCGCGGCCGCAAGCAGTACCGCTACCATCCCGGGTTCCGTGAGGCCCGGGAGAGCACCAAGTTCACCCACATGATGAGCTTCGCCGAGGTCCTGCCGGGCCTGCGCGCGACGATCCAGGCGCATATGGGCCGGCGCGGGCTCCCGCGCGAGAAGGTGCTGGCGACGGTGGTGCATCTCCTCGAGACCACCCTGATCCGGGTCGGCAACGACGATTACGCCAAGCAGAACAAGAGTTTCGGCCTCACGACCCTGCGCGACCCGCACGTCACGGTCGAGGGCAAGGCGCTGACCTTCCGGTTCAAGGGCAAGAGCAACAAGGTCTGGGACGTGTCGATCCACGACCGCCGGGTGGCGAAGATCGTCAAGGCCTGCCAGGACCTGCCCGGCCAGGAGCTGTTTCAGTACCTCGACGAGGACGGGGTGCAGCGCGACGTGACCTCGGCCGACGTGAACGCCTACCTGCGCGAGATCACCGGCCGCGACATCACCGCGAAGGATTTCCGAACCTGGTCCGGCACGGTGCTGGCCGCCATGGCGCTGCGCGAGTTCGAGGCCTTCGACAGCGAGGCGATGGCCAAGCGCAACGTGCGCGCGGCGATCGAACGGGTGGCCGAGCGGCTCGGCAACACTCCGACCGTCTGCCGCAAGTGCTACGTCCACCCGGAGGTCCTAGGCTGTTACCTCGAGGGCGAGCTGCTGCTCCAGGTTAAGGACGAGGTCCAGGCGGCGCTCCGCGACGACATCGCCACCCTGCGCCCGGAGGAGACGGCGGTGCTCGCCCTGCTCCAGGGCCGCCTCGCCCGGGTCGAGGAGGCGGCGAGGTCCGGCACGCGGGCGAAGGCCGCGAAGAAGCGCTCGGTCGGCGGGAAGGCGAGCAGCGGCAAGGCGAGCGGCGACCCGTCCGGCGGCACCCGGAGTGTCGCGTCCCGCGGCGGGCGGTCGGCGGCCCGCAAGGCGGCCTGACCGCGCCGGCGGGCCGTCCGGACCCGGTCCCGCGCATCGGCGATCCGTTCCTCGATCGCCCGGTCCCGCACCGCCCCTCAGTGAGGGACGGCGCGGTGCGCCTCGTGGGCGAGGCGCCGCAGGGGACGGGCCTCGCTGTCGAGGACCGGTGCCAGCCCGATCTGCCGGGCGAGTTGCACCAGGTCCTTCAAGCGGCCGGTCTTGGTCTTGCGCCGCAGGTTGAGCCGGTGGGTCTCGACGGTGCGGACGCTGACGGTGAGGCGGCGTGCCACCTCCTTGTTGCTGAAGCCGGCGCTGAGGAAGCGCAGCACCTCGGCCTCCCGGGGGGTGAGGCCCAGGCTCTCGGCCGCCATCGTCTCCGGGGCCGGCGCCTCGGCGTCGCCCTCGTGCAGCGGCAGGCCGCGGGCGAGCGCCAGGATCGCCGCGCAGATCTCGCGGGCGGGCGCGCAGCGGGCCACGAAGGCGTCGGCGCCGGAGGCCGCGAACCGGCCGATCTCCGCCGCGTCGGCGGCCTGGAACGCCACCAGGATGCGGGCCTGCGGCGCCCGCTCGCGCAGGGCGGCCACCGCGGCCGGGCCGACCTCCGGCGCGAAGGCCAGGACGACGCAGGCCGCGCCCGGCTCCGCCAGTTCCTCCTCGCCGATGGTCCGCAGCGCGGGGTCGTGCTCCAGCGTCGCCCGGAAGGCGGCGCCGAGATCCGACGGCTCGTTGATCATCAGAACCTTGACGGCGTCACTCATGCCGCTTGCCTCCGTTCCAGCGCGATACAAGCGCGGTGTCCATGCCGGAGACTGTTCAAGCGGCGTTCCATCCCGGCCGGGCCGGGCGGCGTGCGGCCTCCCGGCGAGCGACGGACCGGCGCTCCCGAGGGGAAGAGTGCCTAGGTAGACCGACTCCGCGGCAGGATGTCGCGAATCGCCGCGCGCGGGGAGGCGGCAGGCCGCGCGGCGGGTCCGAGCGCGACGCCTCAGTTTGGAACGTCGGCCTCGGTACTTTCCCGCATCGGGATCGGGCGAGACGCTGGACCGGACCGGGAATGGGCGGCCGCCTCCGGCCGTCACACCGCCTTCTCGAGGAACGCGCTGGCGGTCGACGCGCGATAGGGCGGGAACGGATCGCGCGGCGTGAAGCCCGCTCGACTGTAGAGGCTCAGAGCCTCGACGGTGCGGTCACCGCGTTCGAGCACGACGACCCGGGCACCGGCCCCCGCACGACGGGGGCATCGGCGGCCGGTGCCGCGGGCTCAGGTGTACATCGCCTTGAGGTTCAGGGTGCTCTCGCGCCCGACCGCGTCGTAGTTCTCCGCCAGCCAGGCCTTGGCCGCGTCCCGTCCGGCATCGCGCAGATGCAGGAAGAACGGCCACTGCGCCCGCAGCCGCGAGGAAGCCGAGGCGTCGTCGAGGGCCGAGCCGCTGCCGTCGATGCGGTGGAGCAGCACCTGCTTGTAGGCGTTGGAGCGCCCGAGCACGCCGTCCTCGATCAGGTCGTCGACGAAGTCGATCGCCCGCAATTCCCGCAGGAGGTTGGCGTTGAAGCTGATCTCGTTGAGGCGGTCGCGGATCTCGGCCGGGCTGCGCGGGGTCTCTCGGCGCTCGACCGGGTTGATCTGAACGAGCAGGATGTCGGGCGACCGGGCACCGTGATAGAGCGGATAGAGGGGTGGGTTGCCGAGATAGCCGCCATCCCAGTGCGGCACGCCGTCGATCTCCACCGCCTGAAAGACCGTCGGCAGGCAGGCCGAGGCCATCAGGTGGTCGATCGTCAGGTTCGGCCGCTCGAATACCGCCATCTTGCCGGTCCACACGTTGGTGGCCGAGATGAACAGGTCGGCCGGCCCGTCGCGGCGGACCGCCTCGAAGTCGACCGTGTCGGCGAGCGCCCGCTTCAGCGGATTGATGTTGAGCGGGTTCGTCATGTACGGGCTGGCGACGGCGTTCCAGAACGCCCCGACCGGAGTCTTCTTCCAGAAGCTCATCACCCCGTCGATGACGGTCTGCTGGGCGTGCGACAGGTCGGCGTCGAGGCTGATCTCGCGCCAGAACGTCTCCAGGCGCTCACGCGCGCCGTCGGGACCGCCGCGCAGCCATCCATCGACCATCACGACGGCGTTCATCGCGCCGGCGCTCGCTCCGGTCATCGCCTCGAAGGCGAGGCGCCCGTCCTCGATCAGGGCGTCGAGCACGCCCCAGGTGAAGGCGCCGTGGGCGCCGCCGCCCTGGAGCGCCAGGGCGATCGGCTTCTCGGCCCGCGGGCCGACGAGGCCGCGGCCGAGAGGCCCAGTGGCGGCGTGCGAGCCGGCTTCGGGAGCGGCGGGCGGGACGGGACCGCGGTCACCCGCGCTCCGATCCGGTTCCGGGAACGAGGCTGTATCCGTCATGACCGGGGATGTGGTGTGCCGCACTGCGAAAGCCAAATGGTGCGCCGCAAAGTCGCGCAGGGGAACCCGACGAGGGAATTCGACGGTCCGACGCCCGCCGGGGCGTCATGCGCTTGACGCGCCTGTCAGGCATCCTCAGCTAAAGACAAGACGGTGGAGCGGGGCGATGCACTTCCGGTAGGTGGCGCGCCGTGCCAAGTCCCAGCGAAAGATCGTCTTCCCGCGAAGGAAATCGCAAGGATGTCGCGGCATTCCGCCGGGGACCGGCGTAGCCCGTTGATCGCGCCGGGATTTCATGCGGGGAAGGCGATTTCCACCGCGCCCGGAAATGCTCTAGACGGAGGGCAAACCGCGGTCCCGGCGACCGCGCCCGACCGTCTCGTCACGATTCTCCTGCGAACGACCCCCTGAAGGTATCCGATGGAAGCCATGGAAGCCCTCGCCCCGGCGGACACCGCCGCCCCCGAGATCGCCGGCCCGAGCCCCCGCCACCGCACCGTCGGCGTCCGGATCGGCGAGGGTGAGGGCGCGGTGGTGATGGGCGGCGGCGCCCCGATCGTCGTGCAGTCGATGACCAACACCGACACCGCCGACATCGACGCCACGGTGGCCCAGGTCGCCGCGCTGGCGCGGGCCGGCTCCGAGGTCGTGCGGATCACCGTCGACCGCGACGAGGCGGCGTCGGCCGTGCCGAAGATCCGCGAGCGCCTGGACCGCATCGGCGTCCCCGTCCCGCTCGTCGGCGACTTCCACTATATCGGCCACAAGCTCCTGACCGACCATCCGGCCTGCGCCGAGGCGCTGGCCAAGTACCGGATCAACCCGGGCAACGTCGGCTTCAAGGAGAAGAAGGACCTGCAGTTCGGCACCATCGTCGAGCAGGCGGCCCGCTACGGCAAGGCGGTGCGGATCGGCGCCAACTGGGGCTCCCTCGACGAGGCGCTCCTCACCCACATGATGGACGAGAACGCCAACTCGGCGAAGCCGCGCGACGCCCGCGCGGTGATGCGCGAGGCGATGGTGCAGTCCGCCCTCCTCTCCGCCGACCGGGCGGTGGAGATCGGCCTGCCCAAGGAGCGCATCGTGCTCTCGGCCAAGGTCTCCGCGGTGCAGGACCTGATCGCGGTCTACCGCGAGGTGGCGCGCCGCTCCGACTATGCCATCCACCTCGGCCTGACCGAGGCCGGCATGGGCACCAAGGGCATCGTGGCAGCCTCCGCGGCGATCGGCGTGCTGCTTCAGGAGGGCATCGGCGACACGATCCGCTACTCCCTGACCCCGGAGCCCGGCGGCGACCGCACCGTCGAGGTGAAGGTGGCCCAGGAACTGCTCCAGACCATGGGCTTCCGCACCTTCGTGCCGCTGGTCGCCGCCTGCCCGGGCTGCGGCCGCACCACGTCGACGGTGTTCCAGGAACTCGCCCGCGACATCCAGAACTGGATCACCACCTCGATGCCCGAGTGGCGCAAGACCTATCCGGGGGTCGAGGGGCTGAACGTCGCCGTGATGGGCTGCATCGTCAACGGCCCGGGCGAGTCGAAGCACGCCGATATCGGCATCTCGCTGCCCGGCACCGGTGAGACCCCGACCGCCCCGGTCTTCATCGACGGCAAGAAGGCGATGACCCTGCGCGGCCCGACGCTGGCCAAGGACTTCGAGGGCATCGTCGTCGACTACATCGAGCGCCGCTTCGGCAAGGGGACCGGAGAAGGCCTGGGCAACCGCAGCGCCGCCGAGTGAGGCGAGGCGCGGTCCTCCACGCCCGACGAGGTGATGCCGGTCAACGGTGGGGCAGCAGGCGGTCCGCCTTGCGCCCCACTGGCTCCGTGCTACAATCTTGACACATTCCGACCCGGCGGACGCGCCGGGCCGCCAAGGATTTGAGCCCGCCACCCGGCCCATCAGCGCGCTTGGCGGCCAGTCCGTCCGCCCGCGGGCGCATCCCCGATCAGACATGACCCAGTCAGCCGCACCCACGGACGGTTCCGCCGCGCCGACCGACAGCCTCACCCCGCCGAGCGGCGGCCCGCCGACCAAGGCCGGCACCGTCGACGAGGCCGAGGGCCACGGTCACGCCAAGGCGAGCTTCTGGACGCTCTTCCTCGGCTCCGTCGGCGTCGTCTACGGCGACATCGGCACCAGCCCGCTCTACGCCTTCCGCGAGGCGCTGGCCCCCGGCCGGGCCGACGGCGTGCTCACCGGCGAGGAGGTGCTCGGCACCGTCTCGCTGCTGCTCTGGGCGCTGGTGCTCATCGTCACCATCAAGTACGTCCTGCTGCTCCTGCAGATGGACAACAAGGGCGAGGGCGGGATCCTCTCGCTGATGGCGCTCGCCCGCAAGGCGCTGGGCGGCTCGCACATCGTGTTCATGCTGGGCCTGTTCGGCGCCGCCCTGTTCTACGGCGACGCGATCATCACCCCGGCGATCTCGGTGCTGTCGGCGGTGGAGGGCCTGAAGCTCGTCACGCCGGCCCTCGACCACTACGTCCTGCCGATCACCATCGCGATCATCCTGCCGCTGTTCCTGGTCCAGAGCCGGGGCACCGCCCGGATGGCGACGTTCTTCGGCCCGATCATGCTGGTTTGGTTCTCGGTGCTGATGCTCGCGGCCCTGCCGCACATCGCCCGCACGCCGCAGGTCCTGTGGGCGCTCAACCCCTGGCACGCCGTGCATTACCTGCTCGGCCACGGCACCGGCGCGCTCGTCGCGCTCGGCGCGGTGTTCCTGGCGGTGACCGGGGCCGAGGCGCTGTTCGCCGATCTCGGCCATTTCGGCCGCCGGCCGATCCAGACCGCCTGGATCGTCCTCGTCGGCCCGGCGCTTGCCATCAACTATCTCGGCCAGGCCGCCCTGGTGCTGTCGAACCCCGACACGACCGACCCGTTCTACCAGCTCGTCCCCGAATGGGGCCTGCTGCCGATGGTGCTGCTCGCCACCGCCGCCACCGTCATCGCCAGCCAGGCGGTGATCACCGGCGCCTTCTCGCTCTCGCGCCAGGCGGTGCAGCTGGGGCTGCTGCCGCGGCTCGAGATCCGCCACACCTCCGAATCGCATTCGGGCCAGATCTACCTGCCGCAGATCAACATGCTGCTGATGATCGGCGTGGTAATCCTGGTGGTGCTGTTCCGCTCCTCCTCGGCGCTCGCCTCGGCCTACGGCATCGCCGTGACCGGCACGATGCTGATCACCGCCGGCCTCGCCTTCCTGGTGCTGTGGCGGGTGTGGAAATGGTCG
The DNA here is from genome assembly GCF_900110515.1 of Methylobacterium sp. ap11. Classification (NCBI taxonomy): domain Bacteria; kingdom Pseudomonadati; phylum Pseudomonadota; class Alphaproteobacteria; order Hyphomicrobiales; family Methylobacteriaceae; genus Methylobacterium; species Methylobacterium sp. ap11. Next base: position 252,381 of record NZ_FOEB01000005.1, on the reverse strand, counting down.
CCGCTCGCCGCCGGCGCCGCGATGGTGCCGTTCATCGCCGTCGAGCTCCTCTTTCTGGTCTCGAACCTGCTCAAGGTGTTCGAGGGTGGCTACATGCCCCTGCTGCTCGCCGGCTGCCTCGTGCTGCTGATGTGGACCTGGGTGCGCGGCGTCACCATCCTGTTCAACAAGACCCGCAAGACCGACGTGCCGCTGACCGAGCTCGTCGCCATGCTGGAGAAGAGCCCGCCGCACCACGTCCGCGGCACCGCCGTCTTCCTCACCTCCGACCCCGACACCGCGCCCGCCGCGCTCCTGCACAACCTGAAGCACAACAAGGTGCTGCACGAGAAGAACGTCGTGCTCACGGTGAAGACCATCGACCTGCCGCGCATCGCCGATGCCGACCGGGTCCGGATCGAGCCGATGGGGCCGCATTTCTGGAAGGTCGTGATGAAGTTCGGCTACATGGAATCGCCGAACATCCCGAAGGGCCTGGCGCTCCTGCGCAAGCAGGGCTTCAAGTTCGACATCATGGCGACGTCGTTCTTCCTGTCGCGGCGCTCGATCCGCCCGGCGGCGCAGTCCGGCATGCCGCTGTGGCAGGACCGGGTGTTCATCACGCTCGCCCGCAACGCCAACGACGCGACGGACTTCTTCCAGATCCCGACCGGCCGCGTGGTCGAGGTCGGGACCCAGGTGACGGTGTAGCGGGAGATGGGCGCGCTCGACGGCAAGCGGATCCTCCTCGTCATCGGCGGCGGCATCGCGGCCTACAAGTCGCTGGACCTGATCCGGCGCCTGCGCGAGCGCGGCGCCTCGGTGCGCTGCGTCCTCACCAAGGGCGCGCAGGAATTCGTGACCCCGCTCGCTGCGGCGGCGCTCGCCGGCCAGCGCGCCCATACCGACCTGTTCGACCGGGCCGACGAGGCCGATATAGGCCACATCAAGCTCGCCCGCGACGCCGACGCGGTGGTGGTGGCGCCCGCCACCGCCAACACCCTGGCCCGCATGGCCGGCGGCCACGCGCCCGACCTCGCCTCGACGATCCTGCTCGCCACCACCCTGCCGATCCTGATCGCCCCGGCGATGAACGTGCGGATGTGGCTGCACCCGGCGACGCAGCGCAACCTCGCCCTGCTGACGGGCGACGGCGTCGCGGTGGTCGGACCCAATGTGGGCCGGATGGCCGAGGCCGAGACCGGTCCCGGCCGGATGGCCGAGCCGGACGAGATCGCCGACGCGGTGGAAGTTCTGCTCGCGGGGCCGCAGGAGGCAAAGCCGCTGTCGGGCCGCCGCCTCCTCGTCACCTCGGGGCCGACCCACGAGCCGATCGACCCGGTGCGCTACCTCGCCAACCGCTCGTCGGGCAAGCAGGGCCACGCCATCGCGATTGCTGCCGCCGCCGCCGGTGCCCGGGTGACCCTGGTGTCGGGCCCCGTCACCCTGCCCGATCCGCCGGGCGTCGCGGTGGTCAGGGTCGAGACCGCCCGCGAGATGCTGGCGGCAGTCGAGGCGGCGTTGCCGGCCGACATCGCGGTCTTCGCCGCCGCCGTCGCCGACTGGCGCCCGGCCGCCTTCGGCGAGGAGAAGATCAAGAAGGGACCGGAGGGGCCCCCTCCCCTGCAACTCACCGAGAATCCCGATATCCTGGCCACCATCGCGCAGCGGACCGGGGGGCGCCCGCCGCTCGTCGTGGGTTTCGCCGCCGAGACCACCGACGTGATCGCGCATGCCCGGGCCAAGATCGCCCGCAAGGGCTGCGACCTCATCGTCGCCAACGACGTCTCGGCCGAGACCGGCGTCATGGGGGGCGACCGCAACAGCGTCCACCTGATCGGCCGGGACGGCGCGCTCGAGACCTGGCCGGACCTGCCCAAGGACGAGGTCGCCCGCCGTCTCGTCGCGCGACTGGCCGAACTGGCGCCCTCCCCCTGAGGCAAGATAACGCCGGCCAACCGGTTTGGCATGCCGACGTCCGGCACTATCCTTCCTCCCCCACGAGGAGGACCGCCTCCTTCATCCGGGAGGCCGCCTTGCCCACCATCCTCGTCGTCACCCTGATCTGCGCGTCGTCCTTGTCCGCCAAGGACTGCACCCGCGACACCGCCCAGGACGTGATCACCCATCCGGCGCACACGCCGCAGGAATGCCTGCTGCTGGGTCCCGCCATCGCGGCGAGTTCGGGCCGCGGGACCGAAGCGGGGACGTACGTGAAGACGCTGTGCGAGCGGCGGCGGTAGGCGACACCGCCTGGCCCACCCGAACATCTGCCGCTCATCCTTTTCCAAATCGCGCCCGACCTCCCGGTGCCCCGCACAGCGTCGGTCACGGCCGTCCGGAGGGTGCCCGTCAGGGGAAAGAGCCGACGGGTACAGGGCGGTGGAGGCCCGGCAAAGCTCGGGATGCCGAGCGCGAAGGGCCGGACGGAAGCACGTGCCGGACGAGATCGACGGCATCCGCCGATCCCGGCTCCCGCCTAGACCAGATGACGCTGTTCGAGGGGCCGCCGAGGTGATCGGGCCGTCGCAAGCCCGGCAACGGTCGAGGCCGATCTCTCCGACACGTTTCACACTTCAAACATTATGGCCGAAAAAGCGATACCGACATCACGCCACGAATTATCGAGATCGATTCCGGCGCTCGATTCGCTCATCGCGTCGATGTCGTTGCGGGCGCCGGGAGCCAATCACCAGCTCTCGCTGTCATACGCTACGCGAATTGCTCGGCGGAGAACACCCTACGACGAGGATTGATTTCCCACGCTCGCTCGATCAACGCGAGCTTGTCTCTGGACACCTCGTCGAGATTGGACGACCGACGAAGACCGCAGGTAAACCAGGCGTCGACCTCGACGCAGTCGCCGTCGAAGTGGTCGACGGGAATGACTTTCCGTAGAACCAGGTCGTAGCCTTCGAGCAGGGCGACAAGATCGTGCAGGAGCTTCTGCCCCTTGTAAATCGGGTACAGGTGCGCCTCCAGCTTCACGCCAAGGCAGGAGTTGAGCACGTCGCCAAACCCTTCGAGGACCTGGAACTCGAACCCTTGCACATCGATTTTGATGACATCGGGTTGCGGCAGCCCCTTCGCCAGCATCAGTTCGTCGAATCGAATGCAGTCGACCTCGACCGTATGTGTCACCCTGAATGCAGGTTCGACCGAATAATTGCTCAGGAGATCCACGTTTGGCTCGAGCAGGGATGTGCAGCCGAGGCTTTTCGTGACATTCAAGCTGCGCCTTTGTTGCCCGTTGCTCAAGGCGGCCTCGACGACAAGGCCGTCGTTGATCGTCGAGATCTGCTGGCGAATCGCCGCCGCCTCGGGCGGATTGGGTTCGAACACGACCGGCCTGATACGATCGCGGTAGGGATTCCATTCACTGCCGATGCCGCCCAAGCCACCGACATCGACCAGGACGAGCAGCGATCGACCCGATGGTGTCAGGGCGAACTCGTCCGGGACACTGGGAAAAGTCCGCGTCATCTTACCCATCCATAGATCCGCGACGGCCCCGATATCCAGCACCACGGCCCCGGCTGCCTTCAGCTTGCTGGCGTATATTTTTCCGAGCATCCCCGCTGCGACAAGGAACAGCTGCCCGGAACGGTCGGGAGATTTATCGATTACATCACACAACTCGAAAAATCGCTCCGGCCAGTGATTTCCTTCGATCGCCGTCTGACCAAGTGTATGAATATGTATTTTCTCGCCTGGAACCTTGTAGAATTCTATCTCGCCGATATTGTAGGTGCGCTTCAACGCATCCGGAAGTTCGTCCTGGCAGCTTATGAGGCCGACATGCTTACGCCCCTGAAGCAATCGCGCCAGAGCACCACTCAACAACAAGTCGTAATGGACACCGAGTTCATGAATGGATGTTCGCCCCGCCCAATCGGGGCGGCTCTCGGCCAAGGCGAGAACCTTGCGCATCGTATTCACCACCCAGGCGATACCGCGCCGGGACCCCAACCTATATTCGTGCGTCACCGCACTGCCATAGATACCGCCGATGGCATCGGCGTGCTGGATGACGGTATTGAACTCGTCGATGATTGCGTCGAATCGGCGACTTTCGCCGACGGACTCGTCATCAAACCATATTTTTAGAAATTCTCGCTGATTTGCCGCGTAATACGCCGCATAGTTGCTCGTATCATGATCGTTGATGCGAATGACTGAGCCTTCGCCGTCGCCGAGCCGAAGCAACAAGTATGGTCGCCTCTCTTCGAGAGCGCGGCGAATCTCCGCCTCCAGTTCGCCTACCTCACGGCGCCTGAATCTACCAATAATATCATTGAGCATTGCAGACGCAGCGTTTTGATTGTTTTTTCTGTAAAAATCTATGAACTGTCGATGTATTTCCACCTCTTGAGACAAGTGATCGAAATTTTCATCGACAAATTTGATCAGTTCGAGCGCCTTCGGATCGTCGTTCAATCGTGCGTGCTGTACAGACAGGAATAATATCTGATCTCCATCGAGGATGCCCCGCTGGAAAGCCTGATCCAGATGCATGATCACACGCTCTGGATGCCCGGCGACACACGACGTCCAGCATACGCCGAACACTGCGCCATCATTGATTCCGCCGATACTCAATATTTCATCAGCAAGATCCGCGACATTTCGAAAAAACGCCCGAGCGCGCATGAGTTCAAGAGCGCGCAACGGAACCATCATCCATTCCGGATCGTCAAAATTCGAAGCAAATTCAGCTATGACTGCTTTTTTGTCCTCTTGAGATCCCGACAGATAGCGATCGACAATCGACGCGACGTGATCTTCCGCAATCATAACGTATTCCGTCATTTCTACATCGAGCGCAGCTCCGGCGGTCATATACAACCGCTCTTGTCGGTCGGCAAATGAACCGCGGAGACGCCCGCCTCGCAACCAACGGACGTCCGGGGCGGCCCGTCCGGCAAGTCCGGAGGATGAGCACGGTGCCCCGATGTACCGCTCTACGCGGCAGAGGTTACTCTCGGGCAAGATTCGGCAACCGAAGCACCGCGACGAGCCGATCGCAGCTATCTTCGGCCCGGATGAGCGCCTCGCAGGCCCGTTCCAGCCGCCGCAACAACTCAGCGGCCATCAGATTGAGGCAGAGCGGGTTGCCCTCGAAGCTGTCGACGACACGGTCGACCGACTCGATCTGTTCTTTGCGGAAGAACCGATAGGACACTTCGTCATCGATGGCACTATTGAGAATTTTTGAATCGGATGAATTGCCGCATAGTCGGCTCGCCAATTTTAAAAGTTAAAAATAAAAAATGTTCCGAAATCCAAACCTGAAATATGCACAGACACAGGAAGCCAAGTGAAGTCCGTTTTTATTCAGGTAGCTCAAGACATTCGATATCAAATATTTACAGACTTCTTTGACACCACGCTGTCAGATAGATTGAGTCCTGCAGATATCGATACAATGAAGCTCGCGCGGCTGCCCGGCCCATCGCCCCTCGTGACAATCCCCCTGGTGCATCCGGACGTACCGGGCGAGCGGACCGAGACTCTCGACGACGCGTGCCGAGCCGGCCGGCCGCGACGCGCGTATCCGTCGCAAGGCCGCTCGCAGCGCCAGCGACCCGCCCGGCCTCTGGAAGGCCATCCGCCGGCAGATCCTCGTCGCCGCAGCTCGTCTCAAGCGCTTACGTCGACGGTCGCAAGACACCCATCACCTGGACCCGGAGAATCGAGACGGCCCCGGAACGGACGTCGCCGCACCCACCGTTCGCCCCGCGACGCCGCGCCCGTCACCGTCAGGGCCGCCTTGCCATCCCACCCCCGATCCGATAAAGGCCCGCCCATCCCACACGCGGAGCCGGCCTCATGCCTGAATGAGGCGCTTCCGGTGGCCGGTCGCTTCTCGCTTCTTGTCTCTCGGCAAGTCCCTGGGGCGCCGGTCGCTTCCTCCGCGGCGGAGACAACCGGAGAGAACAAAGACCATGGCCCTTCCCGATTTCACCATGCGCCAGCTGCTCGAGGCCGGCTCGCACTTCGGCCACCAGTCGCACCGCTGGAACCCGAAGATGCAGTCGTACATCTTCGGCACCCGCAACAACATCCACATCATCGACCTCGCCCAGACCGTGCCGGCGCTCGCCCAGGCGCTGCAGGCGGTGAGCGACACCGTCGCCAAGGGCGGCCGCGTGCTGTTCGTCGGCACCAAGCGCCAGGCGGCCGACACCATCGCGGACGCGGCCAAGCGCTCGGCCCAGTACTACGTGAACTCGCGCTGGCTCGGCGGCACGCTGACCAACTGGAAGACCATCTCGGGCTCGATCCAGCGCCTGCGCAAGGTCGACGAGACCCTCGCCGGCGGCGGCCAGGGCCTCACCAAGAAGGAGCGCCTGATGCTGTCCCGCGAGAAGGACAAGCTCGAGAAGGCGCTCGGCGGCATCAAGGACATGGGCGGCGTGCCCGACCTGCTGTTCGTGATCGACACCAACAAGGAGCAGCTGGCGATCAAGGAGGCGAACCGCCTCAAGATCCCGGTGGCCGCCATCGTCGACACCAACTGCAACCCGGACGGCATCACCTACGTGGTCCCGGCCAACGACGACGCCGGCCGCGCCATCGCGCTCTACTGCGACCTCGTCGCCCGCGCGGCGATCGACGGCATCTCCCGCGGCCAGGGCGCGCTCGGCGTCGACCTCGGCGAGTCCGAGGAGCCGATGGCCGAGGAGCTGCCCGCCCTCGCCAACGAGCCCGAGGTCGCCCCCGTCGACGTCACCGAGCCGTATGTCGGCGAGCCCTTCGAGCTGCTGGCCGCCCCGCGCGGCGCCCCGGACGACCTGACCAAGCTCACGGGCGTCGGCCCGCAGCTGGTCCAGAAGCTCAACGACGCCGGCATCTACCACTACTGGCAGATCGCCGCGATGAGCCCCGAGGACGTCGCCAAGGTCGACGGCGACCTGAAGCTCAACGGCCGCTTCGACCGCGACGGCTGGGTCAACCAGGCCCGCGGCTTCGTCGAGGCCGCCGCCGCCGCGTAACGTCGGTTCGGTGACCCGGCGGGGCGAGAGCCCCGCGACCCGATGCTCTTCCAAAGCCCGGCGCCGCCACGGCGCCGGGTTCCCTTTTATCCGCCGACCGGCGCGGCCTTCGGGGCGCGCGGGGGCGCCAATCGAGAGGATCCCACGATGGCCAACATCACGGCAGCGATGGTCAAGGAGCTGCGCGAGAAGACCGGCGCGGGCATGATGGACTGCAAGTCGGCCCTCAACGAGACCGCCGGCGACCTCGAGGCGGCCGTGGACTGGCTGCGCAAGAAGGGCCTCGCCAAGGCCGCCAAGAAGGCCGGCCGCGTCGCCGCCGAGGGCCTGGTCGCGGTCGAGTCCGCCGGCCACCACGCCGCGGTGCTCGAGGTGAACTCCGAGACCGACTTCGTCGCCCGCAACGACGGCTTCCAGGCCTTCGTGCGCGAGGCCGCCAAGCTGGCGCTCACCGCCGGCGACAGCATCGAGACCCTCGAGGCCGCCCGCTTCCCGGGCGCCGAGGGCACCGTGAAGGACAAGCTGCAGGAGCTGATCGCCACCATCGGCGAGAACATGACCCTGCGCCGCGTCGCCAAGCTGTCGGTCGAGAAGGGCGTCATCGCCTCCTACGTCCACGGCCAGGTCTCCGAGGGCCTTGGCAAGATCGGCGTGCTCGTCGCCCTCGAGTCGGCCGGCGACGTGACGATGCTGAGCCAGCTCGGCCGCCAGATCGCCATGCACGTCGCGGCGACCAACCCGGTGGCGCTGGACGCCTCGGGCGTCGACGCCGCCACGGTCGAGCGCGAGAGCAACATCCTGCGCGAGAAGAACGCCGGCAAGCCGGACCACGTCATGGCCAAGATCGTCGAGAGCGGCCTGAAGAGCTACTACAAGGAGGTCACCCTCCTCGATCAGCCCTTCGTGCACGACGGCTCGAAGACCGTCGCGCAGGTCCTCAAGGAGGCCGAGGGCAAGGCCGGTGGTCCCGTCAAGCTCACCGGCTTCGTCCGCTACGCGCTCGGCGAGGGCATCGAGAAGGAAGAGGCCCCGGACTTCGCCGCCGAGGTCGCCGCGGCAGCCAAGGGCTGACACCGGCCGTCGGCGTCGCCCCCGGCGACGCCCGGCACGCCATCAGGGGGGCCCGCTCAGGCGGGCCCCCCTTTTTCATACCGGGTTGCATGGTGGGCTCCGTGCCGGGACCGCGTCCGGCGCGCGTCGTCCGGACGTGCCGATTCCGGCGCGCCGATGCCTCGACGGGCCGGGAGCGACAGGCTAGAACCCGGCCCGACTCGCATCGACCCTTGACGCCGGCGGCGGCCGCTCCACCGGGGCGGGCCAGAGGAGCCCCCATGCCAGACCATCGCTTGTCGGACCCTTCCCTGACGGCGCAGGGCGCGCCGCGCTTCCGCCGCGTGCTGGTGAAGCTCTCCGGTGAGGCGCTGGCCGCCCCCGACGGCTACTGGCTGCATCCCCCGACCCTCGCGGCGCTCGCCGACGACATCGCCCGGGCGGTGGAGAAGGGCTTCGAGATCGCCCTCGTGGTCGGCGGCGGCAACGTGATCCGTGGCGCCCGCGTCTCGGCCGCGGGCTGGATCGACCGCGCCACCGGGGATTCCCTCGGCATGATGGCGACGGTGATGAACTCGCTGGCGCTCGAGACCGCGCTCAACGCCGCCGGCGTCACCGCCCGCACGATGTCGGCGGTCTCGATGCCGACGATCTGCGAGACCTATGCCCGTCAGCCCGCCCTGCACCACCTCGACAAGGGCCAGGTCGTGGTGCTCGCCGGCGGCACCGGCAACCCGTACTTCACCACCGACACCGCCGCGGTCCTGCGCGCCGCCGAGCTGAAATGCGACGCGGTGCTCAAGGCCACGCAGGTCGACGGCGTCTACTCGGCCGACCCGAAGACCAACCCCGACGCCGTGCGCTACGAGCGCCTGAGCCACGACGAGGCGATCGCCCGCGACCTCAAGGTGATGGACACCGCCGCCTTCGCGCTCGCCCGCGACGGCAGGCTGCCGCTGATCGTCGGCTCGGTCCACGCGCCGAGCTCGGTCACGGCGATCCTCACGGGTGCCGCGCCCTCGACCCTGGTGGCCCCCTGAGGAGCCCGCGGCGCGCGAAATCCTCCGTATCCCCGAGCGAAATCCGCCGCCCGACGATTTGCGGCGGGTCGGGTTTTGGTTCATTGAAGCCCGATCGGGGCGCGGCCCCGGCCCGCCCGCAAGGGTTCGGCCTCGGGCCCGCCCCTCCCCCTCTCCTCACGACGCCTCGGGACGCGCAGGAATGGCTACACCCTCCTTCGACCTCAACGACATCAAGCGGCGCATGCAGGGCGCGATCAACTCCCTGAAGCACGACCTCGGCTCGCTGCGCACCGGGCGCGCCACGCCCTCGCTCCTCGACCCGATCCAGGTCGACGCCTACGGCGCCGCGATGTCGATGGCCCAGGTCGCGACGATCAGCGTGCCGGAGCCGCGCCTGCTCAGCGTCTCGGTCTGGGACCGCGGCATGGTGACGGCGGTCGAGAAGGCGATCCGCGAATCCGACCTCGGGCTCAACCCGATGACCGAAGGGCAGACCATCCGCCTGCGCATCCCCGAGATGAACGAGCAGCGCCGCAAGGAGATGGTCAAGGTCGCGCACAAGTATGCCGAGGAGGCCCGCGTCGCGGTCCGCCACGTCCGGCGCGACGGCCTCGACCTCCTGAAGAAGCTCGAGAAGGACGGCGCCATCAGCCAGGACGACGAGAAGCGCCAGGCCGACCAGGTGCAGAAGGCGACCGACCAGCACATCGCCGAGGTCGACCAGACCCTGGCGTCCAAGGAGAAGGAGATCATGCAGGTCTGAGGGTCTCGGACCGGCATGACGGAAGCGACGGCGTGGAGAGCGCGGAGCCGGATCACGGCTCCGCCGGGGTCGGGGCCAGCATGGCAGGCGACAGCGAGACGGTGACCCTGCTGGACGCAGGCCGGGCCGAGGGCCGGGACGGAGCGTGTCCCGAAGCCGGCGGCGTGAATCCCGGGACGATGCCCGCCCACGTCGCCATCATCATGGACGGCAACGGCCGCTGGGCCGCGCGCCGCGGGCTGCCACGGGTCGAGGGCCACCGCCGCGGCGTCGAGGCGGTGCGCCGGGCCGTGCGCTCGGCGATCGACCTGCGCATCCCCTACCTGACGATCTACAGCTTCTCGTCCGAGAACTGGCGCCGGCCCGCCGCCGAGGTGGCGGACCTGATGGGCCTGCTCAAGCTGTTCGTGCGCCGCGACCTCGCCGACCTGCACGCCAACGGCGTGCGGGTGCGGATCATCGGCGAGCGCGACGGCCTGCCGGGCGACATCGCCGGCCTCCTGCGCGAGGCCGAGGAGCGCACCGCCCGTAACACCAAGCTGACGCTGGTGGTGGCATTCAACTACGGCGGCCGCCAGGAGATCCTGCGCGCCGTGCGCAAGCTGGCCCAGGCGGTCGCCGAGGGGCGCCTCCCGCCCGAGGCGATCGACGCCGCGACGATGACGGGCGCGCTCGACACCGACGGCATCCCCGACCCCGACCTGGTGATCCGCACCTCCGGCGAGCAGCGGGTGTCGAACTTCCTCACCTGGCAGACCGCGTATTCCGAGTTCGTGTTCGTGCCCGATTTCTGGCCGGACTTCGACCACGCCGCCTTCCTCGCCGCGATCGGCGAGTTCCAGAGCCGCGACCGCCGCTTCGGCGGCCTGAGCGCCCGGGCGGGCTGATGGCGGGCTTTGACGGGACGAAACTCCCGGGCGGCCGCCCGGCCTGGCCGGCGACGGAACTGGGCGCCCGCACGGTGTCGGGCATCGTGCTCGGCCTCCTGGTGCTCGGCGCCACCCTCAACGGCGGCTGGATCTTCGCGGTGGTCTGGTTCCTGGCCGGCCTCGCTGTGGTCGGCGAGTGGATGGCCATCACCCGGACGGCACCGCACCGGCCGCTCCTGGCGATCGCCGGCCTCGTGCTCCTCGGCGTCGTCGCCGGCGCGCGGCTGCCGGTCCCGACGCCCTGGCTCCTGGGCGCGACCGCGCTCGGCCTCGCGCTCCTGGCGCTCCTCGCCCGGCCCGCCGCGGGACGGATCTGGGCGCCGGCGAGCCTCGCCTGCGCCCTCGTCGTCACCCTGGTGCCGGTACTGCTGCGCGACGATCCCCGCATCGGGCTCGCCGGCCCGCTCTGGCTGTTCGGGGTGGTCTGGACCACCGACATCGCCGCCTACTTCACCGGCCGCTCGCTCGGCGGGCCGAAGCTGTGGCCGGCGGTGAGCCCGAAGAAGACCTGGTCGGGCTTCTGCGGCGGGCTCCTCGGCGCGACGATCGTCGGCGGCGCGGTGGCGGCCGGTGCCCGTCACCTCGGCGCCACCGACGCCCTGTCGCTGCCGCTGGCCTGCGCGCTCTCCGCCGTCGCCTCGGTGATGAGCCAGGGCGGCGACCTCGCCGAATCGGCCCTCAAGCGCGCCTACGGCGCCAAGGATTCCGGCCGCCTGATCCCCGGCCACGGCGGCGTGATGGACCGCCTCGACGGCTTCTTCGCCGTCGCGCTCCTCGCCGGCCTCCTGCTCGCCGGCCTCTCTCTCACGGGACATCCATGACCCTCACCGTATCCGTCCTGGGGGCCACCGGCTCGATCGGGCGCTCCACCGCCGACCTGCTCGACCAGCACCGGGACCGGTTCCGGGTCGGCGCCGTGGCGGGCGGCCGCGACGCGCAGGCGCTCGCCCGCGTCGCCCGCGAGCTGAACGCCGAGTTCGCGGCGATCGCCGATCCCGATGCCGGCCCGGCGCTCCGCGACGCGCTGTCCGGCTCCGGCATCGCGAACGGCGCCGGCCCCTCGGCGGTGATCGAGGCGGCGACCCGGGACGCGGACCTCGTCGTGGCGGCGGTGAGCGGCGCGGCGGGCCTCGCTCCCACCTGCGCGGCGATCCGGCTCGGCCGCACCGTGGCGCTCGCCAACAAGGAGAGCCTGGTCTGCGCCGGCGACGCCTTCATGCGCGACGCCAAGACGTTCGGCGCCCGCATCCTGCCGATGGATTCCGAGCACAACGCGCTCGAGCAGTCGATCGGCACCGGGCGGATCGACGAGATCACCCGGATGACCATCACCGCCTCGGGCGGGCCGTTCCGGACCGCGAGCCGCGAGCAGATCGCCGCGGCGAGCGCGGCGGATGCCGCCGCCCACCCGACCTGGTCGATGGGGATGAAGATCAACATCGATTCCGCCACGATGATGAACAAGGGTCTGGAGCTGATCGAGGCCCACCACCTGTTCGGCATCGAGGCGGAGCGCCTCGACGCGGTGGTGCACCCGCAATCGATCGTCCACGCCCTCGTCACCTGGCGCGACGGCTCCGTCACGGCCGGCCTCTACGTCCCCGACATGCGGGTGCCGATCGCCCATTGCCTGGGGCTGGGCGAGCGCCTGACGATCGCCCGCGGCAAGCCCCTCGACCTCGCGGCGACGGGCAGCCTCACCTTCGAGCGTCCGGACGAGGAGCGCTTCCCGTGCCTGCGCATCGCCAAGGCGGCGCTCGCGGCGGGCGGGGCCCAGCCGACGGTGATGAACGCGGCCAACGAGATCGCGGTCGCGGCCTTCATCGCCGGGCGCATCGGCTTCTACGACATCGCCGCCCTGGTCGAACGGGCCTGCGAGCACTTCGCGGCCCGCTTCCCCACGGCGCCGGCGGACGTCGAGGAGGCGCTGTCCATCGACGCCGAGGTGCGCGGCTGGAGCACGGCGGCACTCGCCGCCTGAGCGCCCGTCAAGCTTCCGTCAAGTTAACCCTCGGTCGACGCGGAGCCTGTTCGCAGGCCCGTGGACTCTGTATGAATGACGATCGGCAAGGTGGCCGGATCGGGCCAGGGAGGGCCCGCCGCGCCGCATCGAGGTGACCATGGATCTGCTCAACGCCGTCGGCGGCGCGACGACGAACCTGCTCGGCTACATCGTGCCGTTCCTGTTCGTCCTGACCGTCGTGGTCTTCATCCACGAGCTCGGCCACTTCCTGGTCGGGCGCTGGTGCGGCGTCGGGGTGACCAGCTTCTCGATCGGCTTCGGGCCCGAGATCGTCGGCTTCAACGACCGCCGCGGCACCCGCTGGAAGCTCTCGGCGATCCCGCTCGGCGGCTACGTCAAGTTCGTCGGCGACATGAACGGCGCCAGCGTGCCGGACCAGGGCGCCATGGCGCGGATGAACCCGGCCGACCACGCGGTCAGCTTCCACGGCAAGAACGTCTGGAAGCGGGTCGCCATCGTGGCGGCGGGGCCGATCGCCAACTTCCTCCTCGCCATCGCGGTCTTCGCCGGCGCGGTCTACGCCACCGGCCGCTACGAGGTGGCGCCCCGGGTCTCGGCGGTGCAGGCCGGCAGCGCGGCCGAGCGGGCCGGCTTCCAGGCCGGCGACGTGGTGCTGACGATCAACGGCGGCGCCATCCACAACTTCGCCGACATGCAGCGCACCGTCTCGGGCGCGGCCGGCGACCGGCTCGACTTCACGGTCGAGCGCGGCGGGGTCACCACCCCGCTCACCGCGACGCCCGACGTCTACGAGGACAAGACACCGTTCGGCACCCAGCGCATCGGCCGGCTCGGCATCCAGGGCCCGCGGGACGCCGCCGACGTGAAGCTCGTGCAGTACGGCGCCCTCGACTCGCTGAAGATCGGCGTCGCCGAGACCTACTTCGTCGTCGACCGCACCTTCAGCTACATCGGCAAGCTGATCACGGGACGCGAATCCGCCGACCAGCTCTCGGGGCCGATGGGCATCGCCCGGGTCTCGGGCCAGGCCGCCAAGGTCGGCGGCATCGGCGCCCTCGTCGGGCTGATCGCGGTCCTGTCGGTCTCGATCGGGCTCATCAACCTCTTCCCGGTGCCGATGCTCGATGGCGGGCACCTGATGTTCTACGCCGTCGAGATCATCCGCGGCCGCCCCCTGAGCGAGCGGGCGCAGGAGATCGGCTTCCGCATCGGGCTCGCGCTGGTGCTGATGCTGATGCTGTTCGCGACCTGGAACGACATCCTGCACATCGGCGCCGCCTTCAACCGCGGCACCTGAGGCCGGACTCCCCTCCCCCCGGGAGGCCGCACCGCCCGCGCGACCCGCGGGCGGTGCTTTTCGCGAATCGACGCAATTTTCGTAAAAAGCGTTCCATTCCGGGGCTTTCGCTCCGGGGCGGCATTCATCGCGCGCTGACCGTGCCTTGTGAAAAGCTTGGCCGTGGGCCGTGACAGGAAGGCAACGTCTGGGCAAAATCCCGGTAGGTCGGGAGCGTGGCGTTTGCGTCGCCGGGGATTCCCGATAGAAGCAGGGCTAGGACCAGGGGACTTCGACCTCGCGAGAGTTCGATCGTCTGCGGGTGCAAACCCGTGCCGACAAAAAATGAGACGGGCCATTTATGATGTCGATGACGGGTAAGCGCCGGCGTGCGTCGGCGAAGGGCGCCATTGTCATGGCCGCTACCATCGCCGCCAGCGGCAGCGCCTTCGCGCAGCAGATCGTCGTCCAGGGCAATTCCCGGATCGATGCGGAGACGGTCCGTTCCTACGTGGTCGGCGTGTCGCCCGAGGAGGGCCGCCGCAACCTGATCGCCAGCGGGATGTTCTCGGACGTGCGCGTGTCGCACAGCGCCGGTCGCATCGTCGTCTCGGTGCGCGAGAACAACACGATCAACCGCGTCTTCTTCGAAGGCAACAAGAAGGTCGAGAAGGCGACGCTCGAGGGCATCGTCGAGTCGAAGTCGCGCGGGCCCTACAGCCAGGCGCAGGTCAACTCGGATCTCGAGCGCATCCGCGAGGTGTACCGCCGCGCCGGCCGCGGCTCGGCCAAGGTCTCGGTGCGCACCGTCGACCTGCCGAACGGCCGCGTCGACGTGGTCTACACCGTCGACGAGGGCGACAAGACCGGCATCAAGGAGATCAAGTTCGTCGGCAACCAGGCCTATTCGGACGGTCGCCTGAAGGACCTGATGACGCTGTCGGAGATGAACCTCCTCAGCTTCGTCAAGACCTCGGACGTCTACGACCCCGACCGGCTCGCCAACGACCTCGACCTGATCCGGCGCTACTACCTGAAGAACGGCTACGCCGACTTCCGGATCGCCTCGGCCGATTCGCGCTACGACGACGCCGCCGGCGGCTGGATCGTCACCATCACGGTCGAGGAAGGCCAGCAGTACCGCGTCGGCGCGGTCTCGGTCGACTCGCGCATCCCGGGCGTCGACGGCACCGTCCTGCGCGACGAGCTGCGCACCGGCGTGGGCGACGTCTACAACGCCGAGGACGTCGAGAAGACGCTGACCGGCGTCACCACCTCGGTGGCCCGCTCGGGCCATCCCTTCGCCCAGGTCCGCCCGACCGGCGAGCGCGACCGCGCCACCGGCACCGTCGCCCTCGGCTACATCGTCGAGGACGGCCCGAAGGTCTACATCGAGCGCATCAACGTGCGCGGCAACACCCGCACCCGCGACTACGTCGTGCGGCGCGAGCTCGACCTCACCGAGGGCGACGCCTACAACCGCGTCCTGGTCGACCGGGCCGAGCGGCGCCTGAACGGCCTCGGCTTCTTCAAGAAGGTGCGGTTCTCCAACGAGCCCGGCTCCGCCCCCGACCGCGTCGTCGTGAACATCGACGTCGAGGATCAACCGACCGGCTCGTTCTCGGTCGCCGGCGGCTACTCGACGGCGGACGGGATCATCGGCGAGGTCTCGGTCTCCGAGTCGAACTTCCTCGGCCGCGGCCAGTACGTCCGCCTCGCCGGCACCGCCGGCCAGTACACCCGCGGCGTCGACTTCTCGTTCACCGAGCCGTACTTCCTGGGCTATCGCCTGGCGGCCGGCTTCGACGTCTTCAACAAGTACAGCGACCAGACCCGTTACTCGCGCTACGTGACCGACGTGGTCGGCGGCCAGCTCCGCCTCGGCCTGCCGATCACCGAGGAGTTCGGCATCACGCTGCGCTACTCGATCTACAACACCGACCTGAAGATCCCGAACACCCTGAAGCGGCCGTACAACGACTGCTCGTTCGGGATCCCGGGCTACACGGCGCTGAACCCCGCCGGCACGATCTACAACGGTCGTGACGTCGGCGGCCTCCCGGCCTACCCGAACTGCGCCTATGACGGCGAAGCGTCGATCGCGCTCAAGGAGGCGGTGGGCTCCACCCTCACCTCGCTCGCCGGCGTGACGCTCGCCTACTCGACCCTCGACAACCTGCAGCTGCCACGCAACGGCTTCTACGGTGAGCTGAAGCCCGAATACGCCGGCATCGGCGGCGACTCGAAGTTCTTCCGCGTCACCGGCGAGGCCCGCTACTACAAGGAGCTGTACGAGGACGTCGTCGGCTTCGTGAAGTTCCAGGGCGGCCACGTCCAGCCGACCGAGGGCAACTCGCTCCGCGTCACCGACCAGTTCTTCCTCGGCCCGTCGCTGGTGCGCGGCTTCGCGCCGAACGGCATCGGCCCGCGCGACGTCGGCTCGGGCGATGCCCGCTCGAACGCGATCGGCGGCACGACCTATGTCGGCGCCTCGGTCGAGGTGCAGTTCCCGATCTGGGGTCTGCCGCGCGATCTGGGCCTGAAGGGCGCGGTCTTCGCCGATGCCGGTACGCTGTTCGGCTACAAGGGCCGCCGGTCCTTCGACGTCAACGGCGACGGCTTCATCAACGGCTTCAGCCCGACCGGCGGCTGCAACTTCAGCGCGACGGCGATCACCGTCGAGCCGGAATGCGTTAACGTCCGCGACAAGGCCACGATCCGCTCGTCGGTCGGCGCCTCGATCCTGTGGAACTCGCCGCTCGGCCCGATCCGCTTCGACTACGCCTACGCCCTCTCGAAGGATGAGGGCCAGAAGGTCTTCGGCGCCGACGGCACCTACTTCGGCAAGGTCGGCAAGGACCAGACGCAGGCGTTCCGCTTCTCGGGCGGCTCGCGCTTCTGAGGACATCGCGGGGGTGCCGATGGCACCCCCGCCGGGATCGACGGCCGCCGGGCAGCCCGCCCGGCGGCCGTTTTCGTTTGTACCCATCCGATTATGCCGCTAGTCCGGGCGCCCTCCCCTCGATAAGGACGGGCGGGCCGACCCTCCGGCGCACCCGGCCCCAGTGGATGCAGGCGATGTCGGAACCGGTCTTCTTCCCCCTCTCGGGCCCCGTCTCCCTGAGCGAGATCGCGGCGCTCGCCGGTGCGACCCTGCCGCCGGGGACCGACGGCGAGGCGGTGGTCCGGGCCGCGAGCCCGCTCGAGAGCGCGGGTCCCGACGACCTCGCCTACATGGACAACGCCAAGTACGGCGACGCGCTGGCGGCGACCCGCGCCCGCGCCTGCCTGGTCTCGCCGCGCTTCTCCGCCCGGGTGCCGGCCGGCACGGTCGCCCTGGTGACGCCCCAGCCCTATCGCGCCTTCGCGCAGGTGCTGGCCCGGCTTTTTCCGAGCGCGGCGCGCCCGACCTCGCTGTTCGGCGCCACCGGCGTGTCGCCGGGCTCCTTCGTCCACCCGACCGCCCGGCTCGAGCCCGGCGTGGTGGTCGATCCCGGCGTAGTGGTCGGGCCCGAGGCCGAGATCGGCGCCGGGACGGTGCTGGCGGCGGGCTGCGTCGTCGGCCCCAGCGTGCGGATCGGGCGGGGCTGCGCCGTGGGCCCCGGCGCCTCGGTGCTGCACGCCTTCCTCGGCAACCGGGTGATCGTGCATGGCGGCGCCCGTATCGGCCAGGACGGGTTCGGCTTCGCCATGGGGCCGGGCGGCCATCTCAAGGTGCCGCAGGTCGGCCGGGTCATCATCCAGGACGACGTCGAGATCGGCGCCAACACCACGATCGACCGGGGCGCGAGCCGCGACACGGTTGTGGGCGAGGGCACCAAGATCGACAACCTGGTGCAGATCGCCCACAACGTCGTCATCGGCCGCCACTGCGTGATCGTCGCCCAGGTCGGCATCTCGGGCTCGACCACGCTCGAGGACTACGTCGTGCTCGGCGGCCAGGTCGGGGTGGTCGGCCACCTGCGCATCGGCATGGGCGCGCAGATCGCCGGGTCGAGCAACGTCAACAAGGACGTGCCGGCGGGCTCGCGCTGGGGCGGCACGCCGGCCAAGCCCGTGCGCGAGTGGTTCCGCGAGATGACGACGCTCAAGAACCTCGCGGCGCGCGCCCGCGACGAGGGCGGCGAGGGCTGAAGCCCGTCGGGCCGGCCGGGAGCGGGATTCCGGGGCACGGGACGGGGCGTGGACCGGGAGCGGAGCCTCCGCCGCGCTCCCGCCGCAAATCGCTTGCATCCGCGCCGCTTCTCGCCAAAGACGACGCACCGACGACCGGAGCGTCTCCGGGGCCGCCATGAGGGAGCCAGACACCATGACCGAGATGCCTGCCGAGTTGGGTACGGCCGACATCCTGCGGGTGATGGAGCTCCTGCCCCACCGCTACCCGTTCCTGATGATCGACAAGATCGTGCAGATCGACCGGGACGAGAGCTGCATCGGCATCAAGAACGTCACGATCAACGAGCCGCACTTCACCGGCCATTTCCCGGCCGCCCCGGTCTTCCCGGGCGTGCTGCTGATCGAGGGCATGGCCCAGACCGCCGGCGCGATCTGCTGCGCCCACAAGCTCAAGGGCGACGCCAAGCCGAGCAAGGTCTTCTTCATGACCATCGACAAGGCGAAGTTCCGCAAGCCGGTCGTGCCGGGCGACGTGGTCGAGTACCACATGCGCAAGACCAGCAACCGCCGCTTCATGTGGTGGTTCAAGGGCGAGGCCAAGGTCAACGGCGTGCTGGTGGCCGAGGCCGAGATCGGCGCGATGCTGGTGACCGAATGAGCGAGATCCAGACCGGCGAGGGACGGCAGGACGACCTGCCCGAGACCCGCATCCATCCGAGCGCGGTGGTCGAGGACGGCGCGGTGATCGGCGCCGGCGTCGAGATCGGGCCGTTCTGCCATGTCGGGCCGCAGGCTACGCTCGGCGACGGCGTCAGGCTCGTGAGCCACGTCGTCGTGGCCGGCCGCACCACCGTCGGTGCCCGCACCCGGATCTACCCCTTCGCGTCGATCGGCCACCCGCCGCAGGACCTGAAGTTCCGCGGCGAGGACTCGACCCTGACGATCGGCGCCGATTGCCAGATCCGCGAGGGCGTGACGATGAATCCCGGCACCGCCGGCGGCGGTCTCGCCACGGTGGTGGGCGATTCCTGCGCGTTCCTCGCCAACAGCCACGTCGGCCACGATTGCCGGGTCGGCAGCCACGTCGTGTTCTCCAACAACGTGATGCTGGCCGGCCATTGCCAGGTGGGGGACTACGCGATCCTCGGCGGCGGCGCCGCGGTGATCCAGTTCGCCCGGGTCGGCGCGCATGCCTTCGTGGGCGGCCTGTCGGGCCTCGAGAACGACCTGATCCCCTACGGTATGGCGGTGGGCAACCGCGCCCACCTGTCGGGGCTGAACATCATCGGGCTGCAGCGCCGCGGCTTCTCCCGCGAGGAGATCCACGCGCTGCGCAAGGCCTACCGCCTGCTGTTCGCCCTCGAAGGCACCCTGATGGAGCGGGTCGAGGACGTGGCGACGGAGTTCGACCAGCACCCGATCGTGCAGGAGATCCTGGCCTTCATCCGCGAGGGCGGCAAGCGCTCGGTCTGCACCCCGCGCGAGGCGCCGGGTCCGGCGTGATGGCCGCCGCGGCGGCCCGCGCCGATCGCCCGCCCGCCTCGCAAGCATCCGGGCCGGTCGCCATCGTGGCCGGCTCCGGCCGGCTGCCGCTGCTCATCGTCGAGGCCCTGGAACGGGCCGGCCGGCCCTGCCGCGTGCTGGCGATCCGGGGCTTCGCCGACCCGGCGACCCGCCGGCGGGCCGATGCCACGGTCGATCTCCTCGACGTGCGCGGCGCCCTCGACACCCTGTGCGGCTGGACTCCCGCCGGGGTGACGCTGGCCGGCGCCGTGGCGCGGCCGAGCCCCGCCGCCCTCCTCAACACGCTGGCCGCCTACCGCAACCGCGAGACCCTGCGCTCGCTGGCCTCCGGCGGCGACGACCACCTCCTGCGCGGCGTGCTGGCGCTGCTCGAGGAGCACGGCCTGCAGGTGCTCGGCGTGCGCGACCTCGCCCCCGGCCTGATGGCGCCGGTCGGCCGTTTCGGGGCGCTGGGGCCCGACGAGGCGGCGGACGCCTCGGTGGCGGCCGGCCGGGCGCTGCTCGCCAGCCTGTCGCCGCACGATGTCGGCCAGGCCGCCGTGGTGGCGAGCCGGCGGGTGCTGGCGGTCGAGGGACCGGAGGGCACCGACCGGATGCTCGATCGCGCGCGGACGCTCGCCCGCCGCCCCCTCGGCCTCGGGCGCGCACCCGCCGCGATGGTGCTGGTGAAGCGGGCCAAGGACGGCCAGGACCTCCGGGTCGACCTGCCGGCGATCGGCCCGCGCACGGTGAAGCGCGCCGCGCAGGCCGGCTGCATCGGCATCGCGGTCGGGGCCGGCGACACCCTGGTGCTCGACCGCGCCGAGACGGCGGCGCTGGCCGACCGGCTCGGCCTCTTCCTCCTCGGCCTGCCGCCCGATCCGGAGCCTGCCCCATGGGACCGGGCGTCCCGGGAGCCTGCACCGTGAGCGACGCGGCCCCGACCGGGCGTCCCCTCACGATCTGGCTGGTGGCGGGCGAGGAATCCGGCGACCAGCTCGGCGCCAAGCTGATCCGCTCGCTCAACGCCGTCTCGGACCGTCCCCTCGCGCTCGCCGGCGTCGGCGGCGACGCCATGGCGGCGGAGGGCATGGCCTCGCTGTTTCCCCTCGAGGACGTGGCGGTGATCGGCTACCTGGCGGTCGCCGCCCGCATCCGCCTGCTGATGCGGCGCATCCGCCAGACCGTGCGGGCCTGCGTGGCCGCCCGTCCCGACGTGCTCGTCATCATCGACAGCCCGGGCTTCACCCACGCGGTGGCGAGCCGGGTGCGCCGCCAGCTGCCGGACCTGCCGGTGGTCGACTACGTCAGCCCGAGCGTCTGGGCCTGGCGGCCGTGGCGCGCCAAGACCATGCGCGGCTACATCGACCACGTGCTCGCCCTGCTGCCGTTCGAGCCCGACGCCCACCGGCGCCTCGGTGGTCCGGCCTGCACCTATGTCGGTCATCCGCTGATCGAGCGCCTTGGCGAGCTGCGCCCGGACCCGGCGGAGCAGCAGGCCCGCCGGGGGCCCGAGCCGGTTCTGGCGGTGCTGCCGGGCTCGCGCCGCAGCGAGATCGAGCGGCTGATGCCGGTCTTCGGCGCTACCCTGGCCGGGATCCGGGCGCAGGGCCACGCCTTCACGGTCGAATTGCCGGCGGTCGCCCGCCACCGCGCCCTGATCGAGCGCCTCTCCGCCACCTGGCCTCTGCGCCCGCGGCTGATCGACGGCGAGGCCGACAAGCTCGCGACCTTCCGGCGCGCGCGCGCGGCGCTCGCGGCGTCGGGCACGGTGACCCTCGAGCTCGCGCTCGCCGGCGTGCCGATGGTGGTGGCCTACCAGGTGCCCAAGATCGAGGAGGTGATCGTGCGCCGCCTGATCCAGGTGCCGACGATCGTGCTGCCGAACCTGATCCTGGGCGAGAACGCGATCCCCGAGCTGATCCAGGCCGAGTGCACGCCCGAGCGGCTGGCGGCGGCGCTCGGGCCCCTCCTGCCCGACGGTCCGGCCCGGGCGGCGCAGGAGGGCGCGCTCGCCCGCCTCGACGCCACGATGCGGCTGCCCGACGGCGACGATCCGAGCCGCAGCGCCGCCCGGATCGTGCTGGCGGCGGCGGGCCGACGCTCTCCGGCCTGACCCCTACTCGCCCCAGCCGCGGACGGCCGCGCCGCCGAACACGACCCGATCGCGCAAGGGCGGCCGCGACAGGCCGGAGAGCATCGGCCCGCCGCCGCTCGCCGCATCGAGCGCCGCCAGGTGCTCGGGCGAGAGCGCGAGGGTCAGCGCCGCAGCGTTGTCGCTCACCTGATCGGCCCGGCTCACCCCCATCAGGGTCGAGGCGACGCCCGGCCGGCCGATCACCCAGGCGAGCGCCACCCGGGCCGGCGTCTCGCCCGCCTCGGCGGCGACGCGCTTCAAGACCTCGACGATGTCCCAGTTGCGCGCGGTGAACAGGCTGTCGCCGAAGGGGTTGTCGCCGTCGAGGCGCTTGTCGTCGGCCGGGCGTGCGGTCTCGGCCGCCGCGGCCTCGTTCGGCACGCCGTCCCGGCGGCGCGAGCCGGCCTCGACCGCGGCGCGGTCGTACTTGCCGGT
This sequence comes from Methylobacterium sp. ap11, assembly GCF_900110515.1. NCBI lineage: Bacteria > Pseudomonadati > Pseudomonadota > Alphaproteobacteria > Hyphomicrobiales > Methylobacteriaceae > Methylobacterium > Methylobacterium sp. ap11. The sequence goes on along the minus strand of NZ_FOEB01000005.1, from coordinate 230,192 downwards.
CAGGAGCCCGTAGGCGAGCGGGCTCCACGGCACGAGGCCGAGGCCGGCCGACCGGGCGAAGGGCAGGTGCTCCCGTTCCGCCCCGCGCTCGACCAGGCTGTAGAATTCCTGCAGTCCGACCGGCATCGGCCGGCCGCGCAGCCGCGCCATGGTGGCGATCTCGGCCGCGTACCAGGCCGGGGTGTTGGACAGGCCCCAGTAGCGGATCTTCCCGGCCCGGATCAGCGCGGTCATCGTCTCCAGGAGTTCCTCGGCTGGGGTGATCCCGTCCCAGACATGCACCCAGTAGAGGTCGATGAAGTCGGTGCGCAGCCGCGCGAGCGACCGGTCGAGGGCGGCGCGGACGTGGCGCACGCCGTTGCCGCCGGCATGCGGGCCCCGCCCGGTCGCGAACCCGGATTTCGTCGCAATCACCAAGCGGTCGCGCAGGCCGGCCTCGGCGACGAACCGGCCGACCATCTCCTCCGACCGGCCGCCGGCATAGACGTCGGCGGTGTCGATGACGTTGCCGCCGAGGCCGACGTAGCGGTCGAACACCGCGCGGCTGCCGGCCTCGTCGAGACCCCAGCGCGGCGTGCCGAAGGTCATGGTGCCGAGCGCGAGCGGGCTGACGAGCAGCCCGGAACGGCCGAGGGCGCGAAGCGAGTGGAGGTCCATCGGGAAGAATCCTGTCTCGTCGGGGCGGGGCATCCGAGGGATCGCCGCTCGGAGGGCTGCCCCCGAGATGGACCGGGTCCGGCCTGCGGATTAGACGGGGCTGACCGCACGGGTTGCTGAAGGATTCTCAGCAGTGGATCGTGATCTCTGGTCCGGGCTCGCCGCCTTCGCGGCCATCGTCGAGGCGGGCAGCTTCGCCCGGGCGGCCGTCCGGCTCGGCCTGTCGGCCTCCGCGCTCAGCCATTCCATGCGGTCCCTCGAGACGAAGCTCGGTGTGCGGCTCCTCGACCGGACCACCCGCTCGCTGGCGCCGACGCAGGCCGGCGCGGACCTGCTGCTGAGCCTGCGCCCCGCCATGGCGGCGGTCGAGGAGGCGCTCGGCGGCCTGGACGCCGCCCGCGCCCGGCCCGCCGGCCGCATCCGGGTCAATGCGCACCGCACGGCGGCCGTGCACGTCGTGCTGCCGCGCCTGCCCGCCTTCGCGGCCGCCTGCCCGGACGTCTCGGTCGAGCTCGTCGTCGACGACGGCCTGACCGACATCGTGGCCGAGCGGTTCGATTGCGGGGTCCGGCACGAGGTCGCGCTGCAGCGCGACATGATCGCGGTCCGCATCAGCGCGGCCGTACCGCTCGTCTTCGTCGCCGCCCCGGCCTACCTGGCGTCCCACGGCGGCGTGCGGGAGCCGGGGGATCTCGGCCGGCACCGCTGCCTGTGCTACCGCTACACCTCGTCGGGCACGGTCCACGTCTGGGAGTTCGTGCGGGACGGGCACCGGTTCGAGCGCGCGGTGCCCGGCGCCTTCGTCACCAACGACGTCGGGGTCATGGGGGATGCCGCGCTCGCCGGCCTCGGCGTCGCCTGCCTGCCGCTCGCTTGCGTCGAGGACGGAATCGCGGCCGGCGCCCTCGTCGAGGTGCTGGCCGGGTGGGCGCCGGTCCTGCCGCCCAACCACCTGTACTACCCGAGCCGCCGCCAGCCGAGCGCCGCGTTCCGGGCCTTCGTCGAGGCGATGCGCGCCCGACCCGACGCCTACCGGCTCCGGAGGTAGGCGAGCATCGTCCCGGCATCCGAGACCGTCAGGCCGACGCCCGGCGGGTCGTCGCGAAAACCCGGCTCGACGAACATCTTGGCGATCCGGCCGTCCTCGACATGCATGGAGTAGCGCCAGCTGCGCATCCCCATGCCCTGGCGGCCGCGTTTGACCAGCATGCCCATCTGGCGCGTGAAGTCGGCATTGCCGTCGGGCAGCATGAACACCTTCTCGATGCCCTTGGACTTCGCCCATTGGAACATCACGAAGGCGTCGTTGACCGACAGGCAGATCACCTGGTCGATGCCGAGGGCGGAAAAGGCGTCGGCATGCTGCTCGTAGCCCGGCAGGTGGTCGTCCGAGCAGGCCGGCGTGAAGGCGCCGGGGAGCGCGAACAGCACGACGCTGCGCCCGCCGAACACTTCGGCGGTGGTGAGGTCTTTCCACTCGAACGGGTTGGGGCCGCCGAGGGCGTCGTTCCTGACGCGGGTGTGGAAGGTCACATCCGGGACGGTGGCGGGCGGCATCGGAACCTCGCGGGCTGGAGAGGTGGAAAACGGATCGCGTACGACTGAAACGCGCGCCGCAAGATTAGCCCCGGAAACCCTCCGCCGCCACGGCAAAACCGGCCCGCCGCGTCAGATCGGGCCGGTCTCTTGGGAACACCCTCCCGGATGCAGGCAAGTCGGGCCCAGGCATCGGCAGCGCCCTTGCCCGAAGATCGGACGGGACCATGCCACTCCCACCGTTCACGCGATCGTTCCGTAAGGATCCCGCGACAAAGTCGCGCTCCGGGAAGTCGTGCACTATCCTTTAGGGTCGGTTGATATCCTTCGCCCGTGCCTATCTGGTCAGGCGGATAGAGGCCTGACCGCGTGTCGCGAGGCTGAGCCAGCGGCTAGGAGGCCCCGGATGGTGGATATATCGGAGAAGCCGGACCTCGGCGGGCTGGGGCCGGCCGTGACCTCGCGCGGGCCGCGCGCCGTGAACGACACTCATTCCGACATCTTCTTCGCCGCCGTCGAGACGACGCGGATGCCGATGATCGTGACCGATCCGCACCAGCCGGACAACCCGATCATCTTCGCCAACCAGGCCTTCCTGCGCATGACCGGCTACACGCCGGAAGAGCTCGTGGGCACCAATTGCCGATTCCTGCAAGGACCGGAGACCGATCGCGAGACGGTGGCCGAAGTGCGCCGCGCCATCGCCGAGCGCAAGGAGATCGCCACCGAGATCCTGAACTACCGCAAGGACGGTTCGACCTTCTGGAACGCGCTGTTCGTCTCGCCGGTCTACGACAAGAAGGGCGACCTGGTCTACTTCTTCGGCTCGCAGCTCGACGTGTCGCGCCGGCGCGACGCCGAGCTGGCGCTGCACCAGGCCCAGAAGATGGAGGCGTTGGGCCAGCTCACCGGCGGCATCGCCCACGACTTTAACAACCTCCTCCAGGTCATCAGCGGCTACACCGACGTGGTGCTGGCGCTGGCCGAGCACCCGACGATCGACGTGACCCGGCTTCTCGGCGCCGGGGCGGCGATCCGCGCCGCGACCGACCGGGCGGCACGGCTCACCCACCAGCTCCTCGCCTTCGCCCGCAAGCAGCGCCTCGACGGGCGGGCGCTCAACCTCAACAACCTCGTGCGCGGCATGAACGAGATCACCGGGCGCACGCTCGGCGACCACGTCGTGATGCGGACCGACCTGTCGCCCGAGCTCTGGAACTGCCGCATCGACCCGACCCAGGCCGAGGTGGCGCTCCTCAACGTGCTGCTGAACGCCCGCGACGCGATGCCGGGCGGCGGCACCGTGACGATCAAGACCGAGAACCTGACCATCGACGACGAGATGGGCCTTTTGCTGATGGTGCGGCCGGGCCCCTACGCGGTGGTGCAGGTGCAGGATACCGGCCTCGGCATGCCGGCCGAGATCCTGGCCCGGGTGATGGAGCCGTTCTTCACCACCAAGGAGGAGGGCCGCGGCACGGGTCTCGGCCTCGCCATGGTGTACGGCTTCGCCAAGCAGTCCGGCGGCACCGTGCGGATCACCTCCGAGGTCGGCCGCGGCACCACCGTGCGGCTGCTCTTCCCGGCCACCGACCAGGTCGTCACCGCCGAGCGCCGCCCGGCGCCGCGGGCCGTCGACCGCAGCGGCACCGAAACCATCCTGGTGGTCGACGACCGCCAGGACGTCGCCGACACCGCCAAGGTGATCCTGCAGGATTTCGGCTACACGGTGCTCGTCGCCCACGACGCCCGGCAGGCGCTCGACCTCCTCGACGAGAGCGAGAAGGTCGATCTCCTGTTCTCCGACCTGATCATGCCCGGGGGCATGAACGGCGTGCTCCTCGCCCGCGCCGCCCGCGAACGCCAGCCCCGCATCCGGGTGCTGCTCACCACCGGCTACGCCGAGGCCTCGATCGAGCGCACCGATGCCGGCGGCAGCGAGTTCGAGATCATCAACAAGCCCTACCGCCGGATGGAGCTGGCGCGCCGGGTGCGGCTGGCGCTCGACGGGCCGACGGGGGTGGGGTAGCGACCCCCGCGCGCACGGTCGCAGGGCCGGCCCGGTGCCGGGCCGGCTTGCGCTCGGGGCGCCTCGTCAGAGCGTCTTGGCGAGGTGGACCGCGACGCCGCCCCGGAACGGCTCCTCGCGCTCGACGACGAAGCCCGCCCGCCGGTAGAACTCGACGTTGCCGGCGAAGGCCGGGTTCGTCACCAGCTTGATCGCACCGTGCCCGAGCGAGCGGGCGACGTCCTCGACCCGCCGCAGCATCGCCCGGCCGAGGCCCTGGCCGTGATGGGCGGGGGAGACCGCCAGGTTCTGGACCCAGAGATGGTCGGGCCGGGGGATCGTCTCGACCAGGGCGACGAGCGCGCCGTCCCGCTCCAGCAGGTCGAAGCGGTGCAGGCGGACGGCCTGCGCGTAATCGGCCGTCATCGGCACGGGCTCCCGGCCGATCGCCGGCACCCACTTCGCGTAGGCCGCCCGCACCAGGGACCGGATCGCCGGGACGTCCGCCCTCGTCGCGGGGCGCAGGGTCCCGAGGGCGAGCGCGTCCGGCGGGGTCGCGACGGCCGTCACCTCGACCTCGACCAGCGCATCCGGCCGCGCCAGGCCCGCGACGACGAGGACGGTCACGGCGGCGGGCGTGTCGGAGGCCCAGCGCGCCCGCCGCATCTCGCCGAGCCCCGGAAGATCGCCGGAGCGGGTGAGGAAGAACGTCGCCTTGGCAATGTCGGGCCGTCCCATCCCGGCCGCCGCGAGCAAGGCCTCGACGTTGTCCATCGCCTGCGCGAGCTGCCCGGCGAAATCCTCGCGCATCCGCCCGTCCGGCGCGACGCCAAACTGTCCGGACACGAAGAGGCTGCGGCCTGCCGGGGCCTCGGCGGCGTGGGTGTAGATCGTGCGGAACGGCTCCGGCACGGTCCAGACGCTCGGCGGGTTGATGGTCTTCACGGGTGTTCGCCTTCTTGCGCCCCGGCCCCGAGGGATCGGGCTCCACCGCACGGGGCAGGTGACGCCCCGCCGCGCTCACGGCCGCGAGGCTCGGGAGGACGCGATCCGGTGTGGGTGCAAGCGAGCAGCGCGAAGGCCGCTCAAGCTGGCGAGGAGCTACACGCCCCCGTCACGCCGACCGCGTCGAACGCAGCGTCGGCCTCGGACGGTCATCGTCGGGCGGGTCGGGCTCATGCGATGACGCTACGGGAGATTGTCGACGAGGGCAACGGAAACCCGGGTGCGGCGCGCACCCATTGTCAGAAGCTGTAGCCGACGCGCAGGCGCATCTGGTGCCGGTCGAAGCTCGACAGGTCGAGGGGGCCGGGCGCGTCGACCGCCCGCCCGGCGACCTGGACGCCCCAGGTGAACGAGGCCCAGGCCCGCGGCGACAGGGTCGCGTAGAGGGTGGGCCCGAGATAGACCGCCTCGCCGACGAGCCGGCCGAGGGCCGGGCCCTCGTAGGCCCGGGCGTAGCGAACCTCGGCGCCGGCGAAGAGGCCGGGCGAGACCCGGTAGGACAGCGCCCCGGACGCCTCGAGGCCCGATCCGAGCACCTGCTCGTCCGTGGCCTTCGGCCGGGTCGACGAGACGGCGAAGCCGAGATTGACCGCGGCGACCAGGGTTCCGGGGATCAGCTCCCGGTCGGCAAGCAGGGCGACATCGGTCCCGAAGCTGCGTGCCGGCGCGCCGGAGCCGCCATCGACGGTGCCGTAGCCCGGCACGATGCCGAGCGTCAGGCCGAACGGCGCGGCGCGACGGTCCATCAGGCGCAGGCGGGTCTCGAGGAAGCCGCCGTTGATGCCTCCGGTGGTCCGGGCCGGGGCATCCGGCGCCCCGATGTCATGCCCGATGTTATGGGCGCTGAAGGTGAGGCCCGGCGCGAGGCGGAAGTCGTTCGTCAGCGGCACCTTCACGGCGAGGCCGCTGTCGACGGCGAGGAAGCGGCCGAGGCGCCGGCCGAGCCGCCCGCTCGTCTCCCATTCGAGCTCCGCCTCGCCGGGCACGCCGAGGTCGCTGCCCTCGGTGAAGCCGAACAGGTGCTCGCTGTCGAGGTCGCCGGGGGTCAGGTTCTCGGCGGCGGTGGGCAGGGACTGGGCGCGGGCGGGCGAGCCCGCCATCCCGGCCGCGAGGCAGGCTAGGATGAAGCGGGGCAGGACGAAACCTGCGATGCGGAAGGGAAGCGGGACACAGGTATGGCGCATCGCAACGGCTCATCATTATAGCTGTTGCTATAATTGATAGGCACGACCATTCCGCTCGTCAACGCCGTCCTGACAGGCAGAATCGCGGGTGCCGCGCGCCGTGCGGAGACCCGCCGCCGCGTGATGCCGCCTGGCAAGGCTCGGCTCGAATTCAAGGTCTATCCGGCCCCCTGCGACGAGAAACGACGCCCGACGGAATGTCGCGCTCCGCCGCGCGCAGTCACGCGATTCGCCCAGGAACCCGCATCCCGATCATATGTTATCGAGACACTCACCGCGGTGCGCCGCATATCACGGGAGATACGGATATGGCCGACAATAAGCAGCAGTCTCAGTCGCACAATACTGACGACAACGGTCGCCATAACCACAAGAATCCCGATGCGCCGAACCAGGGCACCGTCCAGCATTCGGATGACGGCCGGCTGAAGGAGAACCGCGACAAGGGCATCCATCGCGGCGACAAGGAATAAGCGTCGAGACCGACCGGAGCAGGAGGGCCGCCGAAAGGCGGCCCTCTCTTTTTTGGCACCGGCCTGCGTGACCGGAAGCGAGGGCCTCGCCCTCACCCTTCGGGCCGGCCGTCGCGCCAGGGGCGCAAGGCGTCGGGAATGCGGAAGTCCCGCGGCACCGCGAAATCGCGGGCGGCGCCGTGGGCGGCGGCAAGGCCGCGGGGAAAGCCGCTGCGGTGGTGGTACTCGTAGGTCCCGGGCGGCGGCAGCCGCTTGTCGGCGGTCAGCCCCTGGACGCAGACGACGTCGGCGAGCGTCACCCCGGCCACCGCCGCGGTGGCGAGCGCCAGGGTGCCGGCGCGGGGATTGTCGCCCTCGAAGCCGGTCGCCAGGGTAGCGAGGTCGAGGGCGTCGCCCGCGACCCGGCCCCAGATCCACGGCGTCGGATCGTGGCTCATCAGGATCGCCGCGCCGGTGGCGACCTCGCGGGCGCCGTAGGCCTGGACCAGGGCCTCGCGGCCCTCCATCCCGAGCGCCCGGCACAGGGCCCGGGGCGCCAGGATCTCGGCGAGGCCGAGGCCGATCGAGAACCAGCCGAGGCCGCGGGCGAGCGCGTCGTGCGCGGAGCGGGAGCGGGGGTCGACGGAGCGGTTGGTGCGCGCGTGGTTCATGGTTTTCCCGCTCACGGCTTGATCACCACCTTGATGCAGCCGTCCTGCTTGTCGCGGAACGTGCGGTACATCTCCGGTCCCTGCTCGAGGCCGACCGTGTGGGTGATGACGAAGGACGGGTCGATCTGGCCCTCCTCGATCCGCCGCAGGAGGTCGTCGCTCCAGCGGTTGACGTGGGTCTGGCCCATCCGGAAGGTCAGCCCCTTGTTCATCGCCGCGCCGAACGGCACCTTGTCGATCAGGCCGCCATAGACGCCGGGGATCGACAGCACGCCGGCCGGCCGGCAGGCCATGATCATCTGGCGCAGCACGTGCGGCCGGTCGCTCTCCAGCATCACCGCCTGCTTGGCGCGGTCGTAGATCGCATCGAGCGAGGTGGTGGCGTGGGCCTCCATCCCGACCGAATCGATGCACTTCTCCGGTCCCTTGCCGCCGGTCATGTCGTTGAGGCGCGCCACGACGTTCGGTTCCCGGTCGAGGTCGATCGTCTCGGCGCCGCCGGCCCGCGCCATGGTGAGGCGCTCGGGCACCCGGTCGATCGCGATGACGCGCCGCGCCCCGAGCAGGATCGCCGAGCGGATCGCCATCTGGCCGACCGGGCCGCAGCCCCAGATCGCCACCGTGTCCTCCGGCTGGATGTCGCACTGGACCGCCGCCTGCCAGCCGGTCGGAAAGATGTCGGAGAGGAAGAGCAGCGTCTCGTCGGAGAGGCCGCGCGGCACCTTGATGTGGGTGGCGTCCGCGAAGGGCACCCGCAGGTATTCGGCCTGGCCCCCGGCATAGCCGCCGGTGAGATGGGTGTAGCCGAACAGGCCCGCGGTGGTGTGGCCGAAGGCGGCTTCGGCGAGCTTGGCGTTGCGGTTGGTGCGCTCGCAGACCGAGAAGTTGCCGCGCTTGCACTGGTCGCACTGGCCGCAGATGATCGTGAACGGCACGACGATCCGGTCGCCGACCTTGAGCGCCTTGTTGTCCCGCCCGACCTCGACCACCTCGCCCATGGTCTCGTGGCCCATGATGTCGCCCGACTTCATGCCCGGCATGACATGGTCGTAGAGGTGCAGGTCGGAGCCGCAGATGGCGCAGGCGGTGACCTTGATGATCGCGTCGCGCCCGTCCTCGATCGTCGGATCGGGAACGGTGTCGCACCGGATATCCGCGGTGCCGTGCCAGACGAGGGCCTTCATGCCGATCGGTCTCCGAGGCGCGTGCCGCGGAGGGCCGGGATTGGCGGTCCGCGCACGGGCCGCCCCGGCTCGAGATACATATACCCCCTACCGGTAAGCGGCGATGCCCGGACAACCGATCAACGTTGGCGCCGTTCCGTGAGACCCCCGCATCATTCGCCGCCGTGGTCACCGGCTCGGCGACAAGAGCGATTCAAGACCAATAAGCTGAGCGAGAGCACCCGGCGCAGATCATGGGATCGACAACGCGGTCCGTCACCGGCCCGTCCCACTCCCCAACCTCATCCTGAAGTGCGACCAAAGGGAGCCTCGAAGGAGGGCTCCAGGGATCTCGGGGATTTCTGGAGCCCTCCTTCGAGGTCGGTCGATCTTCGATCGACCAACACCTCAGGACGAGGTTGCAGATGGGATAGCCCTATGCCGACAAACAGCACACCATTGCCGTGTACCGTGCGTGCAACTCTGCTTAGAGGCTATCCTACTTGGACCTACTGCCGCGCTTCGTCTCCTGGTGGAGAAGCTTGGCATTATGGCATAGCCTCTTAGCGCGGCCTGGGCGCCGCGCCGCCGCGGCGCAGCTCCAGGGTGGCCCAGCCCTCGATCAGCCGGCGCCGGCGCAGGCGGAAGCCCTGCGCGGCATAGGCCGAGAGCACGCCCGGCACGTCGCGGGGGATCAGGCCCGACAGGACCAGCGTGCCGTCCGTCGCCACCGCGCGGGCGAGGCTGGGGGCGAGGCCGCGCAGCGGCCGGGCCAGGATGTTGGCGAAGACGAGGTCGTAGCCGCGGGCGACCCGGGCGAGCGGGTGGCGCAGGCCCGGCGCCTCGTAGAACGCCATCAGGTTGGCCATGCCGTTGAAGGCGGCGTTGGTCCGGGCGGTCGCCACCGCCTCCGGGTCGAGGTCGCCGGCGATGACCCGGCTGTGCAGCAGGCGCGCGGCGGCGAGGCCCAGGATGCCGGTGCCGGTGCCGACGTCGAGGACGCGCTGGGGCCGGCGGCGCTTGACCTCGTCGACGAGGGCGAGGAGGCAGCCGAGCGTGGTGCCGTGGTGGCCGGTGCCGAAGGCGAGCGCCGCCTCGATCTCGATCGGCAGGTCGTTCGGCTGGACCCGGCCGCGGTCGTGCGAGCCGTGGACCAGGATGCGGCCGGCGCGCACGGGCTTCAGCCCCTCGAGGGAGGCGCGGACCCAGTCCTGCTGGTCGATCGCCGCGAAGACCGCCTCGTCGGCGGCGTCGCCGAGGATCGGGCGGATCAGCTCGCGCACCGCCTCCTCGTCGGGCTCCTCGGAGAAGTAGGCCTCGAGGTGCCAGGTCTTTCCGTCCTCGGCCTCGAAGGCCGCGACCGCGGTCTCGGTCGGGTCGAAGACCTCGCCGATCAGGTCGGTCATGGCGCGGGCCGCGCGCTCGCTCGTGTCGAGACGGAGCACGTGGGTCGGGCGGTGGGGCGGCAGGCCTTCGAGCATGCCCGCGCCAATAGCATCCGCGCCGCCCGCCGTCACCGCCCCGTCACGCCCCTCCGGCAAGAGGGCGCCGCGGCCGGCCCACCGGCTGCCCCGGCCCGCCGTGGCACTCACGCCACACTCGCCCTGCCCCTGCGGAAGATCCGCCTGTCGCGACGGAACCGCAGCACCGGGTCGGCGTTCATAGCGGCGCCGGTCGCCAGAAACCGGCCGTCGAAGGATCGTGCGATGCGTACCCGACTCCGCGAGCAGGTCGAGCCGGAAGTTTCCGCAGAGACCGCTCACCCCTCCGCCCGGCCGGCTCCCGCCCGGGATGCCGCCCCCTGGCGCCGCGCGGCGCCGCTCACCGCCGAGGATACGGCCCTGCCGGGCCGCATGCTCATGCTGCTCAGCCGGCTCCATCGGAGCGAGCTGGAGCTGAAGGCGCAAGCCGAGCAGGCCGACGCCGCCGGCCGGGGCGCCTGAGACCCAGGCTCCCGCAGGGCCCTAGGTGACCTCCCGCAGGGCCCTGGGTGACCTCCCGCAGGGCCCTGGGTGACCTCCCGCAGGGCCCTGGGTGACCTCCCGCAGGGCCCTGGGTGACCTCCCGCAGGCCCCCGGGCGACCTCCCGCAGGCCCCCGGGCGACCTCCCGCAGGGCCCCGGGCGACCGCGCGACGGTCACCCGGGGCCCTGCGGGAGGTCGCCCGGCTCCCGTTCTTCAGGCGCCGAGGCGCGAGCCCAGGCGGGCATCCGGCACGTAGCCGCGGTTCCAGGTCGGGCTGATCACCACCTCGTTGAGGCAGACGTGCCGGGGGCGCGTCGCGACGAACAGGATCAGCGCCGCCATGTCGTCGGGCTGGAGCATGCGGGCGCGGTCCTCGGGCGTCACCGGCACCGGGCGCTTGTCGAGGATCGGGGTCGCGACCTCGGCCGGGCACAGGACCGTCGAGCGGATCCCGTTGACGCATTCCTCCATGTTGATGCTGTGGCTCATCGCCACCACGGCGTGCTTGGCCGCCGTGTAGGCCGGCCCGCTCACCGGGCTGACGAAGCGCCCGGCCCAGGAGGCGGTGTGGATGAGCACGCCGTCGCCCTGGGCGCGCATCAGCGGCAGCACGGCGAGCGAGGCGTAGAACGCGCTCGACAGGTTGGCGGCGATCACCTCTTGCGCGCCCTGCGGCGACAAGGCGTCCCAGCGCCGCTCGCGCACGTTGCTGCCGGCATTGCTCACCAGCACGTCGAGGCGGCCGAAGCGCTCGCCGATCCGCGCGACGATGGCGCCGACGCGGGCCGCGTCGGTCACGTCGCCGACCTCGACCTCCGCCGCGCCGCCGGCCGCGGCGATGCGCGCGGCGAGGTCTTGCAGCGGTTCCTGGCGGCGCCCGGTGAGGACCACCCGGGCCCCCGCGCCCGCGAGGGCCAGCGCCGCCGCCTCGCCGATGCCGCTGCCCGCGCCCGTCACCCAGGCAACCTTGCCCGCCAGGGATCCTGCGAGCGGCTGGCCCGCGCGTTCGTCCGTCATGTCCGTCTCCTCCCGTCCTGGCGCGGGAGGCCGACGGCTCCCGCCATGGGCGGCGTCGCATTCGCGCTCCCGCCCGGGGCCCTGTCTGCCAAGCCTCCGGCGCCCAGCGCAAGACCCGGCGCAAGAGCGGAGGCCGGGATATCGGAGCCGGGACGGCGGCCGCGACGTTCGAGGCACGCGAGAGGATTCGGAGAGGCGGCGCCGAGGATGACGCGCGGGGTCTCTCCCCGCAAGCCGCGGGGCGACCGGGGACGGCATCGAGATGAGAAGGAGTGCGGGCCAGGCTCTTCGCCGCCGACGGGGAGCGGAGGGTAACCCACGCCCTGCCTGTCGCTGCTGTCCGCGAACCGGCCGGGCGCAGGAGACGGCTTGGCCCGACCAGGGAACCGGCCTCGTCAGTGCAGGTAGCCGAGGAAGAACAGGATCAGGATGATCGGCAGCGGTATGCCGATCAGCCAGAGCAATCCGCCTTTCATCATCGTCGCCTCCATCGCTCCACGATACTCACATGGAGTAACAATGGGCGGGCAGCTGCCCCGGTTCCGGCTTCAAGGCAAGGTTCTGCCACGCTCGGCGCGATGGGATCGATCCTCTCGACAGGGCCACGCCAGCAGAATTAAGCTCCGGCATACGATGGGGCACGAGATGAGGATCGAGTCGTCGATCCAATGCCCCTCGTCGGCAGGACGCCGTCATCGCTGGGAACGCGACATGGCCGAGATCAAGATTGTCGCGGGCAGTTGCGGGAAGGGACGCGGACAGTATGAGGCCGGCGTCTTCACGACCCCGGACGGGATCGAGCGTGGCGTTGACACGGTCGTCACCATCGAGTCGCATGGTGGCGTAGCGGGTGAGCGTGGCTGGGGCGAGCAAGTACTGACCGGCCTCAAGGGCAGCCTGGGCCTGGCATCGACGCTGGACCTGACCGGTGCTGCGGGCTTGGCGGCCTCGGCCTTGGCGGCGGTCGAGGCGGACGAGAGCCAGCCCAAGGCCCTGGTCGAGATCGCCTTCGCGGATGGCGGCTTCGTCGTCGCCCTCGCGGATACGCGGCTGGCCGCCCTGGTGATCCATGACCGCGACGTGCTGCGCGTCGGTTTCGCGCGTGCGGCCCTGAGGGTCGCGGCCCTCCCCGTCCCCGAGGCTCAGGCCGGCCATGCACTGCAAGTGGCAGGCGACGCGGTCCAGGCTGCCGCCGAGGCCGCCAGCGCCGGCTTCGCTTCCGCGTTCGGCGTCGTGCGTCGGTCGATCCGCCTGGAGCGGGGCTGAGCAGGCAGTCACGCCGCCCGCTCGACCCCGTCGGTGCCCGGGGCGATGCCGACCCGGTCGCGGCCGCGCGCCTTGGCGTCGTAGAGCGCCGCGTCGGCGCGGGCGATCGCCGCGTGGATGTCGGGATCCTCTCCCACGACCATCGCGACGCCGATGCTGACCGTGACCGCGATCGTGCCGCCCGGATGGGTGACCGTCGTCTCCCGCACCGCCGCGCACAGGCGCCCGGCGATCAGCACCGCCTCGGCGGAGCCGAGGCCGACGAGCAGGACCACGAATTCCTCGCCGCCGAAACGGGCCACGGTGTCGGAGCCGCGCACCGCCTCCGCCAGCAGGGCGCCGACATGGCGGATGACCGCGTCGCCGGCATCGTGGCCGTGCTCGTCGTTGACGCGCTTGAAGTGGTCGATGTCGATCACGAGCACCGCGGCGCCGCGGCCGCTGCGGCCGCTGGCGAAGGCCTCCTCGGCCGGCACGACGAAGCCGCGGCGGTTGAGGAGCCCGGTGAGCATGTCGGTCCCGGCGACCTGGCGCAGGGCCTCGATCTGGCGCCGGTAGAAGGCGGCGACGCGGGTCGAGCGGTCGGTGGCGTCGCTCAGCTCGCGCTCGGCGGTGCCGATCCGCCGCAGGAGCGCCTGCAGGGAGGCGGACAGTTCGCGGAACTCCCGGGCGTGATCGAGGTGCGGCAGGGTGGTGGCGTCGGGCTCGCGGCCGATCCGGTCGGCCGCCGCGGTCATCCGGCGCAGCGGGGCGGCCACGCCGCGGCCGAGGCACCAGGCCAGCACGACGCCGACCAGGGCCACGGCGGCGCCGAGGGCGAGGAGCGGCCGGATCGACTGGTGTACCGGGGCGAGGATCCGGGCCTGCGGGCGGGTCGCAACCACGATCCAGCCGAGGGCGGGATCGCCGCCGGCGATCTCGGCCCGTTCGCCCTTGGCCGCCGAGGCGAAGCCGGCCCGCATCGCCTCGCCGCCGAGTTCTACCGCGAAGGTGCCGCTGCCGCGCTCGACCATGCCGCCGGTCCGGGCCGGGCCGAACGGCACCGCACCGACCTCGGGCCCGAGCAGCACGTGGCCGCGCCGGTCGAGCACCCACAGTTCGGTGCCGGGGGCCGCCGTCTCGAGCAGGCGCCTGCGGACGCGGGAGGCCCAGTCCCAGCTCAGGTGCCCGCCGAGGACGCCGATGACGGTACCGGCGGCGTCGCGCACCGGGGCGGCGAGGTCGACGAGGCGCAGCGGCTCGGGACCGGCGCGATGGAGGAGGCGGTTCAGCAGGACCGCCTCGTGGACGTCGCCGACATTGGGCTGGGTCAGGCCGGCCTCGAACCAGGTCCGGCCGTTCAGCGCCACGCCTTCCAGCATCCCCTCCGTGCCGATCGTCACGCGGCCGTCGGCGGCGACGAAGCCGAGCCAGGCATAGTCCGGGGCGGTCGTGCGCATCGCCGCGAGGACGCCGCGGGCGGCCGCCGGGTCGGCGGTCCAGCGCTCGCGCAGGAGCGCGAGGCCGGCCACGACCTGGATCTCGCGAAAGCGTTCGCGCAAGGTGGCGTCGAGGCTCTCGGCCATGCCGCCGGCGAGGCGTTCGAGACGGTCCTCGGCCAGCCGCACGGCGCTGCGCCGCTCGAGCCAGATCGCCCCGCCCACCGTCGCCCCCACGAGGGCGAGGCAGAGCAGCCCGACGAGGGCGGCGAGCTGGTGCTCGAATCGCAACCGGTTCCTGAACGACAAGAGAGGGACCTCCACGGCGGAGGCCCGTTCTCGCCGGTCCCTCGAAACGATCGGTGCAGCCGATCGTTCACATTTGAACGATTTTCACGCCGACGGATCGAAGGCCGACAGCTCCACCGCCGGCAAGCGGCCGCGGCTGTGCTGGCGCCGCTCCTGCGCACCGCGCTCGGCGGCGTCGGTGAGCTGGGTGATCAGGGCGCCGGCGGCCCCGAGGGGGATCAGCAGGAAGACCGTGCCGCCGTCCGGGCCGCTCACCTCGGCCGCCAGGGTATCGCCGCCGTCGATCGTGCTGACGGCCGTGATGCTGGTGATCGCGAGGACCCGGGGTCGTGCGTCGTCGGTCATGTCCGCCACTCCTGCGGCATTGAATGCCACGAAAGCGGCTGTCGGCAATTTCTAACACGTCAGAAGTTGAAGAAAATCCGCCCGCATTGGCAGAGTCTCGCCCTAATCCGATTGGCCAAGCCAATTGGGTGCGGGAAAAAGTCCCGCACTCGGTCGCGCGTCACGGCGCCGGGCAGGCGAGGCCGGCCCCGTCGGCCCGCGGCACCTGCGGGTAGGCGCAGACCGGGCGCGACCACAACGCCGACCCGCCGGCATCGCGCTTCGTCGCCACGAGTTCGCGCGGCGCCTCGCCGGCCTCGACCCAGCGCTCGAGCGCGGTCAGGGGATCGATCCCGGTGTCGGCAATGCCCGGCCCCTCGGTGCCGATGCCGCAATGGTCCATGCCCGGCACCATGAACAGGCGCGCGGTCTGGCCCAGGGCGTCGAGGCCGCCCGCACCTTTCGCCAGCGCCTCGTAGAAGGCGACCGTCATGAACGGCGTCACCAGGGAATCGGCCCAGCCGTGATAGATCAGGAGCTTGCCGCCGGCCTCGCGAAAGGCCGAGAGGTCGGCGGCCGGGCGCACCGTCGCGCTCGCCGGATCGTAGGTGGCGGCGTTGTAGGTCTGCGCCTGCGGCGCCAGCCGCGCCGGGTCGGCGGAAAAGTCGAAATCCGTCACCCGGTAGCCCGGCCCGGGCGAGGGCCAGAACGCCATGTAGCGCAGGAAGTCGCCGGCAAAGAGCGGCAGGATCGCCGGCGCGTTGCCGAGCCCCGTGAGCCAGCGCGGCCAATGCGCCTCCGAGCCGAGCGGGATGCCGCCCGGATAGAGGGCGCGGCCGGAGGCGTCGGTCGGGCCGGCGTACCACGTCTCCAGCACCCCGATCTCGGCCTCGCTCAGGCATGCCTGCGCGCCGCCGCCGGTGCAGCGCAGCGACGCGGGCTCGAAGCGGCATTGCCGCGGGTCGGCGACGAGGCCGCCCTGCTCCTTGGCCCCGCAGGCGGCGGCGACCGCCTCGGTCACGAGCCTGGCCCGCGCCGTCGTCAGGATCGGCTTGCCGTCCGGGCCGGTATTGGCCTTCGCCACCCAGGCAAAGCCGGTGGCGACGAGGCCGGTATAGTCGAGGGCCGGCGCCCCGCTGATGATCCCGTCGAAGTCCTTCGGGTATTTCAGCGCCTCCATCGCCGCCATGCGGCCGCCGGTGGAGCAGCCGGCGAAGTAGGATTTCCGTTGCGTCCGGTCGTAGAAGGCCCGCACCAGCACCTTGCTGACCCGGGCGGTCTCGGTCACGGCGCGCTGGCCCCAATCCATCCGGGCGACGAGGTCGCCAGCGGCCCAGCGTCCGTCGGCCGAGCCGGTGCCCCAGTGGCCCCCGTCCATCGTCGAGGCGGCGTAGCCCCGGCGCAGGCCGTAATTCATCGCGTTGGTGAAGCCGGGCGCGTCCGACAGGAGCGTGCCGCAGAAGCCGCCGCAGCCGGTGCCGTAATACTTGCCGTTCCAGTCTCGCAGCGGCAGCCGCACCTCGAAGCTGATCGCCGGCCGCACCGTGCCGAGCACCCGGCAATAGGCCGGCAGGTCGCCGGAAGCCGGCACCTCAGCGGCGGAATGGAGGTTCACCGCCTCGATCCTGAGATTGGCGAGCGCGCCGCACTCTCCGGCGAGCGCCGGCGCCGCCATCAGGCCGGCCAAGAGCCCTGCCGAGAGCCCTGCCGAGAGCCCTGCCGCGATTCCGAAACTCCGCCCCATCGGTCCCCTCCCCGCTTTTCGGCGAGCTTAGCGGCAACCTCTTGCGCCGTCGCCGGGGGAATGCGCTACACCGGCCGCCAGAAAACGAGACACCAGGGCGGAACGCGCGATGGCAGGCACCACGGCCGGCAGTGGGTTCGAGGATTTCGGCAGCTACGATTACGTCGTGGTCGGGGCGGGCTCGGCGGGCTGCGTGCTCGCCAACCGCCTCTCGGCGGATCCGCGCCGGCGGGTGCTGGTGCTGGAGGCGGGCGGGCGCGACAACTGGATCTGGTTCCACATCCCGGCCGGCTACCTCTTCGCCATCGGCAACAAGCGGGCGGACTGGCTGTTCACCACCCAGGACGAGGCCGGCCTGAACGGGCGCCGGCTCGCCTATCCTCGAGGCAAGGTCATCGGCGGCTCCTCGGCCATCAACGCGATGATCTACATGCGCGGCCAGGCCGCCGATTACGACGGCTGGCGCCAGCTCGGCCTCGCGGGCTGGGGCTGGGACGACGTGCTGCCCTACTTCCTCAAGCACGAGGATCACATCGCGCCGCCCAACAGCTTCCACCGCTCCGGCGGCGAATGGCGGGTCGAGCCGCCGCGGATCCGCTGGGCGATCCTGGACGCGATCCGCGACGCCGCGGAGGCGGCCGGCATCGCCAAGATCCCCGACTTCAACACCGGCGACAACGAGGGCTCGTCCTACTTCCAGGTCAACCAGCGCCGGGGCCGGCGCTGGAGCGCGGCCCGCGGCTTCCTCAAGCCGGCCCTGAACCGCCCGAACCTGCGGCTCGAGACGGGCGTGCATGTCGAGCGGGTGGTGATCGAGGACGGCCGCGCCGTCGGCGTGACGTTCGAGCGCGGCGGGCGCCGCTACCTCGCCCGGGCGAACGGCGAGGTGGTGCTGTCGGCCGGCGCCGTCGCGACCCCGAAGCTCCTCGAACTGTCGGGCATCGGCGACGGGGCGCGGCTCCGGGGCCTCGGGATCGAGGTCGCGCATCACGCGCCGGGCGTGGGCGAGAATCTGCAGGACCACCTGCAGATCCGCCCGGTCTACAAGGTGACGGGGGTGCCGACCCTCAACCTGACCTACGCCAACCTGATCAAGCGCGGCTGGATGGGCGTCGAGTACGCGCTGTTTCGCACCGGGCCGCTCACCATGGCGCCGAGCCAGGTCGGGGTGTTCACCCGCTCCTCGCCCGATTACGCCACGGCGAACCTCGAATACCACTTCCAGCCGCTCTCGCTCGACAAGTGGGGCGAGGGCCTGCACCCGTTCGGCGCCTTCACGGCGAGCGTGTGCAACCTGCGCCCGTCGAGCCGCGGCAGCGTGCATGCCGGCAGCCCCGACCCCGCGGCGCCGCCGGAGATCCGGCCCAATTACCTTTCGACCGAGGAGGACCGCCGGGTGGCGGTGGATTCGCTCAAGCTCACCCGCCGCATCGTCGCCCAGGCGCCGCTCGCCCGCTACCGGCCGGAGGAGCACCTGCCCGGTCCCTCGATCGCCAGCGACGCCGACCTGCTGCAGGCGGCGGGAGACCTCGGCACCACGATCTTCCATCCCGTCGGCACCGCTCGGATGGGGGCCGACCACGATGCGGGCGCGGTGCTCGACGCGCGCCTGCGGGTGCGCGGGGTGCGGGGCTTGCGGGTCGCCGACGCCTCGGCGATGCCGCGCATCACCTCGGGCAACACCAACTCGCCGACGATCATGCTGGCCGAGAAGGGCGCCGCGATGATCCTGGAGGATGCCGGGTGACGGACTATTCGGCGGCGATCAGCACCGGGGCGGCGGCCGGGCGGCCCTGCGATAGGTAGATCAGGCAGGAGCAGCGCAGCAGCGAGGCGAAGTTCCGCACCTCGCCGTGGCGCTCCAGCACCTCGTCGTGCAGCTTGGTGGCGAACTTGGCGACGCTGAGACCCTCCTGGCGGGCGATCTCCTCCAGGATGGTCCAGAACGCGGTCTCGAGGCGAAGCGAGGTGCAGTGCCCGCCGATCCGCAGCGAGCGCGTCTCGTAGGCGTAGCGCTCCGGCGTCTGCTCGGCGAAGATCCGGCACATGGGGGCTCCTCCTCGTATCTGTTGCCGCGAGAGTACGGAGGCGGGGGCCGGGTCGGCAAGCCGCCGATGCGTCGCGGGCGAGGGGATCGCGGGGTTGCGATCGACGGGACATCCTGCGCGACGCATGCTCCGGCATTCTTCACGATGTCGATATATGCAGCGTCCGCGCTGACGCTGCGTTGAGAAAGAAACCCGAGCGGGAGGACATAGATGGCGGAGAGCATGACGGACGGGTTGATGCGCACGAAGCCCATCGACCGCCTGCGGCAGGATGCTGAAGGCAGCGGCCACGCCCTGGAGCGGACTATCGGGCCGCTCAGCCTGATTGGGCTCGGCATCGGGGCGATCATCGGCGCCGGGCTTTTTTCGCTCACCGGCATCGCGGCGGCGGAGAATGCCGGGCCGGCGGTGGTGATCTCGTTCGCCATCGCGGCGGTCGGCTGCGCGCTCGCCGGCATGTGCTACAGCGAGCTCGCCAGCATGATCCCGGTCTCGGGCAGCGCCTACACCTACGCCTATGCCACGATGGGCGAGTTCGTCGCCTGGATCATCGGCTGGGACCTCGTCCTCGAATACGCGGTCGGCGCCGCCACCGTCTCGGTGAGCTGGTCGAAATACGTCGCCAGCCTGCTCCAGGACTGGGGCATCACGCTACCGCCGCGGCTGCTGCACTCGCCGTTCGAGACGGTGCAGCTCGCCGACGGCACGAGCGTGCACGGCTTCGTCAACCTGCCGGCGGTGCTGATACTGTGCCTGATCTCGCTTCTGCTGATGCGGGGCGTGCGCGAATCGACCCGGGTCAACAGCGTGATCGTCGTGGTCAAGGTCGCGGTGGTGCTGGCGGTGGTCGGCGTCGGCCTGTTCTACGTCAAGGCCCAGAACTACGTGCCGTTCATCCCCGACAACACCGGCACCTTCGGCGAGTACGGCTGGAGCGGGATCATGCGGGCGGCCGGCGTGGTGTTCTTCGCCTATATCGGCTTCGATGCGGTCTCGACGGCGGCCCAGGAGGTGAAGAACCCGCAGCGCACGATGATGGTCGGCATCCTCGGCTCGCTCGCGGTCTGCACCGTGCTCTACATCGCCTTCGCGGCGGTGCTGACCGGTCTCGTCCCCTACGCGTCGATGAAGGGCGACGCCGCCCCGGTCGCCACCGCGATCAAGCAGACCCCGTTCCCCTGGCTCCAGACCCTGGTGACGCTCGGCGTGATCGCGGGCTTCACCACCGTGATGCTGGTGCTGCTCTACGGCCAGTCGCGGGTGTTCTACGCCATGGCGAACGACCGGCTGCTGCCGAAGTTCTTCGCGGCGATCCATCCGACCTGGCGCACGCCGTACCGCTCGAACCTGTTCTTCATGGTGTTCGCCGCGCTGCTCGGCGGCCTGACGCCGATCAGCACGCTCGGCCACATGACCAGCATCGGCACGCTGCTCGCCTTCATCATCGTATGCGCCGGCGTCGTCATCATGCGGCGCACCCACCCGGACGAGCCGCGCGGCTACCGCGTGCCGCTGGTGCCGATCGTGCCGGCGGCCGGCATCCTGGTCTGCCTCGCGATGATGCTGTCCCTCGACGGCGAGACCTGGCTGCGGCTGGTGGTCTGGCTGGCGATCGGGCTCGCGATCTATTTCGGCTACGGCCGGCGCCACAGCCGGGTCGGCCGCGACGCGGCGCGCTGATCGCCTTCCCCTGGCGGGACGGGCCGGGACCGGGCTAGAGCATTTTCCGACGAAGTGAATGCCGGTTCGTCGAAGAAAATGCAGCAAAATCAAAAACCTAGAGAGCTTCGCGATTGCAATGCGATCGTGAAGCGCTCTAGATCCCGGTTCGCACGCCAGGAGAGCATCATGGAGATCAACCGGAGCGGATCCCGCCCCTCGCAGGCGGGGTCCGCGGAGTACTTCACCGGCCGGGTGCGGATCGATCCGCTCATGAGCCCGGGCGAGCCGGCCCGGGTCGCCGGCGCCCACGTCACCTTCGAGCCGGGCGCGCGCACGGCTTGGCACACCCATCCCCTCGGCCAGACCCTCATCGTCACCGCGGGCCTCGGCTGGGCCCAGACCGAGGGCGGCGCGATCGCGGAGATCCGCCCCGGCGACGTGGTGTGGTTCGAACCCGGCGAGCGCCACTGGCACGGGGCGAGCGCCACGACCGGGATGAGCCACATCGCCATCCAGGAAAAACTCGACGGCAGCGCCGTGACCTGGCTCGAGCCGGTCACCGACGCCGAGTACGGCGCCCGCTAAGAGAGGAGACCACGCTCCATGCCGCACATCATCGTCAAGCTCTATGCCGGCCGCAGCGACGAGCAGAAGCAGCGCATCGCCGACGAGGTCACGAAGGCGATCATGACCGCCACCGGCTGCTCCGAGGGCTCGGTCTCGGTCGGCGTCGAGGACGTCGAGCCGAGCGCCTGGACCGCGTCCGTCTACGAGCCCGACATTGTCGCCAAGGCCGACACGATCCTGAAGAAGCCGGGCTACGCCCCGGCCTGACCGGAGACTCCACCCGGTATGAAAAAAACCGCGCTCCCGGGGGGAGCGCGGCCCGAACGTGCCGGGGCCCGCCAGAGCGGGCCCGTGCGCCCTGCCTTAGGACGCGGCGTCCTTGGCGGCGTTGGTCGCCTGGTCGGTGGCGCTGCGGGCGGCGTCGGTGCCCTTCTGCATCGCCTGGCGGGCCTGCTCGGCACCCTGCTGCATGGCCGAGCGGGCCTGCTCGGCGCTCTGCTGCATCGCCTGCTTGGCGTTCTCGGCGCTCTGCTGCATCGCGCTCTGGGCGAGGCCGCCGAACTCGCGGGCCTGGTTCTGCATCGCGGCGAACTGGCTGCGCACGAACTCGGCCTGATGCTGCATCGCCTCCTGGATGTCGCGCGAGCGGACGAGCTTCTGCGCGAGGTCGAACGCGGCGTTCACGTTCTGCTCGGCGAAGGAGAAGCCGCGGCCGGAAACGTCCTGGGCGTTGTTGCGCGCCATCTCGGCCGAGCCCTGGAGGGTGTCGGAGGTCTTGCGGGCCGCGCCGATGAAGGAGTCGAACGCCTTCCGGGCCTGCTCGACGCTCTTCTCCGCGAAATCGCGCATCTCGGTCGGGATCTCGTAGTTCGGGGTCTGGGTCATGTTCGTCTCCTCGTTTTTTGACGCGGCCCTCGGCGCGGCACTCTTGGAACCTTGCCGCAGCGCGGTCGGGACCCGGCACGTATTGTGCGCTGCACAATAGCACGCTTTGGGTGAAACGCCACCTTTCCGGGGTTCGTTAAGGTTGACGGCACGATAACGCAACGACTGCGCATTTCGTGCCGGTGCGGGACGATGTCAGTTGGGTTAAAGCGAAGAGGGTTCGGCCCGGATCTCGCAGGATCCGGCACGGTGAGGGGCGCCAAAGGAGTGGCAGTGGGTCGGGACGTGCTCTTCGAGACGACGATCGAGGCCCTGCGGGCCCATCCGGCCTTCGGTCAGCGAATCGCCGGAGCCGACCGCGCCGTCCTGCTGCTCGATCCGGGCGCCGGACGCGTGCTGTACGCCTCCCCGGCGGCGGCGTCCCTGCGCGACGTGATCGCCGATGCGGAGGGCCGGGTCGACCCGGCCCTCGACCTCGCGCGGCAGCTGCGCGGCGCCGCAGGCCTGCCCACCGGCACGGCGCAGCCGCGGCTGGAGCGCCTGCGCTTCGCCGCCGGCCGCCTCGCCCCGCCCCTGCTCTGCGCCTGCCTCCCGGCGCTCCTGCCGGACGGGACCACGGGCCTCGCCGTCGCGATCGTCGATCCCCTGCCCGCGCAACGCGGACGCCGGGCGGCGGCACGGGAATCCGGCGCGCCGGTTCCCGAGACGCGGGAACCCGTCACGCCCGCTCTCGCCGCCGCGCGGGAGCATCCCGCGCCCGAAGCCGCCGAGGCTCCGGTCGAGACCCCCGCATCGCAAACCCAACCTCACGTTCAGGCCGCCATCCAAGCCCCTATCCAAGCCCCCGAGGCCGGCCCCGCCCCGGCGGAGCCGCGGCCGGCCGCCGGTCCGGGCCTCCGCTTCCTGTGGCGCAGCGACGCCCACGGCCTCGTGATCGAGGCGACCGGACGCCTGTCCGAGACCGTCGGCGCCTCCCCGGTCGGCCAGAGCTGGGACGCGCTCCTCGCCGGGCCGGTCGAGGCGGAGCCGGCTCTCGCCGAGGCGCTGGCGCGGCAGCGCACCTTCCGGGCCGTGCCGGTGCGCTGGCGCCTCGCCGGGACCCGGCAGGCGGTGGCGGTCGACCTGTCGGGGGCGCCGCGGCTCGGCGCCGGCCGCAGCTTCGCGGGATTCAGCGGCTTCGGGGTCATCCATCCCGAGCGGATCGTGCCGGCGGCCGACCGGCCCGAGCCGGCGCCGCCCAAGCCGCCGCGCCCGAGCCTGCGCGAGCGCGCCGCCGCGGTGATCGCCGTCGGTCGCCACGCGCCCGGCGCGGACGCGCCGCCCCCCGGCCCCGCCCGGCCCCGCCCGGTCGCGGCCCCCTCTCCCGATGCCGCGCCGGGCGCCACCGCCGAGACGCCCGACCTCGCCTCGATCGCCGGGGCGACCATGGCGGAGTTCGCCGGCCTGATGGCGGTGCCGTTCGCCCAGCTCGGGATGAGCTGGGGCTTCGCCGGCAAGCCGTCCGTCCGGCCGGCCGGCGCCGCCCCGGTCCCGGCCGCCGCACCGGACCCGGGCGAGCCGGTCGCTCCGGCGCCGCCCTCCGACGAGACGACCGGCGCTCCGGCCGCGCCGGAGGCGTCCGGCGCGGACACGACGGACCAGGCGCTTCCCCACGACGGTACACCCACCGCCGAGGCGGCCGAATCGGACACCTTGCCGGACGCCTCCGAGGCGGCGGCCCCGACGGCGAGCGACTCGACACAGGCGCTCGCCCCGGAGGCACTCACCCCGGAGTCGACGGAGCCTGAATCTCCCGCCGCGCAGGCCGTCTCCGAGGCCGTCCGGCCCCCCGCCGACGAGGCATCCGGCGATGAGGCGTCCGGCGACGAGGCCTCGACCGCGCAGACGTCCACGCCGGACCTCACCGAGACGCCGGCCCCGGCGGCCGAGGATCCGGACTCCTCGGCGGATCGGGCGGCTCGGGACGAATCCCCCTCGGACGAGGAGACGCCGCACGCCGCCGCTCTCACCCTCAACGAGCACGCGGCGTTCCGCGAGATCGCCCGGGCGCTCGGTGCCCGCTTCGGTGGCGACCCGGGCGGCCTCGGGGGCGGAGCGCCGCCGCAGGGCTCGTCGGGGAGGGGCGCGGTGACGCCGTTCCGCGGGGCGCAGGCCCTCGCCCGCCTGCCCGAGCGCGGCACAGAGGCGGCGCTGGCCCGCCTCGTCGAGCGGCTGCCGGTCGGGATCCTGGTCCATCGCGGCGACGAGGTGCTGCTCGCCAACCGCCATCTCCTGGCGCTCGCGGAGTACGACACCCAGGAGGCCCTGGCGGCGGCCGGCGGCCCCGGGGCGATCTTTCGCGGCCGCGACCCGGCGGCGTCGGCGGCCGGCTCCGGCGAGGGTGCGCCGATCGTGCTGGCGACCGGGGCCGGCGGCAGCGTGCCGGTCGGCGTCAGCGTCGCGGTGGTGGAGTGGGACGGGGCGCCTGCCAGCGTCTTGACCGTCCGGCGCCTGCCCGATGCGGACCCGACCCAGTCCCTCGCGGCGGCCGAAGCCCACCTCGCCCACCGCGACGCGCATCTGCGCGAGACCACCGCGGTCCTCGACGCGGTCACCGACGGCGTGGTGGTGCTCGACGACGAGGGCCGCGTCGTCGGGATGAACCGGGGCGCGCGGGATCTCCTCGCCGCCGACCCCCGCGAGGTCGCGGGCGAGCCGCTGCTCGGCCTGTTCGCGCCCGAGAGCCGGCCGGCGGCCCAGGCCGCCCTCCTGCGGGCGAGCGCCGGCCAGACCGCCACCACCGGCGAGGAGGTGCTGGCGCGCGGGCCCGACGGCCCGCTGCCCGTCCTCCTCACCCTGGCCCCGGTGGCGACCGGAACCCAGCGCCGCGTCGCGGCCGTGCTGCGCGACGTCTCGGCGTTCCGGCGCACCGAGGCCGACCTGGTGCGGGCCCGGCGCGAGGCCGAGCGCGCCAGTGCCCAGAAATCCGACTTCCTCGCCACCATCAGCCACGAGGTGCGCACGCCGCTCAATGCCATCATCGGCTTTGCCGAGGTGATGCTGGAGGAGCAGTTCGGCCCCGTCGGCAACGAGCGCTACCGCGACTACCTGCGCGACATCCGCTCCTCGGGCGAGCACGTCGTCAGCCTGGTCAACGACCTCCTCGACCTCGCCAAGATCGAGGCCGGCCACCTCGACCTCGCCTTCGCGGGGCTTCCCCTCAACGACCTCGTGGCCGCGTCGGTCGCCCTGATGCAGCCCCAGGCCGCCCGGCAGCGGGTGGTGATGCGCACGAGCTTCGCCGCCGGCCTGCCGGCGGTGCTGGCCGACCAGCGCTCCCTGCGCCAGGGTGTGCTGAACGTGATCTCGAACGCGATCAAGTTCACCGATGCGGGCGGCCAGGTGATCGTCTCGACGGCGACGACCGACCGGGGCGGCGTGGCGCTCAGGGTGCGCGACACCGGCATCGGCATGAGCCCGGAAGAGGTCGAGGTAGCGCTTCAGCCGTTCCGCCAGGTCGCCACCGCACAGACCCGCCGCGGCGGCGGCACCGGCCTCGGCCTGCCGCTCACCAAGGCCCTGGTCGAGGCCAACCGCGCCACGCTGCACCTGACCAGCCGCAAGGGCGAGGGCACCCTCGTCGAGGTGCTGTTTCCGGCAGGCCGCGTGCTCGAAGCCTGAGGCCTCCCGCGGGCGGGGGGCCCGCAGGTGGTCTATCGCCGGGCCGGCCCCGGGCGTAGGGTCGGGTCCGACCCGATTCCAGGACCCGGCCATGCCGCCCCGCCCCGTCGCCCTCCTCCTCGCCGTGCTGGCCGCCCTGCCGGGCCCGGCCGTCGCCGCCGAGGGCCTGCCGCTGACCGTGCTGACCGAGCGCACCGGCCCGGCGGCGGCGGCGGGCACGCCGCTCGCAAACGGTCTTGCCGACTATCTCACGATGCTCGGGCGGCGCGACGGCGGAGTCGGCGGCGTCCCGCTCGCGGTCGAGGAATGCGAGACCGGCGGCGAGCCGGCTCGGGCGCTCGCCTGCTACGAGGCCGCGACCGCGCGGGGCAGCATCGCCCTGGTGCCGGCCAGCGCCGACGCGGCCCTGGCGCTGCTGCCGCGCCTCGCCGGGGACCGGATGCCCCTCGTCGCCGCGGGGTACGGCCCGGCCGCGATGGCGCGCGGCGACGTGTTTCCCTGGGCCTTCGCGCCGCCCGCCACGGTCTGGGACGGCCTCGGCGCCGCGCTGGTCCACCTCTCCCAGGACGGCAGCGAGGGCAGCCCGCAGGGGCGCAGCCTCGCCTACCTGCACCGCGACAGCCCGGCCGGGCGCGAGCCGGTGCCGGTGATGCGGGCGCTCGCCGCGGAGGCCGGCCTCGCCTTCCGCGCCTACGCGCTGCCCGACGCACCCGACGCGGGGGGCAGCGATCCCTGGCGCGCCGCCCGGGCGGCGGACCCCGACTACGTGATCCTCGACGCGACCGCGGGCCTCTCCGGCACGCCGCTTCGCGACGCGGCGGCGGCGGGCTTTCCCCTCAACCGGGTGGTGACGGTCGGCTGGACCGGCGAGGACGACCTGCTGCAGCCGGCCTCCGGCGCCCGCGACCTCACCGCCAAGGGCCTGCGCGTCGTGACCTGGCACGCGCCCGGCGACAGCTTCCCGGCCTTCGACCAGATCGACCTCCTGGTGGTCGATGCCGGCCTGTCGCGCACGCCCAAGGAGGAGAGTTTCGGCCCGCTCTACAACCGCGGCGTCTATGCCGGGGTGATCCTGGCCGAGGGTATCCGCAACGCGCAACGCCTCGCCGGCCGCAGGCGGATCGACGGCCCCGAGATGCGCCGCGGCCTCGAGACGATCGACCTCGATCCGGTGCGCTGGAAGGAGCTCGGCCTCGTCGGCTTCGCCCGCCGGCTGCGTCTCACCTGCGCCGACCACAGCGGCCACCGTCCTGCCACGGTGCAGGAATGGACCGGGGCCCGCTGGGTGCAGATCGGCGACGAGATCCTGGCGCCGCAGGCGCTCCTGACGCCGCATCTCGACGCCGTGGTGGCGGCCCAGGCCGAGCGCGTCGCCGGCGAGACCGGGACGGCGGGCCCGGCCGCCCGCGCAAGCTGCGCGGGAAGCCCGTGAGCGATTTCGCAAGCATGTTGCGCTGCAAAAACCTGTCCGCGTGATTCCGGTCGGTTTCCGGAAACTTCTCCCGCCCCGATCCGGCGGCGGCGACGTCAAAAGACGACAGCGTCACGCCGCCCTATCCTTGGGGCATCTTGGTCGGGGATGTCGAAAACGTCGGATTGGTGCGCTGCGGGGGCTGTACCCAGGGCCTGCATTCTCCTAGTGCGTTGCACGACGCGCGGGCCCGCGGCCCCGTCGCGCCGCCAGAATCCCACCTCCGGGAGGAGACCGAACCCGCGATGACATCCAGCGCCCAGAGCCGGCCCGCCGCCGACAACCTCGCCTCGCCGAACCCGACCATCGCCGCCTACGACAACAAGGCCCGCATCAAGGCGATCATCGGCTCGTCGTCGGGCAACCTCGTCGAGTGGTACGATTTCTACGCCTACGCCTTCACGGCGATCTACTTCAAGGACGTGTTCTTCCCCGGCTCCGACCCGACGGTGCAGCTGATCAACACCGCGGCGGTGTTCGCCATCGGCTTCCTGATGCGGCCGATCGGCGGCTGGCTGTTCGGCCGCGTCGCCGACCGCTACGGCCGCAAGACCTCGATGCTGATCTCCGTGGTGATGATGTGCGCCGGCTCGCTCGTCATCGCGATCCTGCCGACATACGCCCAGATCGGCATCTTCGCGCCGATCCTGCTGCTCTTCGCCCGCATGGCGCAGGGCCTGTCGGTCGGCGGCGAGTACGGCACCTCGGCGACCTACATGAGCGAGGTGGCGCTGAAGGGGAAGCGCGGCTTCTACGGCTCGTTCCAGTACGTCACGCTGATCGGCGGCCAGCTCCTGGCCTCGCTGGTCGTGGTAATGGTGACCCTCACCCTCGACGACAAGGCGATGACCGCCTGGGGCTGGCGCATCCCGTTCTTCATCGGCGCCGCGGCCGCCGTGGTCGCCCTCTACCTGCGGCGCTCGCTGCACGAGACCTCGACCGCCGAGACCCGCACCTCGCGCGAGGCCGGCAGCATGGCGTCGATCTGGCGCAACCATCGCCGCGCCTTCCTCACCGTGCTCGGCTACACCGCCGGCGGCTCGCTGATCTTCTATACCTTCACCACGTACATGCAGAAGTACCTGGTGAACACGACCCACATGGACAAGAAGACCGCCAACCTGGTGATGACGGCGGTGCTGTTCACCTACATGGTGGCGCAGCCGTTCTTCGGCATGTTCGCCGACAAGTTCGGCCGCAAGACCGCGATGCTGCTGTTCGGCGGGCTCACCACGCTGCTCACCGTGCCGCTGCTGCACGCGATCCGCGACGCGCAGAATCCGATCCTGGCCTATGCGTTGATCACCGCGGCCCTGATGTGCGTCTCGTTCTACACCTCGATCAGCGGGCTCGTGAAAGCCGAGATGTTCCCGGCCGAGGTGCGGGCGCTCGGCGTCGGCCTGTCCTACGCCATCGCCAACGCGATCTTCGGCGGCTCGGCCGAGTTCGTGGCGCTGACCTTCAAGGAGGCCGGCTACGAGACCACCTTCTTCTGGTACGTGACGGCGATGTGCGCCGTGGCGTTCCTGGTCTCGCTGCAGATGCCCGACAGCCGCAAGTCCGGCTACCTGCAGGGCGACGGGACGGCGTGAGCCGCCCCCGGCCGGGAGCGGATTGACCGGCGACGGGGCCGGCGCATCGCGGATGCGCCGGCCGCTTTCGTCAGACGAACAGGCGCTCCTTCTCGAGCCCCTTGTAGAGGTCGGCGACCTGCGCGCCGTAGCCGTTGTAGATCAGCGTCGGCACCCGCTCGTCGGTGCCCAGCACCCGCTCGCTCGCCTGGCTCCAGCGCGGATGCGGCACCGCCGGGTTCACGTTGGCCCAGAAGCCGTATTCGGAGGCCTGCAGCCCCTCCCAGAAGGTCTTGGGCCGCTCGGCCGTGAAGGTGATACGGTTGATCGACTTCACCGACTTGAAGCCGTACTTCCACGGCACGGCCAGCCGCAGGGGTGCGCCGAACTGGTTGAGCAGCGGCTTGCCGTAGACGCCGGTGACCATGAAGGCCAGGTCGTTGGCGGCCTCGGCCATCGTCAGGCCCTCGGTGTAGGGCCAGGGATAGAAGAACGCCCGCTGGCCGGGCGCCATCGCCTTGTCCATGAAGGTCTGCATCTGGATGTACTTCGCGTCGCCCTTCGGCTTGGCGAGGGCCACCAGGGCGGAGAGCGGGAAGCCGGTCCACGGCACCGCCATCGACCACGCCTCGACGCAGCGGTGGCGGTAGAGCCGCTCCTCCAGCGCCATTTTGCGCACCAGGTCCTCGAAGCCGATCTCGAACGGCTTCTCGACCAGCCCGTCGATCTTGATCGTCCAGGGCTCGACCTTCAGGGCGTTCGAGCCCGGGGTCACGGTCTTGTTGGTGCCATACTCGTAGAAGTTGTTGTAGTCGGCGCTATAGCGCTCGGCCGTCAGCGGACGGTCGAGGGTGTAGGCCGGGTTCTGCTTGGCCGGATAGAGGCCGGCGGTCTTGACCGCGCCCGTCCCCTCCCCCGGCAGGGCCGCGAGCGCCGGCCCGCCCGCGAGCGAGGCCGCGGCGAGGCCGAGGCCGCCGCCGAGCAGCGCCCGCCGGTCGAGGAAGACCGATTCGGGGGTGGCGAGGCGCTCGGGCATCTCCCAGGCGCGCTTGACCTTGATGTGCATGATCCAGTTCCTCGGGCCGGCGAAGCCGCGACGTGAAGCCGTGTCTGCCAGCGGACATCGGGGCGAACGGCCGGCTGTGCAAGTCACAGGTCAGCGAGGTGCAGGTCGGCGGGTCCAAGTCGGTAGGCCCAGGTCGGCAGGTCCAAGTCGGCAAGTCCAAGTCGGCGAGGCTTTGCCGCGGCGAAACGCGTATCTCCCGTAACGGCTTCGGCGGAGACAGGGGCGCTGCCCCATGCGATACCGGGCCATGCCCCCGAAGAAGCCGAAGCATACCGCCTTTACCGTCGCCGTCTCGGCCGCCGATGACGGGGCCAGCGCCCCGGCCTTGCGGGTGTTCGTCGCCCTGGCGACCGATCCCCTGGCTGCCGTCGCGGCCGTGCAGGCGGTGGCACCGGAGGCCTCGGTGGAGCTGAGCGGCACCCTGTCCGACCGCCTCGCCGCGCGCCTCAAGCTGCGCCCCGGCGAGGTGCGGCCGATCTGATCCGCCCCGTGGCGGCGAACCGCCGGCTCCGGGCGTCCGTCCTCCGCCCGTGGGTGTCGGGCCGTCCGATGCTCGGCGTGCTGGCCGTCGTCCTCGCCTTCGCAGGGCTGCTGCCCGGCACCGCGGCGGCGCAGGATGGCGGGGATGCGCCGCCGCTCGGCATCCCGCCCGAGGCGCGCCGCTCCGGCTTCGACCAGATGGCACCCGAGACCCGGGCGATGCAGGCCGACGACACCGCCAATCCGGGCATGCTCTGGGTTCGCGACGGGGCCGACCTCTTCGCCCGCGCGCCCGCTCCCGGATCGCCGCCCTGCGCCGGCTGCCACGCAGAATCGGCGATGCGCGGCGTCGCCGCCCGCTACCCGGCTTTCGACGAGGCGACGGGCCGACCCGTCGACCTCGAGGGCCGGATCGACCTGTGCCGCACCCGCCACCAGGGGGCGATGGCGCTGCCGCGGGAGAGCCACGACCTCCTGGCGCTCACCGCCTACCTGGCGAACCTCTCGCGCGGCCTGCCCCTCTCGCCCCCGGACGATCCCCGCCTCGCGCCGGCCCGGGCCGAGGGCCGGCGCCTGTTCGCGACGCCGATGGGCCAGCTCGGCTTCTCCTGCGCGGCCTGCCACGACCGGCACTGGGGCCGACGCCTCGGCGCCGCCACGATCCCGCAGGGACACCCGACCGGCTACCCGCTCTACCGGCTCGAATGGCAGGACCTCGGCTCGCTGGAGCGGCGCCTGCGCAACTGCCTCACCGGCATGCGGGCCGAGCCGTTCACCCCGGGCTCGGCGGAGGTCGTGGCGCTCGCGCTCTACCTGGCCGAGCGCGCCGCGCCCCTGCCCGTCGAGAGCCCGGCCGTGCGTCCGTGACGGCCTTGCGTCCGTGATGGTGGCGGTGTGAGAGCCAGGGGCGTATCCTCCCGCCACCGGGAGGGCCCGCATGGCGCAAGACCACGATCACCACGGTCACGACCACCACGGTCATGACCACGACCACCCGCATGGCAGCGAGCTGTCGCCGATGGAGCTGCGGGTGCGGGCCCTCGAATCGATCCTGGTCGAGAAGGGCTACGTCGACCCGGCCGCCCTCGACACCCTGATCGAGACCTACGAGACCAAGGTCGGGCCGCATAACGGCGCCCGGGTGGTGGCGCGGGCCTGGGTCGATCCCGCCTTCAAGGCGCGCCTCCTGGAGGACGGTAGCGCGGCGATGCGCGAGCTCGATGTCGGCGGGCGCGGCGGCGAGCACATGGTGGTGGTCGAGAACACGGCCGACGAGCACAACGTCGTCGTCTGCACGCTCTGCTCCTGCTACCCCTGGCCGGTGCTCGGCCTTCCGCCGGTCTGGTACAAGTCGCCGCCCTACCGCTCCCGCGCCGTCATCGACCCGCGCGGGGTGCTCGCCGAGTTCGGCACCGTGCTGGCGCCGGAGACCCGGATCCGGGTGTGGGATTCGACCGCCGAGCTGCGCTACATGGTGCTGCCGATGCGCCCCCCCGGCACCGACCACCTCGACGAGGCGGCGCTGGCCGACCTCGTCACCCGCGACGCGATGATCGGCACCGGGCTGCCCTTGAGCCCCGACCAGGTGGTGCGCGCATGAACGGTGGACAGGATCTCGGCGGGATGCAGGGCTTCGGCCCGCTCGGCCTGGAGGCGGACGAGCCCTGGTTCCACGCACCCTGGGAGAAGCGGGTCTTCGCCATGGCGATGGCGATGGGCCTCACCGGCACCTGGAACCTCGATGCCAGCCGCGCGGCCCGCGAATCGCTGCCGCCGGGCGAGTACCTGACCTCGAGCTACTACCGGATCTGGTTCCGGGCGCTGGAACGCCAAGTGCAGCAGCACGGCCTCGTGGAGGCCGGCGAGCTCGCCGCCGGCGCGGCGCTGGCGCCGCCCGCCCCCGTGGCCCGGGTGCCGAAGGCCGAGGAGGTGGGACCGCTCTTCGCCCGCGGCTTCCCGAGCGACCGCCCGGTGGCGACGCCCGCCCGCTTCGCCCCCGGCGACGAGGTGCGCGCCAAGGTGATCCACCCGGCGGGACACACCCGCCTGCCCCGCTACGTCCGCGGCCGCACCGGCACGGTCGAGCGTGTCCATGGCGGCTTCGTCTTCCCGGATTCGAACGCCGCCTTCGCGGGCGAGGCGCCGCAATGGCTCTACACCGTGCGGTTCGCCGCCATCGAATTGTGGGGCGAGGACGCGGATCCCGGCCTCACCGTCTCGGTCGCCGCCTTCGAGAGCTACCTCGAACCGGCCCGGGGCCAAGCCGCATGAGCCGCCCGCCGGACGCCCCGGTCTTTTCCGCCCCCTGGGAGGCGCAGACCTTCGCGCTCGTCGTGTCGCTGCACGATGCCGGGCTGTTCACCTGGACGGAATGGGCGGACGCCCTCGGCCGGTCGGGCCACCGCACGGCGGATTACGCCCTGTGGCTGGAGACGATCGAGGCGCTCCTCGCCGCGCGCGGCCTCACCGACGCGTCGGCCCTGGAGGCGCGCCGGGCCGCCTTCGCCCGCGCGGCGGCGGCGACGCCGCACGGGCAGCCGATCCTGCTGGAGAACGATCCGGGGGCGTGAGGAAGGCCGACGGAGACGGTGTGACGGGTCAGGTCCTTGCCCTCACGCAGGCTCGTCGACCAGAACTCCAGCATCGCTTCAAGCGAGGCAGTTAGCATGAAAACCTCCCATCGCTCGCCGTCGGATAGGGGCCCAAATCTGCAACTGTAATGTCAGGGCCGTACTGCACGATGGCCATCTTGGCAGAGCAGTCGAGGTCCGCAAAACACCGCGGCTATGTGAAAACGCCGTGATCTGCTAAGCTTGTCGCCGATTCGGGGAGGTCGGAATGGCCCGCTTCATCGCCGGTGAGGACCGCCGCCATAGTACGTTCCTGCCCGACCGCTTCGGTGATTACGTGGCGGCGTACAACCCGGTCCGATTCGTCGAAGTTTCCGTCGACGAGCTTGATCTCGCTACCCTGGGATTTACCAGAGCCGTGCCTGAAGCGCCCGGACGTCCGGCCTACGATCCGGCGACGCTACTCAAGATCGACATCTACGACTATCTCAACCGCGTCCCCTCGAACCGCCGTCTCGAACGCCAGACCCAGCGCAACATCGAGTTGATGTCGCTGACCGGCCGGCCGATGCCCGACCTCAAGACCCTGGCCGACTTCCGCAAGGACAATGGGCCGGCGATCCAGGCCACCTACACACAGTTCGTCGTTCTGTGCCGTCGCCTGAACCTGTTCAGCAAGGCGGTGGTCGCGATCGACGGCAGCAAGCTCAAGGCTGTCAACAATCGCGACAAGAATTTCCCGGTCGCCAAGGTCGAGGCACGCCTGGCTCAGGTCGAGGCAAGCGTCGCGCGCTATCTTCCCCCTGAACCAGGCCGACCGCCAGCCGAGTGATCTCGCCAAGGCACGGATGGCACGGCTTACTGAGAAGATCGCCGCTCTGTGCGAGCAGATGAAGGATCTGCAAGCGATGCGTCAGCAGGTCGAGAAGATCCCCGACCCACAGATCGCGTTGACCGACCCCGATGCTCGCTCGATGGCCACCAGCGGCAGGGGAACCGGGATCGTCGGCTACACCGTTCAGGCGGCCGTCGATACCGAGCATCATCTGATCGTCGCCCACACCGTGACCGACATCGGCAACGACCGCGCTCAGCTCGTCCCGATGGGGCTCCTGGCCCAAGAGGCGACGGGATGCGCCACACTCCCGATGCTGACCGACCGGGGCTCCCTCGATGGCGATCAAGTTCTGGCGTGTGAAGGCACCGGCCTCCTGCCGTGCGTGCAAAAGACCCTCACCTCGAACCATGCCAAGCGATGTCTCTTCACCGGACAAGACTTCGTCTACGACACCGAAGAAGGATCATGACACATGCCCCGCCGGCCAGCATCTGAACAGTGGGGCCGCCAGTCCGGCCGCCAGTCCGGCGATGACGCCATGGATCCCTACAGTAATCCAACAGCTTGCTCGAGTTGTGAGGTCTAACCCCGTCGCACGACAACGAAGGCGCGGCGGATCAAGCGTTAGGTGCACGAGGGCGTGCTCGATGTGATGCAGGAGCGGCTCGACCGGATGCCGGAGGCGATGCCGATCCGTCGCCAGACCGTCGAGCATCCGTTCGGCACGATGAAGGCCCGGATGGGGGCGACGCACTTTCTGACCCGAGCACTCGCGACGGTCAGAACCGAGATGAGCCTGCGGGTTCTAGAGCATTTTCCGACGAAGTGGATGCCGGTTCGTCGACGAAAATGCGGCAAAATCAAAAACCTAGAGAGCTTCGCGATTGCAACGCGATCGTGAAGCGCTCTAACCTACAACATGAAGCAAATGATCCAGATCGTCGGGGTCGGAGCGCTGATCACGGCGATCCAGGCGTAAGCCCCCTCTGCACGCGAGTTCGCGGCAAGGCCTCACTCAGCGACCCAGCTGACAAAAACTCATTTTCACACGACCTGGGCACAGAAGCGAACCTCGCCGGGGCGGCCACGTCATCCCCTTCCGATGACGGCCGCGTGTCGCGGAGTCGGCCAGGGCCTATGCCGGCAGGAGCCCCGAGGCGCGGTAGGTCGTAATCAGGGCATCGAATTGCGCGACGTCCGAGCGGCTCCTCGCGTAGAGCTGGGCGCCCGACACCGCCGCGAAGATGGCCCGGGCCCGCGCCTCGCCCTCCTCGGGCTTCACCGCCCCGGCCATGACCAGCACCTTGGCGAGCCAGGCGACGTTGACGTCGGCGAAGCCTTGCGCCTCTCGCTGCACGGACTCGGGCAGGTTGGCATACTCCGCCGACATGAAGCTGCACAGGCAGAGCCTGTTCCCATCCTCGAGCGACCGCCGGAAGGTGCCCGGGTAGAGCCGCAGGCATTCCAGCGGGTCGCCTGTGGCCGCCAGCATCGCGTCGAGCTCGACCGCGATGTCCTCCCAGTAGCGCCGCGCCACGGCCGCACCGAGATCCGCCTTGCTGGCGAAGTGGTGGTAGATGCTCGCCGCCTTGATGCCGACCTCGGCGGCGAGGTCGCGGTAGCTCAAGCCCCCGTAGCCGTGCGCCTGCGCGGTCTTCCGGGCAGCCGCCAGGATCGTCTCCTTCG
Organism: Methylobacterium sp. ap11; assembly: GCF_900110515.1. NCBI lineage: Bacteria > Pseudomonadati > Pseudomonadota > Alphaproteobacteria > Hyphomicrobiales > Methylobacteriaceae > Methylobacterium > Methylobacterium sp. ap11. The sequence goes on along the minus strand of NZ_FOEB01000005.1, from coordinate 194,970 downwards.
CGTTCGCACTCACTCCCGCCTCCCGATCGGCACGAAAAGACTAACGATCGTTAGTTAGGGGTTGACGGTCGAAAAATCCAGCCCTAATTTTGTCCTGCCTAACGACAGGTAGGGAAGCCACCGTGACACAGGACATCATCTTCTCCGACGCCACCGCCCTCGCCGCGCTGGTCCGGACCAAGCAGATCTCGCCCGTCGAGGTCGTCCGCGCCCACCTCGACCGCATCGAGGCCGTCGACCCCAAGGTCAACGCGATCGTCACCGTCGCGGCGGGTGCGCTGGCGGCCGCGAAGCAGGCAGAGGCGGCAGTCATGGCGGGCGGGGAGCTCGGGCCGCTGCACGGCGTGCCCTTCACCGTGAAGGACTCGATCGACACCGCCGGCGTGATGACCCAGCGCGGCTCGCCGATCTTCGAGGGCCGGGTGCCGGACGCCGACGCGACCAGTGTCGCCCGCCTGAAGAAGGCCGGCGGCATCCTGCTCGCCAAGACCAACCTTCCGGAGTTCTCCTACTGGATCGAGAGCGACAACCTGCTCTCCGGCCGGTCGAACAACCCGTGGGACCTCGACCGGACGCCCGGCGGGTCGAGCGGCGGCGAGTCGGCGGCCATCGCGGCCGGCATGTCGCCGCTGGGTCTCGGCACCGACCTCGCCATCTCGGTGCGCGGCCCGGCCGCCCAGACCGGCATCGTCTCGCTCAAGGCCACCCACGGGCGCGTGCCGATGACCGGGATCTGGCCGCGCGCGCCGCGCCGCTTCTGGCACGTCGGCCCGATGGCGCGCTCGATCCGCGACCTCGCCCTCGCCTTCTCGCAGCTCTCCGGCCCGGACGGCGAGGACGCCTTCGCCACCAGCACCGTCCCGTTCGACACCGGCGTCACGACCGACCGCAAGCTGCGCGTCGGCTGGATGGTCGGGCCGGGCTTCGGACCCATCGACACCGAGGTCGCCGCGACCGTGCGGGACGCGGCCGAGGCCCTCAAGGGCGAGGGGCATCATGTCGAGGAGGTGCGCATCCCGGCGCTGGAGCGCGACTTCGCCCTCGACGTGTTCAACACGCTTCACGTCATGGAGATGAAGCCGGCCTTCCGCCAGGCGACCGCCGGGCACGAGGACAAGATGTACAAGATGGCCAGGACCATGCTGTCGCTGCCGGACGCGTCGATGGAGGATTACCTTGCGGCCGAGCAGGCGGCGGAGCGGCTGCGGGACGGCTACGCGGCCTATTTCCGGGACTACGACATCCTCCTGACCCCCGTGCTGCCGGTCCCGGCACACAAGCACGGCATCAAGGAACTCGTCGTCAACGGCGAGACCGTCGACCTGACCTACCTCCAGGGGGCGACGGTACCGCTGAACGTGACCGGCCTGCCCGGGGTGTCGATGCGCTTCGGAACGAGCCGCGAGGGGTTGCCGATCAACGTGCAGCTGGTGGGGAGCTGGCAGGCGGAGACCACGCTCCTGAACGCCGCTATGGTGCTGGAGCGCGTGAGCCCGGTTCGCGACCTGCACCCGAGCCTCTGAGATAAGCGAGACTTCCATAAGTGGAACTTGGATAAACGAGACTTGCCGGGGAGCGCGCTGCGGTCCCCGGCTGTGGCCAGGTCCGGGAGAGGGCCTGACCGACAAGGTTCAGGAGAGGGTCCTTGATGACCGGTATCGAAGCGTTCGTCCGCGGCCTGCCCAAGACCGACCTGCACATGCACATCGAGGGCAGCATCGAGCCGGAGCTGATGCTGGAGCTCGCCGCCCGCAACGGCGTGACGCTTCGCTGGGATACGCCGGAGGCTCTGCGGGGTGCCTACCGGTTCGAGAACCTGCAGTCGTTCCTCGACCTGTATTTCGAGGGCTGCAAGGTCCTGGTGACGGAGAGGGATTTTCGCGATGTGACCCGCGCCTATCTGCGCCGGGCCCACGAGGACGGCGTCGTCCGCGCCGAGCTGTTCATCGGCCCGCAGAGCTTCACAGAGCGGGGAATCCCGATCGAGGCGCTGATGTCGGGCGTGCTCGCCGCCATGGAAGACGCGCGCGGCGCGCACGGCATGAGCGTCGGTCTCATGATCAGCGTCCATCGCCACCGGACCGAGCCGGACGCCTTCGCCGTGCTGAATCAGGTCATGCCGTGGAAGGACGACATCATCGGCATCGGCATGGGGGGCGCCGAGGTCGGCAACCCGCCCTCCAAGTTCGCCCGCTTCTTCCGAGCCGCCCGCGAACGCGGCTTTCGCACCGCCGTCCATGCCGGCGAGGAAGGCCCGGCTAGCTACGTGCGCGAGGCCCTGGACCTGCTGCACGTCGACCGGATCGACCATGGCAACGCCTGCCTCGCCGATCCGGACCTCGTGCGGGAACTCGCGATCCGGCGCGTGCCGCTCACGGTCTGTCCGCTCTCCAACCTGCGGCTGAAGGTCGTGCCGTCCCTGGAGGAGCATCCGCTGAAGGCCATGATGGCACATGGGCTTCACGTCACCGTCAACTCGGACGACCCGCCGTACTTCGGCGGCTACGTGACGGAGAACCTCCTGGCCTGCCGGGAGGCCCTCGGCTTGTCGCGGGACGCGATCGTCCGGCTCGTCCGCAACGGCCTGGAGGCGGCGTTCGTGACGGAAGAGGAACGCCAGGCCCTGCTGCTCCGACTGGATGCCTATGTCAGGATGCCCGTCGACGGCTGAGCACCGACGGCACTTCGGCTGCATGGGAATGCGGGAGGCGTAGCCGCGTCTCGTGCGGTGTCCGCTGCGCCGTGACCCGCTCCGATGGCAGGGCTCTGACTGGGATTGATTGACCCTGAGGCGTGCGCCGCGGATCGGGGATTGGCCTATAGCAGCGCCCCTTGTGGCCTGAGAGCCCGTTCGACACACACAATAGATCAACGGATGATCTTGCCTCCCACACGCAAATTCATCCTGAAATGTTGGCGATCGAAAATCGCGCGGTTGAAAATGACCGAACTCGAAGGCGGCCCCCAGCGCCTGCTAGAATTAATAATACTCTTAAAACGCTGAAATCAATCATAGAATTTAATTTTATACTGTACAAAACTATAAATTAGTTTTTCGACGCTTAACAACATAAAGATATACATTTTACATAATTATTATGACGATATCGTGCTTAAATTACATCGGAGCGCCCCATCGCCAGTTCCGTGTCCGCCAGGGCGAGCCGGATCAGCTCGGCCATCCGGGCCCGCGCCAGGGCGGCGTCCCGGGCGACGATCGCCTCGTGGAGGGCGCGGTGCTCCGGCAGGGGGTCGCGGGGAAGGGCGCGGCGGCGCTGCTTGTGGATCGTGGTCCAGGTGACGGAGGCGGCGATCGAGCTCGACAGGGCGATCAGCGGGGCGTTGCCGGTCGCCTCCAGGATGGCGTGGTGGAAGGCCTGGTCGGCGGCGCGGCCGGCCGGGACGGCGAGGCCGTGGCGCGCCATCCCGTCGAGGGCGGCGCCCATCCGGGCGAGGTCGCGCTCGGAGCGCCTCAGGGCCGCCAGTTCCGCCGCCGCCGGCTCGACGATCCGGCGCAGCTCGAACAGGTCGCGGATGAAAGCCTCGCCCGGCTCGGCCTCGAAGGCCCAGGCCAGGATGTCGGGATCGAGGAGGTTCCAGCGGCCGCGCGCGCTCACCCGCGTGCCGGTCTTGGGCCGGCTCTCCACCAGCCCCTTGGCGCTCAGCGTGCGGATCGCCTCCCGGTAGGCGGTGCGCGAGACCGCGAGACTCCCGGCGGCGGCGATCTCCCCGGGCAGGACGGTGCCGGGCGGGTGGCGGCCGGACAGGATCGCGATGCCGAGGTCCCGGGCCACCGTGCCGTTGAGGCGCCGCGAGGCGGAGGCGAGCGGCAGCACGAGGGTCTCGCGCGGTGGCGCTCCGGCCCCCTCCCCGCCCTCCGGCGGCGTCCCGCCCGCCGTCACGTCACGGTCCGCTTCTCCACGTCGAGGACGACGCCGTCCGGCGTCATCCGCTCGCGGGCGACGAGCCGGTCCCCCGGCAGGAAGACGCCGAGCGGCACGTCGCGGTCCGGCAGCACCACGGTGGCGCTGCGGTTGACGAAGACGAGCACGTGCCGGCGCTGCGGCAGCGAGGCGACCGCCCAGCGCTTGAGCTGGGCGTAATAGGGCTCGCGCCGCCACACCGCCGGCTGGCTCGGATCGACCTGGACGTGAAGGAAGCGCGTCGTCGGATCGATGCTGAGCACCATCTTGGCCTTGTCGGGCTTCCATTCCGGGCCGATCCAGCCCTCGGTCATCCAGAGGCAGTGGAAGGCGCGGCAATGGCCGGGCCGGGTCTCGTGGATGCCGCAGCCGCGGCCCGGCTTGGCGTGGCGGCACCATTCCCCGGCCACGCTCTCGACCGCCGGCACGTCGTAGACCTTGCAGCACAGGGTGCAGGCGCCGCAGGCGCGGCCGGGCGCGGGCGTCGAGACGAGTTCGGCGGGGTCGAGCATGCGCGTCGGTCTGACCTGGATTGTGCGAAGGTGCCGCGAGGGCGGCCCGGGTTGTGCGTCGGCATCGCGCCGCTAGTGTGACGGCGCAAGCGAATTCTGCTCGGCCAGTCGGGGGCTGCTCCAGCTCCCGCATGAAGGAAAGCGACAGAGACGATGCTCTCGAACCTCGCCACCCGCGACGTCGAAACCCTGATCCACCCCTACACCAACCTGGCGGCCTTCCGGCAGACCGGCCCGCTGGTGCTGGAGCGCGGCCACGGCGTCTGGGTCTACGACACCGACGGACGGCCCTATCTCGAGGGCATGGCGGGCCTGTGGTGCACCGCGCTCGGCTATTCCAACGAGGAGCTGGTCGAGGCCGCCCGCGAGCAGATGTCGCGGCTGCCGTTCACCCATCTCTTCTCGGGCCGCAGCCACGATCCGGCGATCGAGCTCGCCGAGACCCTCAAGGAGCTGGCGCCGATCCCGGTCTCCAAGGTGTTCTTCACCTCCTCGGGTTCGGAGGCCAACGACACCCAGGTCAAGCTGACCTGGTACCTCAACAACGCGCTCGGCCGGCCGCAGAAGAAGAAGATCATCGGCCGGCACAAGGGCTATCACGGCGTCACCGTGGCGTCGGCCTCGCTGACGGGCCTCACCGCCAACCACGCCGACTGGGACCTGCCGCTGCCGGGCTTCCTGCACGCCGCCTGCCCGCACCACTATCGCGGCGCCCACCCCGGCGAGACCGAGGAGGCCTACTCGGCGCGGCTCGCGACTGAACTCGAAGAGATGATCCTGCGCGAGGGCCCGGAGACCGTCGCCGCCTTCATCGCCGAGCCGGTGATGGGTGCCGGCGGCGCCATCGTGCCGCCGAAGGGCTACTTCGCCGCCATCGAGCCGGTGCTCGCCCGCTACGACGTGCGGTTCATCGCCGACGAGGTGATCTGCGGCTTCGGGCGCCTCGGCACCTGGTTCGGCTCCGAGGCCCTGGGCATGACGCCCCACAGCCTGTCCTTCGCCAAGGCGCTGACCTCGGCCTACATGCCGCTCGGCGGCGTCACGGTCGACGAGACGCTGTACCAGGCGATGCAGGACCAGAGCCGCAAGATCGGCACGTTCGGCCACGGCACCACCTATTCGGGTCACCCGGTGGCGAGCGCGGTGGCGCTCAAGACCATCGAGATCTACCGGCGCGACAAGATCATCGAGGGCGCGGCCGAGAAGGCGCCGCACTTCCAGCGCCGGCTCTCGGCGCTCGAGGAGCACCCGCTCGTCGGCGAGGCCAAGGGAATGGGCCTGATCGGCGGCCTCGAGATCGTCGCCGACAAGGCGACGAAGCGCCAGTACGACCCGAAGGCGGGCGTGGCCGCCCGCTGCGTCGCCTTCGCCCAGGAGGAGGGGCTGATCGTGCGCTTCCTCACCGGCGACCGCGTCGCGGTCTGCCCGCCCCTGGTGATCCGCCCGGACGAGATCGACACCCTGTTCGACCGCCTCGGCACCGCCCTCGACCGCACCCAGGCGTGGATCCGCGAGCAGGGCCTGACGGCGGCCTGATCCGAGCCTTGAGGCCCCGGCGGGGCGGCCCGGGGCCGCTCCGCCAAGATCCCCGGTCCCGCACCGCGTCCGGTGCCGGACCGGGGAGCGCATCGGGGCCGGTCGCGCCCGGCGAAGCGGTGCCCGGTCGCGCCCGGCCCGCAAGCCGGCCGAGCGCCGGGCCGGCCTGGCTCCTACGCGCAGGGCGTGCGGGCGCACCAGGGATACGACGTTACCGTTAGGTAGGTCCGGGCGGTGGAACCGCGCGGCCTCGGCAATTGTCGGCGCCTCTCCGTAAGCGCTTGGTATCGGACGACAATTCCCGGCGGAGATACGGGCGGCCGCCGCGCCCGACGGTCGGCGTGCGCCGCCATACACCAATCACGATTGGTAATCTTAAGCAGCGCTTCACTCTTCGCGGTCAGATTTTGAGTGAAATTTGGTCACCGAGGGATTTCGCCATGTTTCGCAAGCGGCCGGACACCATGTCCGAAGCGACACTGACTGCGCTCGACAAGTCGCTGGCCGTGATCGAGTTCGACCTGGATGGCATCGTAACCCGGGCCAACGCGAATTTTCTCGACCTGATGGGCTATCGGGCGGACGAGATCGTCGGCCGGCACCACCGGATGTTCCTCGACGAGGCGACGATCGGGTCGGCCGAGTACGCGAAATTCTGGGAGACCTTGCGCGCCGGGCAGTTTTTCGCCGACGAGTTCCTGCGCTTCGGCAAGAACGGCAAGCGCGTCTGGCTCGAGGCGACCTACAACCCGGTCCTCGGCGCCTCGGGCAAGCCGGTCAAGGTGGTGAAGCTCGCCGCCGACATCACCGAGAAGAAGAACGAGATCAGCCGCCTCCTGACGATGATCGAGGGGATGCCGGTCGCGGTGATGACCGCCGACCCAAACAACGAGTTCCGCATCAACTACATGAACGGCGCGTCGCGGCGCACCCTCGGCCCGCTGGGGCAGTACCTGCCGGTCGCGACGGACCTGATGATCGGCACCTCGATCGACGTCTTCCACAAGGATCCGTCGCATCAGCGCCGGATGCTGGCGGATGCGAGCCGCCTGCCGCACCGGACCCGGATCAAGCTCGGGCCCGAACTGCTCGACCTGCAGGTCTCGGCGATCATGGGCCCGGACGGCGCCTATATCGGGCCGATGCTGACCTGGGCGGTGGTGACCGCGCAGGCGACCATGGCCTCGGACGTGTCGCAGGTCGTGAACGCCATGAGCTCGGCCGTCGAGGAGATGCAGCGCTCCGCCAACGGCCTCGGCCAGTCGGCCGATGAGGCCCGCGAGCGCGCCGCGACGGTGGCGGCGGGCTCGGAGGAGATGACCGCCTCGATCCGGGAGATCTCGGGCCAGGTCGGCCGCGTCTCCGAGCGCGCCCAGCAGATCGCCGCCCAGGCCGAGGCGACGGACGCCACGGTGCGCAGCCTCTCGGCCAAGGCCCGCGAGGTCGATTCGGTCGTCGGCATGATCTCGACGATCGCCGACCAGACCAACCTGCTGGCGCTGAACGCCACCATCGAGGCGGCCCGGGCGGGGGCGGCGGGCCGCGGCTTCGCGGTCGTCGCGGCGGAAGTCAAGGAGCTCGCCGGCCAGACCGCCAAGGCCACCGGCGAGATCACCCAGCGCATCGGCGACATCCAGGGGGCGACCGGCGAGGCGGTGGCGGCGATCGCCACGATCAGCAACGCGGTGGCGGAGCTGTCGCGGCTGACGCTCGCCATCGCCAGCGCCGTCGAGGAGCAGGCCGCCTCGACCCAGGAGGTGTCGGCGAACATCCTGGCGGTGTCGGACGCCGCGAACGCCACCGGCCGGATCGCCGAGAGCGTCCGGGCGGTGTCGCAGAGCCTCGCCGGCCATTCGAGCGGCCTGACCGGCAGCGTGGAGAAGTTCCTGAAGGCGGGGTGAGACGCCGCCCAATCCTGAGATCGGAGCGTCGCCGACATTTCTCATCCCACCCGCGACCTCATCCTGAGGTCGCGGGTGGGACAGCCGATAAGATGGCTGCCTGCGCGGACATGCCGGACCCGCGCAAGGCGAAGGAAACGGATTTTCCCGTTCCCTTCCCGCCCCTCACAGCGGGATGTTGTCGTGCTTCTTCCAGGGCTGCTCGCTCTCCTTGGTGCGGAGCATGGCGAGGGCCCGGGCGATGCGGCGGCGCGTCGAGTGCGGCATGATCACCTCGTCGATGTAGCCGCGCTCGGCGGCCACGAACGGCGACATGAAGCGCTCCTCGTACTCGGCGGTGCGGGCCGCGATCTTGTCCGGGTCGCCGAGGTCCTGGCGGAAGATGATCTCGACCGCGCCCTTGGCGCCCATCACGGCGATCTGGGCGGTCGGCCAGGCGTAGTTCACGTCGCCGCCGACGTGCTTGGAGGCCATCACGTCGTAGGCGCCGCCGAAGGCCTTGCGGGTGATGACGGTGACGAGCGGCACCGTCGCCTGGCTGTAGGCGAAGAGCAGCTTCGCGCCGTGCTTGATCAGGCCGCCGTATTCCTGCGCGGTGCCCGGCAGGAAGCCCGGCACGTCGACGAAGGTCACGATCGGGATCGAGAATGCGTCGCAGAAGCGCACGAAGCGGGCGGCCTTGCGCGAGGCGTCCGAATCGAGCACGCCGGCCAGCACCATCGGCTGGTTGGCGACGAAGCCGACGGTGCGGCCCTCGACCCGGGCAAAGCCCGTGATGATGTTGCGGGCATACGCCGCCTGGATCTCGAAGAAGTCGCCCTCGTCGACCACCCGCCGGATCAGCTCGCCCATATCGTAGGGCTTGTTCGGGTTGTCGGGGATCAGGGTGTCGAGGCTGCGGTCGAGGCGGGAGGGATCGTCGAAGCTCTCGATCTCCGGCACGCCGGCCTGGTTGTTGGCCGGCAGGAAGTCCATCAGGCGCCGGATCTGGAGCAGCGCCTCGACGTCGTTCTCGTAGGAGCCGTCGGCGATGGAGGATTTCGAGGTATGGACCTTGGCGCCGCCGAGCTCCTCGGCCGTCACCACCTCGTTGGTCACGGTCTTCACTACGTCCGGGCCGGTCACGAACATGTAGCTCGTGTCGCGCACCATGAAGATGAAGTCGGTCATCGCCGGCGAATAGACGTCGCCGCCCGCGCACGGGCCCATGATGACCGAGATCTGCGGGATCACGCCGGACGCGGTGACGTTGCGCTTGAACACCTCGCCGTAGCCGCCGAGCGCGGCCACGCCCTCCTGGATGCGGGCGCCGCCGGCATCGAAGATGCCGATGATCGGGGCGCGCATCTTGAGCGCCATGTCCTGGACCTTGATGATCTTCTGGGCATGCGCCTCGGAGAGCGAGCCGCCGAAGACGGTGAAGTCCTTCGAGAACACGAAGACGGCGCGGCCGTTGATGGTGCCCCAGCCGGTGACGACGCCGTCGCCGGGGATCTTCTGGTTCTCCATGCCGAAGTCGTTCGAGCGGTGCTGCACGAACATGTCGAACTCTTCGAACGACCCGGAATCGAGGAGGAGCTCGATGCGCTCGCGGGCCGTGAGCTTGCCGCGCTTGTGCTGCGCCGCCACCCGGCTCTCGCCGCCGCCGAGCCGGGCCTGCGCGCGCCGCTGGTCCAGCCGATCGAGGATGTCCTTCATGCTGTCGCCCGTCCCTGAAGAAATGTCGTCCGCCCGCCGGAAGGCTTGACCGTGCCTGCGGCCTTAGCACGCGTCAGGGCGCGGCGAAAACTCGGTCTTTTTGGGCGAGCCGGGAGGGAAACGCGAAGGGCCGCGCCCTCCCCGGCGGGACGGCGCGGCCCTCGGCCCGCAGGCGGGCCTACGACAGGCTCCTCGAGCGACGCTCGTGTTGGAGCACGGCTCGTTTCAGAGCGGGTGTGGTGTCAGAGCAGGGCCTGGCCCGGCTCGTGCTCACGGGCGAGGCGCAGCAGGCTCTGGCCGTAATTGGTCTTGGCGAAGAGCTGGCCGCGGGCCACCACCTGCTCGCGGGTGATGAACCCCTGGACGTAGGCGATCTCCTCCAGGCAGGCGACCTGCATGCCCTGGCGGTGCTGGATGACGCGGACGAACTCGCCGGCCTCGAGCAGGTTGTCGTGGGTCCCGGTGTCGAGCCAGGCATAGCCGCGCGACATGCACTCGACGTGGAGCTGGCCGCGGTCGAGATAGGCCTGGTTGACGTCGGTGATCTCGAGCTCGCCGCGGGGCGAGGGCTTCACCGCGGCGGCGATGTCGAGCACCTGGTTGTCGTAGAAGTAGAGGCCGGTCACCGCCCAGGGCGATTCCGGGTTCTTCGGCTTCTCGACGAGCTTGGTGGCGCGGCCGTCCTTGTCGAGGGTGACGACGCCGTAGGCCTCGGGCTGGTCGACATGGTAGGCGAAGACCGAGGCGCCGGTCTTCCGGGCACGGGCCTTGGCCAGCAGCTCGCGCATGCCGGCGCCGAAGAACAGGTTGTCGCCGAGCACCAGCGCGACCGAGTCGTCGCCGACGAACTCGCGGCCGATGATGAACGCCTGGGCCAGGCCTTCCGGCTTCGGCTGCAGCGCGTACGAGATGTTGATCCCGAACTGCTCGCCGGTGCCGAACAGGCGCTTGTAGTTGTCGATGTGCTCCGGCGACGAGATCAGCAGGATGTCGCGGATGCCGGCCAGCATCAGCACCGACACCGGATAGTAGATCATCGGCTTGTCGTAGACCGGCAGCAGCTGCTTGTTGATCGCCAGCGTCGCCGGATGCAGCCGCGTGCCGGACCCGCCGGCGAGCACGATGCCCTTCATGACAGAAATCTCCTCAGGCTTGTTTCGCAGCGGGACCGATCAGCTGGTCCAGGATGTCGTCGAGGGCCGCCTGCCACGGCCGCGGCACGAGGCCGAAGGCGGAGGTCAGCGTCTCGGTCGAGAGCTCGGAATTGGCCGGCCGGGTGACCGGGGTCTTGAAGGCGGTGCTCGGGATCGGCTCGACCGGCACCGAGCGGGCGCCGCGGGCGGCCGCCCCCGCCATGATGGCGACCGCGAAGTCGTACCAGGTCGTCGCCCCGGCATTGACGCAGTGATAGGTGCCGGCGGGCGCCGCCTCATCCTCGGCGAAGCGGAGCGCGATCGCGACGAGCGCCGCCGCGAGGTCGCCGGCCGAGGTCGGGCAGCCGCGCTGGTCGGCGACCACCGTCAGCTTGTCGCGCTCTGCCGAAAGCCGCAGCATCGTCTTGACGAAGTTCGCCCGGTGCGGGCTCACCACCCAGGCCGTGCGCACCACCGCGTGGCGCGGGTTGCCGGTGCGCACCGCCATCTCGCCGGCGGCCTTGCTGGCGCCGTAGACGCTGACCGGGTGCACCGGCGCGTCGGTCGGGTAGGCGCCGGTGCCCGAGCCGTCGAAGACGTAGTCGGTCGAGACGTGGATCAGCGGGATGCCGGCCTTGGCGGTCTCCGCAGCGAGGTAGGCGGGAGCCAGCGCATTGAGCCGCCAGGCGGCGGCCACGTCGCTCTCGGCCTTGTCGACCGCCGTGTAGGCGGCGGTGTTGATCACCGCCGCGTAGGGGCGCTCGGCGACCGCGCGGGCGACCGCCGCCTCGTCGGTGATGTCCAGCGCCTCCCGGGTGGGAGCGTGGACGACCACGCCCTCCCCGAAGGATTGCCGCTGCAGCTCGGTGCCGACCTGCCCGCCGCCGCCGAGGACCAGGATCTCCCGCGTCAAGATCTCCCGCGTCATCGCCTTACTCCGCACTCAGGCCGAGGCGCTCGCCGGAATAGCGGCCCTCGCGGATCGGGCGCCACCACGACTCGTTGTCGAGGTACCAGCGCACGGTGTCCTCGAGCGCCTGCTCGAAGGTGCGGCTCGGCTTGTAGCCGACCTCGGCCTCGGCCTTGCTCGGATCGATGGCGTAGCGCCGGTCGTGGCCGGGGCGGTCGGTGACGAACTTGATCAGGCGCTCGTGCGGACCGGCCTCGGGACGCAGGCGGTCGAAGATCGCGCAGAGCGTCTTCACGACCTCGAGGTTGTTGCGCACCGAGCGGCCGCCGAGCAGGTAGGTCTCGCCGATCCGGCCCTTCTCCAGCACCGCGACGAGGCCGCGGGCGTGGTCCTCGACGTGGATCCAGTCGCGCTCGTTCTGGCCGTCGCCGTAGACCGGCAGGTCCTTGCCGTCGAGGGCGTTGAGGATCATCAGCGGGATCAGCTTCTCGGGGAAGTGCCGCGGCCCGTAATTGTTCGAGCAGTTGGTCACCAGCACCGGCAGGCCGTAGGTCTCGTGCCAGGCGCGCGCCAGGTGGTCGGAGGCCGCCTTCGAGGCCGAGTAGGGCGAGCGCGGGTCGTAGCGGCTGTCCTCGGTGAAGAAGGCGCCCGGGGGCAGCGAGCCGTAGACCTCGTCGGTCGAGACGTGCAGGAACCGGAAGGCGTCGCGCTCAGGCCCCTGGAGCGTGTTGTAGTAGGCGCGGGCGGCCTCCAGCATCACCTGGGTGCCGACCACGTTGGTGCGGATGAAGGCGCCCGGCCCGGTGATCGAGCGGTCGACGTGGCTCTCGGCAGCGAGGTGCATCACGGCCTCGGGGCGGAACTCCGCGAAAAGCCCCGACACCTTCTCGTGGTCGCAGATGTCGGCCTCGGCGAAGCGATGCCGGTTGTCGCCCTTGAGCGGCATCAGCGAGATCGGGTTCGCCGCGTAGGTCAGCGCGTCGAGGGTCAGGACCTCGTGGCCGAGATCCTGGACGAGGTGAAGGACCAGGGCCGAGCCGATGAAGCCGCAGCCGCCCGTGACGAGGATGCGCATGGGGTGGGTGATCTCCGGAGCGAGAGGGTGTGGAAGCGGCGCGAGCCGTCAGAACAGGGGGGCCAGGTCGGCGAAGCGGGGCGCGACCTTGTCCTTGGCGGAGAGCTGGGCCTCGGCCTCGCTCACCGGCCAGTCGATGCCGAGGTCGGGGTCGTTCCAGAGCAGGTTGCCGTCGTGCTCGGGGCTGTAGACGCCGCCGGCGACCTTGTAGGCTACCATCGTGTCCGGCTCGAGGGTGCAGAAGCCGTGGCCGAACCCGATCGGGATGTAGAGCTGGTGGCCGTTCTCGGCGTCGAGGCGCACGGCGACGTGCCGGCCGTAGGTCGGCTGGTCGCGGCGCAGGTCGACCGCGACGTCGAGGATCGCGCCGGACAGCACGCGGATCAGCTTGGCCTGGGCGAAGGGGTGGCGCTGGAAGTGCAGGCCGCGGACGGTGCCCTGTTGCGCCGAGAAGGACTGGTTGTCCTGGATGAAGTGGTCCTCGACGCCGTGGGCGGCCAGGATGTCGGCCCGGTAGGTCTCCGAGAACCAGCCGCGCGCGTCGCCGTGACGCTTCGGGATCACGAGCTTCACCGCCGGGATCGCCTGATCGATGACCTGCATTCCTGCCCACCTTCCGATATCGCGTGGCCGATTCGCCCGCGGCTCATGACCGGCAATCGTGGCACAACCACGTCGGTCGAGTCGGGGCGAGCCGCAATCCCGCAGCCTCTACTTCGCTGATGCGAGATGAGCAAGGTCGGCCGCGGGCCAGGCCCGCCGAACGGAGACGATCCGCAACACCTATCGGCACAGCCGCGGCGCATCGACAGGAGATCGCGCGCGGCCGGGCAGCGGGAATTTCAGGACAGGGGAACGAATATTTGGTACGACCGCGACGTCGCGTCGGCTGACGGAGCGGAGATGCCCTCCCGAGAGAGAGTTTTTCGCTCCCGGCCCGCCGGCCCGGTCCCGCCTCGCCGGCCACGCCCCGGTCTGTGACCCTAAAGCATCACCTGTGACGCTTCGGTGTCGGCCGCCGACGGAAGCGTCGGACGGCGCCCGGTCGGGCGCCGTCCCGATTGTCTCACGCGGCGCCCACGGCCGCGGTGATCGCCTCCAGGGCCGCCTCGGCCGCCGCCCCGTCGGGACCGCCGGCCTGGGCCATGTCGCGACGCCCGCCGCCGCCCTTGCCGCCGAGTCGCTCCGAGCCCGCCCGCACCAGGGCGACGGCGTCGAACCGGCCGGTCAGATCCTCGGTGACGCCGACGACGAGGCCGGCCTTGCCGTCCGGCGCCACGCCGACGATCGCCACGATCCCGGAGCCGAGCCGCTTCTTGCCCTCGTCCGCCAGGCTCTTGAGGTCGCGCATCTCCACGCCTTGCACGACGCGTGCCATCAGCTTGGTGCCGGCGACCTCGCGCACGCCCTCGTCGGCGGCACCGCCCGTGCCCCCGCCCATCGCGAGCTTGCGGCGGGCGTCGGAGAGTTCCCGCTCCATCCGGCGGCGCTCCTCGAGCAGGATCGCCAGGCGCTCGGGCGCCTCGGCCACCGGTGCCTTGAGCAGGGCGGCGATCGCGGCGAGCTGGCGGCTCTCGCCGGCCAGGTGGCGACGGGCGGCGTCGCCCGTCATCGCCTCGATCCGGCGCACGCCGGCGCCGACGGCGCTGTCGCCCAGGATCGTCACCACGCCGATGTCGCCGGTGCGCCCGACATGGGTCCCGCCGCAGAGCTCGACCGAGAACGTCCTGGCCCGGCCGTCGGCGGCGGCGTCGCGGCCCATCGAGACGACCCGGACCTCCTCGCCGTACTTCTCGCCGAACAGCGCGCGGGCGCCCGACGCGATGGCGTCGTCGACCGCCATCAGCTTCGTCACCACCGGCTCGTTCTGGAGCAGCACCCGGTTGGCGATCTCCTCGACCCGGGCCAGCTCCTCGGCCTCGATCGGCTTGGGGTGGCTGATGTCGAAGCGCAGGCGCTCGGGGGCGACGAGCGACCCCTTCTGGGCGACGTGGTCGCCGAGCACCTGGCGCAGGGCCTCGTGCAGCAGGTGGGTGGCCGAGTGGTTGGAGCGGATCGCCGAGCGGCGTCCGTGATCGACCTTCAGCTCGACCGGCTGGTCGAGGGTGAGCGAGCCCTCCTCCACCGCGACGTGGTGGACGAAGAGGTCGCCGAGCTTCTTCTCGGTCGCGGTGACGCGGACCTTGAGACCCTGGCCCGTGATCGTGCCGGTATCGCCGACCTGGCCGCCGGACTCCGCGTAGAACGGGGTCTGGGTGACGACGAGGAGACCCTCCTCGCCGGCCCGGATCGCCTCGACCTCGGCCCCGCCGCGCACCAGCGCGGTGACGACCGCCTCGGCCTCCTCGGTATCGTAGCCGAGGAACTCGGTGGCGCCGGTGCGCTCGCGAAGCCCGTACCACAGGGTCTCGGTGGCGGCCTCGCCCGAGCCGGACCAGGCGGCCCGCGCCGCGGCGCGCTGGCGCTGCATCGCGGCGGTGAAGCCCTCCGTGTCGACCGCGATGCCGCGCGACTTGAGCGCGTCCTGGGTCAGGTCGAGGGGGAAGCCGTAGGTGTCGTAGAGCGTGAAGGCGGTCTCGCCCGACAGGCTTCCGCCCTCCGAGAGGTCGCGGGTCTCGGCGTCGAGGATCGACAGGCCGCGCTCCAGGGTGCGGCGGAACCGCGTCTCCTCGAGGCGCAGGGTCTCGGCGATCAGGCTCTCGGCCCGCACCAGCTCGGGGTAGGCCTGGCCCATCTCGCGCACCAGCGTCGGCACGAGGCGGTACATCATCGGGTCGCGCGAGCCCAGCAGCTGGGCGTGGCGCATGGCGCGCCGCATGATCCGGCGCAGCACGTAGCCGCGGCCCTCGTTGCTCGGCAGCACGCCGTCGGCGACGAGGAACGACGAGGCGCGCAGGTGGTCGGCGATCACCCGGTAGGACGCCGTCTGCTTGCCCTCGGGCGCGCGCCCGACCTGATGCGCCACGGCATCGATCAGGCTGCGAAAGAGGTCGGTGTCGTAATTGCTCTTCACGCCCTGGAGGATCGCCGACATGCGCTCGAGGCCCATGCCGGTATCGATCGAGGGCCGCGGCAGGCCGACCCGGTTGCCCGGCTCGATCTGCTCGTACTGCATGAACACCAGGTTCCAGAACTCGAGGAAGCGGTCGCCGTCCTCCTCCGGGCTGCCGGGCGGGCCGCCCCAGAGCTCCGGGCCCTGGTCGATGAAGATCTCCGAGCACGGCCCGCACGGGCCGGTATCGCCCATCTGCCAGAAATTGTCGGAGGTGCCGATGCGGATGATGCGGTCGTCGGAGAAGCCGGCGATCTTGCGCCACAGGGTGGCGGCGTCCTCGTCGTCGGCGTAGACCGTGACCAGCAGCTTCTCGGGCGAGAGCCCGAATTCCTTGGTGACGAGGTTCCAGGCCAGCTCGATCGCCAGCGGCTTGAAATAGTCGCCGAACGAGAAGTTGCCCAGCATCTCGAAGAAGGTGTGGTGGCGCGCTGTGTACCCGACGTTGTCGAGATCGTTGTGCTTGCCGCCGGCGCGCACGCATTTCTGGGCCGTGACGGCGCGCTGGTAGGGCCGCTTCTCGACGCCGGTGAAGACGTTCTTGAACTGCACCATGCCGGCGTTGGTGAACATCAACGTCGGGTCGTTGCGCGGCACCAGCGGCGAGGACGGCACCGCTTCGTGGCCGTGCTTGGCGAAGTAGTCCAGGAAGGTGGACCGGATCTCGTTGACGCCACTCATGGGAAGAATCGTCTCTGCGGAAGGCGGGCCGGGCGGGCGGGCATCGAAACATGGCGCACCGGCGGGCGGCCCGCGGATGCATCCGCGTGTCTTTAGTCACGCGCTCCCCCCGTGTCGAGGCGGAGCGCCGCCGCTATGTGCGTCGGAAGCAGGCGCGGCCGCCGGCCCGCCGGCAGATTCCTCGTCCCGGGACTTGTGCTTCGATGACCGACGAAATCCGTCTCCTCGCCCTCTCGGCCGCTCTCGGCTTCGCGCACATCATGGCGGCCTCGACCTCGGGCCTCGCCCAGCGCGGCGGCCTGACCTGGGCGGCGGGCAACCGCGAGAGCGAAGGGGAGGTCACCGGGGCGGCCGCCCGGCTGAAGCGGGCGTCGGCCAACTTCTTCGAGACCTTCCCGCTCTTCGCCGCCCTGGTGCTGGCGGCAGCCGTCTCGGGCCGTCAGGGCGGCGCGGTGGCGTGGGGGGCACAGCTCTACTTCTGGGCCCGGCTCCTCTACCTGCCGATCTACGGCTTCGGCATCCCGTGGATCCGTACGCCGGTCTGGGGCGTGGCGATCGTCGGCATCGGCTTCGTGTTTGCCGGGCTGTTCGGCTGGGCCGGTCCGGGCGCCCCGTAACATGAGCAGGTCTTCCGGCAGCCGATCGAGGCGCGGGTTTCCTCTCTCCCCGCCCGCGGGGAGAGGGGGATGCCCGCGCCTTTTTCGGGTTCTTTACAGTCCCGTAGAACGGAAAAAGGGCCGCCGCGCTCGTCGCGCGGCGGCCCCTTACGTCCCTGGAACCGATCGATCGGATCAGGCAGACCCCTCGTCGAGGTCGTCCGCCGTCGGCGTGGCGTTCTCCAGGATCTTGTCGGCGACGAGGCCTGAATTCTGCCGGATCGAGGCCTCGATCTTGTTGGCGATGTCGGGGTTGTCGCGCAGGAAGCCCTTCGAGTTCTCGCGGCCCTGGCCGAGGCGCTGGCTGTCGTAGGAGAACCAGGCGCCCGACTTCTCGACGATGCCGGCCTTGACGCCGAGGTCGATCAGCTCGCCGACCTTCGACACGCCCTCGCCGAACATGATGTCGAACTCGACCTGCTTGAACGGCGGCGCCACCTTGTTCTTGACCACCTTGACCCGGACGCTGTTGCCGATCGGCTGGTCGCGGTCCTTGAGGGTCGAGATGCGGCGGATGTCGAGACGCACCGAGGCGTAGAACTTCAGGGCGTTGCCGCCCGTCGTGGTCTCGGGGCTGCCGTACATCACGCCGATCTTCATCCGGATCTGGTTGATGAAGATGACCATGCAGTTCGAGCGCGAGATCGAGCCGGTGAGCTTGCGCAGGGCCTGGCTCATCAGGCGGGCCTGGAGGCCCGGCTGCTGGTCGCCCATCTCGCCCTCGATCTCGGCCCGCGGGGTCAGCGCGGCCACCGAATCGACCACCAGGATGTCGATGGCGCCGGAGCGCACCAGGGTGTCGGTGATCTCGAGGGCCTGCTCGCCGGTATCGGGCTGCGAGATCAGGAGGTCGTCGAGGTTGACGCCGAGCTTGCGGGCATAGACCGGGTCGAGGGCGTGCTCGGCATCCACGAAGGCGCAGACGCCGCCCTTCTTCTGGGCCTCGGCGATGGTGTGGAGGGCGAGCGTGGTCTTGCCGGAGGATTCCGGCCCGTAGATCTCGATCACGCGGCCGCGCGGCAGGCCGCCGACGCCGAGCGCGATGTCGAGGCCCAGCGAGCCGGTCGAGACGACCTCGACCTCCTGCACCTTGTCGCCCTTGCCGAGCCGCATGATCGAGCCCTTGCCGAAGGCGCGCTCGATCTGGGCGAGGGCGGCGTCGATCGCCTTCGACTTGTCTTTGTCCATGGTCGGGTTTTCCACCAGTCGCATCTGGGGCTGAGCCATCTCGGCGGGTCCTTATGGCAGGAGGGGCGACAAGTCTCAATCGCGCGGCTGGGGCTTATGTACCTGTTTTGTTCTCATTCGGCAAGAGGGAAAGGGAGGATTGCCGGTGGATCAGGCGTCGCCGAGGGCGCGCAGCAGGTTGGCGTTCGACCAGGACGGCCATCCGGTCCCGGCGAAGTCGCGGTCGTGGCTCCAGATGTCGGCGTCGAGGAGCCAGGCGCAGGCGAGAAGATACGCATCGGACGTCGATCCGTTGCGGGACGCGACGGCTTCGGTGAGGACGCGGACCGCCTCGGGCACTCGGGCATTTGTGCGGCATAAGCATCGGCCTCGACCATCGTGAGGCTGCTCAGGAGCGCTTCCGCCTTCGCCATCGTTTCCTCCCGCACGCCTGGTAGGTCGCGCAGCACGCCGAGAACCTCGTCGGCAGTACGAACCGACGAGACGAGCTTTGGGCATGCTTGGACGGCTTCGAAGACAGGGCGGGACCGTCGTCCGAGGACGACTCCCAGGATGATGTTGGTATCGATGACGATGACGGGGGAGGGAGGACGCGGCGTTCCCAAGGGGATGATCGATCAGATCGTTATTCGATGCCGCGCTCCGCCAGCAACCGATCGATTGCGGCATTCTCCTCCGGTGTCCGCCGAGTGGCCGCCGCATCGATGTCGGCCAGCACCTTGCGCATAGTTTCCGGAGACACACTGTGGATCGGCAGCAGGACGCCGACGGTGGCAGTGCCGTTCTTGATCGGCACCGGATGCGGCAGCGCCTGGATCGCGCCGGCCGACATCTTCTGGAGTTCGCGCATGCTGATCGCGCTCTTCATGGCCGCCGCCTCGTTACCCACATGGATGTAAGTCCGGCGGGTGGCGGCCACAAGGAGGGCGATCCGAGCGCCCTCACCCGGCAATCGTGGTCTTCACCGTCTCGACGAGCTGCTTGAGGCTGAAGGGCTTGGGCAGGAAGTTGAACTCCTCGCCGGAGGGCAGGTTCTTGCGGAAAGCGTCCTCGGCATAGCCGGAGACGAAGATCACCTTGAGCGAAGGGTGGCCCTTGCGCAGCTCGCGCAGCAGGGTCGGGCCGTCCATCTCGGGCATCACCACGTCGGAGACGACGAGGTCGACCGGGACGTCGCGCTCCTCCATGATCTGCAGGGCCTCGAGGCCGGAGGCGGCCTCGAGCACGGTGTAGCCGCGGGCGGTGAGCGCCCGGGCGTTGACCGCGCGGACCGGATCCTCGTCCTCGACGAGCAGGATCGTGCCCTGGCCGGTGAGGTCGCGGGCGGGCGCCTTCGAGGTCTCCGCCGCGGCCGGGGCGGCGCCCGGCGCGACCGGGGCGGTGTCGGGCAGCGCCTCGGGCGCCTCGGCCTCCGGCACCGGGACGTGGCGCGGCAGGTAGATGGCGAAGACCGTCCCCTGGCCGATGGTGGAGCGCACGTCGATGTAGCCGCCGGACTGCTTGACGATGCCGAACACCGTCGAGAGGCCGAGGCCCGTGCCCTTGTTGACCTCCTTGGTGGTGAAGAACGGCTCGAAGATCTTCTCCATCACCTCCGGGGTCATGCCGGTGCCGGTGTCGCTGACCTCGATGAGGACGTGGTCGGCGCCCGGCAGGCCGTTGAGGCGAAGCGCCCCGACGGCTTCCGCGGTCATGTTGGCGGTGCGGATCAGCAGGCGCCCGCCCTCCGGCATCGCGTCGCGGGCGTTGACCGCGAGGTTCACGATCACCTGCTCGAACTGGTTGACGTCGGCCTTGACCGGCCAGAGGTCGCGGCCGTGCTTGAGGTCGAGCTCGACCCGCTCGCCGAGCAGGCGCTTCAGGAGGAGGGTCAGGTCGGAGAGCGCCTCGCCGAGGTGGATCACCTCCGGCCGCAGGGTCTGGCGGCGCGAGAAGGCCAGCAGCTGCCGCACCAGGCTCGCGGCCCGGTTGGCGTTCTGCTTGATCTGCATGATATCCTGGAACGCCGGATCGGCCGGCCGGTGGCTCGCCAGCAGCAGGTCCGAGTAGCCGATGATCGCCTGGAGCACGTTGTTGAAGTCGTGCGCGATGCCGCCGGCGAGCTGGCCGACCATCTCCATCTTCTGGGCCTGGTTCACCTGCTGCTGGAGCTGGTGCTGGGCCGTGGTGTCCAGGGCATAGAGGATCACCGCGCCCTCCGCGCCGCCGGCGGTGCCGGCGGGGCTGAGCCAGATCCGGGCCGAGCGGTTGACCGGCGCCGAGACGCCGATCTCGACCGGCGGCACGTCGCCCCGCCCCTCGGCGGCGGCGCGCGCGGCGGCCTCGATCACGTGGCGATCGCGTTCGACCACGAAGTCGCGCACCGGGGGACCCGCCTCGCTGCCGTCACCGGTGCGCGGCAGGGTGCCGAACAGGCGCGCGAAGGAGGCGTTGGCGCGCACCAGCCGCCCGTCGGCGGCGAGCGTCGCCACCGCGACCGGGCTGGTGTTGAAGAAGCGGTCGAAGCGCAGCTCGGCCGCCTGGCCGGGATCGTCGCTGCTCTCCTCGCCGGCCGAACGGTTGAGCACGAGGGT
The DNA here is from genome assembly GCF_900110515.1 of Methylobacterium sp. ap11. Taxonomy (NCBI): domain Bacteria; kingdom Pseudomonadati; phylum Pseudomonadota; class Alphaproteobacteria; order Hyphomicrobiales; family Methylobacteriaceae; genus Methylobacterium; species Methylobacterium sp. ap11. Next base: position 174,132 of record NZ_FOEB01000005.1, on the reverse strand, counting down.
GCGGGAATCGCCCGGCCTCCCGTCCTGGCCGTAGGCGACGCGGTGGTAGAGCCGGGCCGAGAGCGGGTGGCCGTTGCGCCGGCGCAGATCCAGGTCGAACCGGTCGGTGCGGACCTCGCCGGGCTCGCCCCTGCCGCCGATCAGCACCGGGCCGAGGTCGTCGGGCAGGATCTCGGAGAGGCGCAAGCCCCCCGAGCCGACCTGGGCGAGGTCGTGGCCGAGCCAGGCCGCCAGCGTCGCGTTCATGTAGACGACCGAGCCCTTGGGATCGACCGCCATGAAGCCCGCCGGCGCGTGGTCGAGGTAGTCGATCGCGTGCTGGAGCTCCTGGAAGACGTTCTCCTGGCGCTCGCGCTCGTGGGTGATGTCGGCGACGCTCCACAGCGAGACCGGCCGGCGCGGCAGCGGCAGCGGCCGCACGCCGATGCGGAACCACGCGAAGTCGCGCTCCGCCGTGCCGCCGGGCGGCGGCGCCATGCGGATCTCCTCCGACAGCGAGCGGCCCTCGCGGGCGGCCTGCGCCAGGCGGTAGACCGCCTCGGAGACCTCGGGCGAGCCGACGAAGACCCGCTCGACGGGCCGCAGGTTGGTGAAGGTGTCGCTGCCGGCGAGCTGGAGATAGGCGGCGTTGGCGTAGATCGGCCGGCCGCCCTCCTCCACGGCGATCATGCCGTCGGGCGCGGCGTCGACCACCGCCTTCGTCACGTCGTTGCGGGTGCCCTGGCCGGTGAGCTGGATCGCCCCGATCGCGAAGGCGAACAGGCAGAACACGCCCGCCATGGCGAGCAGCGCCAGGAGGCCGAGGATGATCGGCTGCGCCTGCTCGTTGGCGACGAAGCTCAGGCCCACCGCCGCGCCGACGAGGAGGCCGGCCAGCAGCAGGAGCAGGCTGACCCGGCCGGGCCGCTCGGAGCGGTCGAGGGCGGTCTCAGCCGCGGATGGGCTCAACTCCGGCATGTCGCCTCGACACTCCCCGGGGGCCCGCACCCGCGGCCGGGCCCCGATCCTTCGCGCGGTCCGCGGGCGGGCGGACCTGTCTCTCGGCCGTTCCCTAGCAGGCGCGGCGTTTCCGTGGAATGAACCCGGTTCGTTCCGGGCGCCCACCCGGACGAATCAGTGGCGCCGGCGCAGGCGCATCACGTAGCCGATCACCTCGGCCACCGCGCGATAGTGCTCGGGCGGCACCGCGGCGTCGATCTCGACGGTGGCATGGAGCGCGCGCGCCAGCGGCGGATTCTCGACCACCGGCACGCCGTGCTCGCCCGCGACCTCGCGGATGCGCAGGGCGAGCGCGTCGACGCCCTTGGCGACGCAGACCGGCGCGGCCATGCCGGCCTCGTAGCGCAGGGCCACCGCGTAGTGGGTCGGGTTGGTGACGATCACGCTGGCGCTCGGCACCGCCGCCATCATCCGGGTCCGGACCCGCTGGGCGCGGATCCGGCGCATCCGGCCCTTCACCTCCGGGTTGCCGTCCTGCTCCTTGTGCTCGTCCTTCAGTTCCTGCTTCGACATCCGGTGGCGCGCCCGCCAGCGGTAGCGCTGGTAGAGCGCGTCGCCGACGGTGACGACCACGTAGGTGGCGAGCACCGCGCCCATCAGCCGCAGGCAGAGCGAGAGGGTGCCCTGGAGCAAAGCCGGCGGCTCGAGCCGGGCGAAGACCTCGAGCCGGTCGCGGTCGCTCCACAGCACGAAGCCGGCGGCGATGCCGACGAGCAGGATCTTCACCAGGCCCTTGGCGAACTGGAACCACGCCTCCGGGCCGAACATCCGCGACAGGCCGGCCATCGGCGAGACGCGGGACCACTTCGCCCCCAGCATCTCGGTGGTCCAGACCAGGGGGTGCTGGACGAGGCCGCCGATCACGCCGGCCGCCAGCACGGCCCCGACCGGGATCGCCAGGGCGAGGCCCGCGGCGACGAGGGCGCGGCGGCCGAAGGCCATGTAGGAGGCTGGATCCGAGGGCACGTCGTGCAGGTGGATCAGCAGGCCGCGCAGATCGACCAGCAGGCCGCGGGCGAGGGCGGGCCCGGCCAGGACGAGCACCAGCGTGAAGGTGCCGAGCATCAGGAAGGTGTTGACCTCCTGGCTGGTGGCGACGTCGCCGCGCTTGACCGCGTCGTCGAGGCGCTTCTGGGTCGCGTCCTCGGTGCGGTCTTCCTGGTCGGTCCCGTCCGACATCCCGTCAGGTCCTCCCGAGGTCGGCCAGGAAGCGGCCGAGGTCGTCGACGAACACCCCCATGATCACCCCGACCGTGGCGAGGAAGACCAGCATGCCGATCATGATCGAGGCCGGGGTGGCGACGAAGAACACCTGCATCTGCGGCATCAGGCGCGAGAGCACGCCGAGGCCGAGGTTGAACAGGATGCCGAAGGCGATGAACGGCGCCGCGATCTGCACCGACAGGGTGAAGCTGCGGGCCACCGCCTGCACCGCGAAGGCCGCCGCGTCGCCGGTCGCCGGCATGCCGACCGGCGGCATCAGGGCGTAGGAATCGCGGATCGCCACCAGCGCCAGGTGGTGCAGGTCGGCGGCGAGCACCAGCGTGAGGCCGAGCAGGCTCAGGAAGCTGCCGAGCGTCGCCTGCTGGTTGCCGACCGAGGGATCGACGGTCATCGCGAAGGCGAGGCCGAGCTGCTGGGCGATGATGGTGCCGGCGGTCTGGAGCGCGGCGACGATCGCCCGCACGCTCAGGCCCAGCACCAGCCCGACCGCGATCTCGCCGATCAGCACCCCGATCAGCGCCGTGCCGGCGCCGCCGGGCTCCGGCCCCGCGCCCCCGGGCAGGAGCGGGCGCGCAACGGGAAACAGCACCAGCGAGAGCAGCAGCGCGAAGGCGAGGCGCAGGCGCGGGCTCACCATCGCCTCGCCGATGCCCGGCATCAGCATCACCAGCGTGCCGACCCGCGCGAAGGTGAGGAGGTAGGCCGAGGCGAGGCCGGGCAGGAGGAGGTTCACGTCGGTGGGTTCGCGTCCGGAGCGACCCGCGGGACCGATTCGCGCGAGCGGGATGTCGGGGTTCTTCGGCCGGATTCCGCGCCCGCTCAACCCCCGGCCGCGATCCGGGCGGCGATGCGGGTCATGTAGGCGGCGAGCGCGTCGCCCATGAAGGGCAGCATCAGCAGCATCGTGGCGAAGACCGCGACGATCTTCGGCACGTAGATGAGCGTCTGCTCCTGGATCTGCGTCAGGGCCTGGAACAGCGACACGGCGAGGCCGACCACCAGGGCGACGGCCATCATCGGGCCGGCGACCTTGAGGAAGGTCAGGATGCCGTCGCGGGCGACGTCGAGAATGGCGAGACCGGTCATCGGGCTCAACGGATCCTTAAATCTGCATCCGCATGATGTCCTCGTAGGCCGAGATCACACGGTCGCGCACCGCCACCAGGGTCTGGATCGCGGTCTCGCTCTCGGCGACCGCGGTCACGACGTCGACGACGTTGGCCTTGCCGGCGGCGACCGCCATGGCCTGGCCGTCGGCGCGCTTGCCGGCCTCCGACACCCCGTCGAGGGCGGAGGACAGGAGCTGGGTGAAGCCGCCCTCGCCCACGCCGGCGGTGCCGGCGGCGGGGGTGCGGCCCATGTTCTGGATCGCGGCATAGGCGCCGGCCGCGAAGGCATTGGTGGGCATGGTCAGGCCTTCAGGATGTCGATGGTGCGGGACACCATCCGGTTGGTGAGCGAGACCATGTTGAGGTTCGCCTCGTAGGAGCGCTGGGCCTCGCGCATGTCGACGGTCTCGACGAGGACGTTGACGTTGGGCATCCGCACCTCGCCGTTGGCGTCGGCGGCCGGGTTGCCCGGGTCCTGCTTGGTGCGGAACGGGCTCTGGTCGCGGCGGATCTTGCCGAGATCGACCACCGAGGCGTCGAGCTCGCGGTCGAGGTGGTTGTTGAAGGTCGCGATCTTGCGCCGATAGGGCTCGGCGGTCGGGCTGGTCGGCGCCGAATCCGCGTTGGCGATGTTCTCCGAGATCACCCGCATCCGGCCCGACTGGACCTTGAGCCCGGAGGCCGCGATGCCGAGAGCCTTGCTGAAATCCATGGAAGCCACCTCGGGTCGGTCGGGCGAAAGTCTCGGGGAGACGGCCGGTTGCTACGGGGGAGCGGAACGGACCTACCGGCCGACCGCGGTGCGCAGGGTCTGCAGGCTCTTGCGGTAGAGCAGGCTCGCGAGCTGGTAGTCGCCCTGGTTGTCGGCCGCCTTCAGCATCTCGTCCTCGAGGCTCACCGCGTTGCCGCTCGGCATCATCTCGAAGCGCGTGCCCGTCCGCTCCTCGGACGGGGCGGCCTGGCCGGTGCCGGCGAGGTGCACGCCGGAGGTCCGCTCCAGGCCGACGCCCGGCAGGCCCGCCGCCGCCACGGAGCCGTCGAGCTGGAAGCGCGGCGCCTTGAGCTCGCGGGCCCGGAAGCCCGGCGTGTCGGCATTGGCGACGTTCTCCGCCAGGACCTTCTGGCGCGTCTGCTGCCATTGCATCCGGTTGCGCAACATCGCGACGATGGGGAGATCGGTGACCGACACGGGCGGGCCTTCCGGTTTAGACCGGCACAATCTGCCTATCGCATGGTTAAAATCCGGTTAAGCCCGACGAGGGCACTGCGTCCCGGCCGGCGCGGCCTCATCGGTGTCAAAGCTGTTAACGGTATCTTAATGTCCCCTGCGCAGGCCGAGCAGGGTCGTGCTAGAAGGCCCCACATCGTCGGCGTGCCCCGTGCCCGCCTCACTTGAGAGACTGCGCTTTGCTCTCCTCGATCCTCGGGACGGACGGTTCGCCCTTGCTCTCCTACCTGGTCGTCTTCCTGATCATGGTCGTGCTCCTCAGCCTGTTCGCCTTCGGGGCGAAGAGGTTCGCGCGGGGCCGCCTCACCCTCGGGGGCAACGGGAGCGCGGGCCGCAGCCGCCAGCCGCGGCTCGGCATCGTCGACATCTACGAGCTCGACCGCCAGCGCCAGCTGATCCTGTTGCGGCGCGACAACACCGAGCACCTGCTGCTGGTCGGCGGGCCGAACGACGTCGTGGTCGAGCGCAACATCGTGCGGGCCGGCGGCAACCGGGTCTCGGCGGAGCTGGCCGACCGGTCGGACGGCTCCGACGGCGCGGAGCCCCCCCTCACCCTGCCGCCGGGCGTCGAGCCGCCGCCGCTGCCCCCGCCCTTCCCCGAGCCGGACATGCCGGGACGGGGCATCGAGCCCGAGCGAGTCGCGGCCGCCTTCGCGCCACTGCCGCCCCAGGCCGCCCCGGAGCGGCAATCCGACCCGGCGCCCGAGCCGGCCCGCGGTCCGCGCTTCGGCGGCGCCCGCCGGGCCGAGCCGCCGAGCCTGCGCGCCGCCCGCCAGGCGCCGCCGCCCCTCGAGACGCCGCCGTTCGCGGCACCGGTGCCGCCTGTGGTGAACGTGCCGATGCCCGAGCCGGTCCTGCCGCCCGAGCCGGTGCCCGCGCCGGCCGGCACCCGCAGCGGCGAGCCGCGCACCGTCGACGCGTCGATCCTCAACGACATGGCCCGCCAGCTCGAGGAAGCGTTGCGGCGCCCCTCCTCCGCGGTGGCGCCGGCCCGCCCGGCCGCTCCGGCGATGAGCGCCCTGCCCGCGCCGGTCGTGCAAGAACCGGTCGGGCAAGAGCCGGTCGCGCAAGAGCCCACCATACAAGAGCTCGTCGTGCAGGAACCCGTCATGCAGGAACCCGCCCTGCATGAGCCGGCGGTGCACGAGCCGGCCGCGCAGGCGCCCGAGCCCGCCCCGCCGCCGCCCCCGCCGCCCGAGCCGGAGCCCCAGCCGGAACCGGCCCCTCTCCCGCCGCCCCCGCCGCCGCCGGAGCCTGTGCCCGAGCTGCTTCCTCCGGCGCCCGAGCCCGAGCCGGCCCCCGAGCCGCCGCCCCCGCCTCCCCCGCCCGCGGAGGAGCCCGCCCCGGCGGCGAAGCCGGCCTCGGTCCAGAACCCGTTCTCGGTCGAGGAGATCGAGGCCGAGTTCGCCCGCCTCCTCGGCCGGCCGCTCGACAAGCGCTGAGCCCGACCGGCACCCGCCTCTCGACCCTTCTGTTGCACCGGAACCGCGCCCGCCCGCCCTCGACAGGGCGCGGCGGGCGCGGCGCTTGCGGGCCGGGGCGCCGCGGCCCAGGGTGCGCCGCCATGGTGCCCCCGAATCGTCGCCTTCCCCTGCGGACCCTCGCGCGGGTCCTGCCGCCCGCCGCGGCCCTCCTGCTCCTGTCGGGCGCGCCTGCGCTGGCGCAGAGCCTGACGGTCGATCTCGGCCCGAGCGGCGGCGTCACCGAGCGGGCCCTGCAGCTCGTCGCCCTCATCACCGTGCTGGCGCTGGCGCCGTCGGTCCTGGTGATGGCGACCTCGTTCACCCGCATCGTGGTGGTGCTGTCGATCCTGCGCTCGGCCCTCGGCACCCAGACGGCGCCGCCCAACGCCGTGATCGTCAGCCTGTCGCTGTTCCTGACCGCCTTCGTGATGGCGCCGACGGCGCGGGAGGCCTACCGCACCGGCATCGAGCCGCTGCTGGCCGGGCAGATCCAGCAGAGCCAGGCCTTCGAGCGGGCGAGCCAGCCTTTCAAGGCGTTCATGCTGCGCAGCGTGCGCGAGAAGGACCTGAAGCTCTTCCTCGACCTCGCCCGGGCCGGGACGCCGGCCACGCCCGAGGCGGTCGGCCTCGAGGTGCTGACCCCGGCCTTCATGATCTCCGAGCTCAGGCGCGCCTTCGAGATGGGCTTCCTGCTGTTCATCCCGTTCCTAATCATCGACCTCGTGGTCGCATCGGTCCTGATGTCGGTCGGCATGATGATGCTGCCGCCCGCCACCGTGGCGCTGCCGTTCAAGCTGATCTTCTTCGTATTGGTCGACGGCTGGACCCTGGTGGCCGGCTCGCTGGTGCAGAGCTACGGAAACTGACCCGCCGGCCGGCTCAGCGCGGGGCCGCTTCCGGCCGCGCGGCCTCCGCGCCCGGGCGCACCGCCTCGATCACGTGGGGGGCGGGCACGGCCCCGGCCGACAGCGTTTCGGCACGGTCGGCCTCGGGCGGATTGTAGGGCCGGTTGTAGCAGCGGCAGATCGCCTGCCAGATCGCGGCGCGCTCCTCGGGGGCGAAGCGGCGCAGGCAGGCGTCGAGGGCCTCCTGGCCGGCACGGGCGAAGCGCTCGCGCTCGCCGGCGTCGAGGCGCCCGGGCGGGCTCGCCGCGAGATCGATCGCGCGCCGATCGGCGTCGGGCAGGATCGGCGACGGCGCGGCGTCGCGGGTCGATGCGATCACGTCGGACACGTTCGGATCGGGCACGGCTCGGCTCCCTGGCGGTGGTCCTCGCCGGCATCAACGCCCGTTGCCCCGCTTCGATCCGGGGACCGGCGCGCAAGGCACCCCGAAACTCCGGCCTCGAAGCCCTCAGTCTTCCGGGAAGAACGGCGGCGGGACGTTGTAGATCGGCAGGTTGGTGTTGCGCGGCAGCCAGGCGTGGAAGGCCGGGCCGGCGGGCTCGCCGTAGGAGACCGGACGGACCGCGACGCCCCGGCGCAGCGCGATCCGGTGCGTCCGGCGAACCATCCGCGGGGCGGGCCCCTGGTCGCCGGGGGCCGCGTATCCCGCAGGGCCGCGGCCGAACCCGGCCGGGGCGTCGGGCTCCGCGAACCCGTCCGCCGCCGCGGGGACGGCGAGCGATACGCTCGCGGCGAGGGTCAGGCCGGCGGCAATCAGGGCGGGGCGCAGCATGCGGGCGGTCTCCGAAGGTCGCGCCAGCCTAGGGCCACGAGTCCCACCAGGGACTTAACCCGGGGCGCGCATCCCCGGCGGGGCGTCACCCGCGGCTCGCGATCGCCACGCCCAGCACCGCCACCACCATGCCGAGGAGCTGGACCGGCGCCAGGGTCTCGCCGAACAGCCCGAACGCCATCGCGGCCGAGACCGGCGGCACGAGGTAGAACAGGGCCGCGACGCCCGCCACCGCGCCGCGGCGGATCAGCCCGAGCAGGATCAGGATGCCGCCGACCGAGAGGCCGAGCACCGCCCAGGCGAGGCCGAGGAGCAGCGGCGTCGAGAGGTCGAACTGCCCGGTCTCGGTGAGGAGCGCGAGCGGCAGGGTGAACAGCAGGGCGCCGACGAACTGCGCCGCCGCGTTGGTGCGCAGGTCGACCGAGACGGCCTTGCGCTTCTGCCACAGGGTGCCGAACGTGATCGCGACCGTGCCGCAGAAGCAGATCCCGAGGGCTTCCGGCGGGATGCCGCCGGCCGCGCCGAGCTTGGGCGCCAGCACCAGCCCGGCACCGACGAGCCCGACCGCGATGCCGAGCCAGCGCCGGGGCGACACCCGCTCGCCGAGGAGCGGCCCGGCCACCGCCGCGGTGAGCAGCGGCTGCAGGCTCGCCACCAGGGCGGCGATGCCGGCCGGCAGCCCGCGATGCACCGCCCAGAACACCGCATCGAGGTAGATGCCGTGGATCAGGATCCCGGCCACCATCGCGTCGCGCCAGCCGCGCCAGCCCCGGGGCCAGGTCGACCGGGACGAGACGGCGAGGCCGGTCAGCACGATCGCGGTGAGGCCGAAGCGGACGCAGAGGAAGGTCAGCGGGTCGGCATGCGGCGCGACGAGCCGCGCCACGACGAAGCCCGTGGCCCAGATCAGCACGAACAGGCCGGGCGCCAGGCGGGTGGGCCAGGCGGCGGCGGGCAGGGGCAGGAGGCGGCTCATGATGCCGCCGCAACGAGCACGTGCGCGGCCTTTGTGCAACCGGCGCCGCCAACGGACCACCCCGCCCGGCACGCGGGGCTGCGCTACCGCGAGAGTCCCCCGAGAGGCTCGAAGGCCCCCTCCCCCGTGCCCGGAAGGACGCGGGGCGCGGATTTCTGGCCGCCCGGCTTTCCAGGACGGGGCCCCGCGCTCTACCTGAGGCGGCAAGCCCGTCGGACGCGTCCCCGGCCGGACGCGGCCATCCACCGGACGACACGCGATGTCGACCAGCCCGAGAGTCCGCGCGCCGTGATCCGTCCCCGCACCGCCCTGGAGATCGCCGCCATCGCGGCCCAGCGCTTCGTCGCCCATGACGGCTGGGCGATCGCGAGCCACATCGCGCTCTCGCTGCTGACCTCGCTGTTTCCGTTCCTGATCCTGCTGACCGCGCTCGCGAGCGTGTTCGGCACCAAGTCGCTCGCCGACGAGGCCGGCAACCTGCTGTTCGAGATCTGGCCGAGCGAGGTGGCGGGGCCGATCGCCGGGGAGGTCCACCGGGTGCTGACCGAGCAGCGCGGCGGCCTCCTCACCCTCGGCGCGGTGCTGGCGCTCTACTTCTCGTCGAGCGGGGTCGAGAGCCTGCGGGTCGGCCTCAACCGGGCCTACGGCCTGCGCGAGACGCGGCCGTGGTGGCTGACGCGGCTCGAATCGATCGGCTACGTCGTCTGCGCCGCCTTCGCGATGCTGGCCTTCACCTTCCTGGTGGTGCTGGGACCCCTGGTCTGGCGCGGGCTGGTGCTGGTGGCGCCGGGGCTCGAGCCCCTCGGCCTCACCGTGGCGGTCGGCCGGATCGGCGTGACGGTGCTGCTCGTCGCCACCGTGCTGGTGATCGCCCACAAGTTCATCGCCGCGGGGCGCCGCCCGGTCGTCCTGGTGCTGCCCGGCATCGGCGTGACGCTCTGCCTGTGGGTGCTCGCCGGCCTCGGCTTCGGGATGTACCTCGACCGGTTCTCGAGCGCCTACGTGTCGACCTACGGGGGCCTCGCCACCGCGATGGTCTTCCTGGTCTTCGTCTACTGGCTCGCCGCGATGTTCCTGTTCGGCGGCGAGATCAACGGCACGGTGATCGCCGCCCGCCGCCGCCGCCTCCAGGCCCAGGCCCAGAGGCGGCGCGACACCGTGAAGCTGATGTAGCCGGGCGGTTCAGCTCCAGGCGTGGAACGGCGGGTTCACCCCGTTGAGCGCGTGGTTGCCGACGATCGCCACCTTCCAGCGCACCGGATCGTGCAGGGTGTGGGTGCGGGCGTTGCGCCAATGCCGGTCGAGGTTGTGCTCTGCCAGCGTCGAGCGGGTGCCGGAGAGTTCGAACAGGGTGTTGGACGCCGCAAGCGCCACCTCGGTGGTGAGCACCTTGGATTCGGCCACCGCAAGTTGGGCCGCCGCCACGCTCTCGGGCGTCGGGGCGGCGACCGCCGCGTCGATGGCGAGGCCGGCCCGGTCGAGCAGCGCCTCGGCGGCGTGCTGGCGGATCGTCAGGTCGCCGACGGCGCGGATCGTGTAGGGATCGTCCGAGGCCCGCTCCTGCCCGCTGTCGATCCAGGGCCGGGCCTTCTCGCGCACGAACGCGATGGTGTCGTCGAGGGCGGCCCGCCCGATCCCGGCATCGATCGCCGCCTGGATGATCTGGAAGATGGCGCCGTCGACCCGCGGCGCCTCGTAGCCGCGCCAGGCCGGCACGAGGTGGCTCTTCTCGACCCGCACGTCGTCGATGATCACGGTGCCGCTCGCCGTGCCGCGCTGGCCGAAGCTCGACCAGTCGTCGATGACCGTGAGGCCCGGCGCGTCCCGCTCGGCGATGGCGTACCAAGCGCGTCCCTCGTCGTCGACGGCGACGATGGGAACGAGGTGGGCAAGCAGCGCGCCGGTGGCGTAGAATTTCCGGCCCCGCACGATCACGTGGTCGCCGTGGTCGGTGAAGCGGGTCTCGAACTCGGCCGCCCGCTTCGTGCCCTTCTCCGAGAAGGCGTTGCCGAAGCGGGTGCCGGAGAGCACCGCGGAGAAGAGCCGCGCCTGCTGCTCGGGCTCCGATACGGTGCGGATCGCCGCGACGATGCCGAGGTGGTTCTGGGCGATCTGGGCGATCGACGGATCGGCCGCCGCGACGATCGCGATGACCTGCGCCAGGGTCCGGTAGGACACCTCCGGCCCGCCATGGGCGCGCGGCACGTTGATCGACCAGAGCCCGCTCTGCGAGAAGGCGTCGAGCTCGGCCAGCGGGCGGGCACCGGCGCGGTCGCGCTCCGAGGCCCCGACCCGGAACCGCGCCGCGAGCTCGTGGGCGACCCGGATCGCCTCCGCGTCGTCGCGGATGACGTGGGCGGGCGCGGCGGGCCGCACGGGCCCGGGAGCGCCCTGCGGCACCGGCCCGGCGGATACGAGGCTCGGATTGACGGCGATATTCATCGATGACTCCGCTTATCGGGGGAGGGATCGGGATCTCGGACGGCACGCCGACGCCCATAGCGGCCACCCGGCCGGAGCGATCGGATCCGGTGACGACATCCGCGACAGATGACACATGAAATTGCCATGAGGAGCGGGGATGTTCGTCGGCGCGACTGCCCGTTGCCCCTCGATGTCGCAAGAATCCTCGCCGAAGACGATGCGGCCGTCAAACGAAGCAATCGGCTTATTTTGCGGTTCTTCGAGAATTTCGTTTTCCCATGCGCAGGGATCGCGGAAGAAGGCGCTCTCTCGGGCGAGACAACCCTGATCCCGGCGTCGAGGCCGCGTCGGACGTCCGCCATGGCGGGCGCCGCCCCGCCCGGAGCGGGGGCGCGTCACGTCACGCGTGGAAGTCCAGCAGGATCGCGGCGCCGTCGGCCGCGCCCGTTGGCGTGCCGCCCGCGCCGTAGCCCGCGCGGCTCTGCTGGGATGCCTGGAGCTGCTTGACGAAGGTGGAGAGCGCGTCGGCGGCAGACGCGCCGCCGCCGGAGGCGAGGTCGTCGGACGGTCCGTCGGCCCGTGCGTCGCCCGGGGTCTCGGCGTCGCCCGGGGGAGGGCCGGGGGGCGGCTCGTGGCTGCCCTGCGCGCGGCCCGTTTCGGTCGAGGCCGTCGTGCTCCGGCCGTGGCTCGCGAACAGGTTCTTCAGCTCGGAGGCCTGATCGCTGGTCAGCGTGCCGTTGCCGACCTGCTCGGCGATCAGACCGTCGATCCGGCTCTTCATCGCCGCCGGATCGCGCCGGGAGCCGGCCGCGCCCGCGGTGTCGGACGTGGAGGCCGCCGGGGCGCCGCCCGAGGCGAGGCTCGACCGGATCGCGCCGAGCGCGCTCGTCAGGGCGGTGGCATCGGCTCCGCTGAGAGCGCCGGAGGCCACCTCGCTGCCGATCGTCTCGGCCATCCGGTCGGAATCGGGGCCTCGCGGCGGCAGCGGCAGGCGCTGCGCGGTGACCGGTGAGGGCGAAGCGCTGGAGATCGTCGTCATGCGTCTCTCGATCGTGGGACGGGTGGGAGGGCCAATGGCGGCCGTGTGAAAATTACCCACGCATTCGTTAAAGCGTCGTTATACCTCTCCCGTCCGCAAATGTTGACGCAATCGCAAGTCTCTCCGCAGTCGAATGTTGCCGATCGTAACTGTTCTTGTCCGAGGCCTACGCTTGCCCGAGACCTGCGCTTGGCCGAGAACTGCGCCTGGCCGAGAACTGCGCCTGGCCGAGAACTGCGCCTGGCCGAGAACTGCGCTTGGCCGAGAACTGCCGAGCCGGCCGTCACGGTCGGGGCTGCAGCAGCCGGCACGCGATCCTCACGGATTCTGGAACGCCTCGTGCGCCGGTCGCCTCCGTCCCCGCGACCGCCGCCCGGCCTTTCGCGGAGCGCGGGCTCGGGCTTACGCTGCCGGCCGAGCCGCGCAGCTCGATCGATCCGGAGACAATCGTGACCGTCTTCCTCGCCCCCCTCGCCGGCGGCGCCCTGATCGGTGCCTCGGCGGCCCTGCTCCTCCTGCTCAACGGCCGCATCGCCGGCATCAGCGGCATTCTCGGAGTCCTCCTCGGCCCCGCCGGGCGGGACCGGGCCTGGCGGCTGGCCTTCCTCGCCGGGCTGCTCGCCGGGCCGGGGCTGTTCCGCCTCCTGTCGGGCGGGTGGCCGGAGGTCTGCGTCGCGGCGTCCTGGCCGGGACTGGTCGCGGCGGGGCTCCTCGTCGGCTTCGGGACGCGGCTCGGCTCGGGCTGCACCAGCGGGCACGGAGTCTGCGGCCTCGCCCGGCTGTCGCCGCGCTCCGTCGCGGCGGTCGCGACCTTCATGGCGGCGGCGATCGTGACCGTCTTTCTCGTCCGCCACGGGGTCGCCCGATGACCGCCCCCCGTCTGCTCGCCGCGCTCGCGAGCGGCCTCCTCTTCGGTCTCGGCCTCGCCCTCTCGGGCATGATGGACCCGCACCGGGTTCTCGGCTTCCTCGATGTCGCCGGCGCGTGGGATCCGAGCCTCGCCTTCGTGCTCGCCGGCGCGGTCGGCGTCTCGGCGCTCGGCACGCTCGCCATGGCGCGCATGGCGCGGCCCATCCTCACCCCGACCTTCGCGGTGCCGACGAAGCGGCGGGTCGATGCCCGGCTGATCGCCGGCGCGGCCCTGTTCGGCACTGGCTGGGGCCTCGCCGGCTTCTGCCCCGGCCCGGCGCTCGCCGGCTTGGCCCTCGGCCTGCCCGAGGCGGGCGTGTTCGTCGCCGCGATGCTCGCCGGCATGGCGCTCTACCGTCTCGTCGCCGAGCCTACGCCAGGCGAGGCTCGCCGGGAGACGCCCGCGCCCGACACCGTCGCGCCTCGTCGATGAGGCGGCCCAGCCGAGCAGGGCCGCTGTCCCCGGCCGAGTTCCATGCCGGGGACAGCGAGGAAGCCGAGCCGATAGGCGCGCGGCCGGCACCTGCGGCCCCCCGGGGCCGCCCCGAAGGGAGCGATCCGCAATCCTGATTCCAGGCGTCCCGGCGGCACCATCTGCACGGGATCAACGGCTCGTCGGACCGATTCCGCGGGCCCCCGCGCAGTGAGCCCGCTGCTCTCAACCGTGAGCCGAGACGGTCTCCGGCACGCGGCGACCGGCGTCGCGCCGGGTGGCCCCGTCGCGAAGCCCGAACACTGACGGGCCGACATCCGCGCGGCCCACCGGTTCCCCCGCCTCGGCCTCGCCGTTGGAGAGGTAGGTGTCGAGCGGCTTCATGACATCGCGGAAGAGGCCGCCCACGCCAAGGGCGTCCGTCACTTCGTGGAGCAACATGACTGTACAGCTTTCGGGAGTGAGGTGTTGGGCGCTGCTCGCGCGCGCCTCATCTGCCCGAATTACGATTTGGCGCTCGATACGTTCCAGCGGGCTCCCAAAAGATGTGAGCGACCCTGACCATGCCGCGCCCCTCCCCCCGCGACCGGGGCCCCTTTCCATGCAAAGGCCGAGGCGGCCCGGCGCCTCCGCCAGGACCCGGCCGAGTGGGCCGCGACGGCAGAGATCCTGGAGCGCGACGGCCTTCCGACGGTCGATCCCCCGATGGGTGGCCAGCCCTGGCTGGTGGTCCAGGGCACTCCCCGAGGCATTCCGGGCTCTCCACCGTCGAACCGACGGCGCCCGAGACCATCGGCGACCGGCTGGCGCCGACCTCGACGCGATCCGGGCCACGGCGGCATCCACGGACGCGAAGACCACGGCGTGCTACTCGCGGGATGCAGTCGGGAGATCGCGGACGGTGGCGGAGCTGCGCCTGGCCCATCGAGAGGCGAAGAGCACGCCCGAACGGAAATGAAGACCGCGATGGGGACCATGAGGTCCACGAGATCGGCGGCAGACCGTCGAAAGATCGAATGCTTCCACGGGCTATATGGAGCGGGCGATCGGGATCGAACCGACGACATTCAGCTTGGGAAGCTGATAAGGCCCTTTTCGTGACCCGCGGCTGACGCCGTCGACCGTTAACCCTCGCCTTGATCCTTAAGGCTTTTTCCCGCCTCTACGCACCCTGACGCCTTGCCCTGGCCCGCCATATCGAGCGTGGTACGCCCGTGGTACGGAGGCGGACGCGTCGATGGCAGGCAAGGAAACGTTCACCCGGGAGCGGGTGCGGCTCACCCAGTCCCACGTCAAGCAGGCCCAGGCCCTCGTCGCCAAGGACACCCTGCAGGGGAACGGCATGGAGTTCGCCGACACCGTCTGCCAGGGGCTCGTCCTCCGCGTCCGGAGGCGGTCGGGCAAATTCATCCTCAAGAGCCGGACCGGGTCCACGACCCTCGGGGACATGGACACGCTGCCGGTGGCCGCGGCCCGCGTCGCCGCCACGAAGGTCCGGGCCGAGCAGCTCAAGGGCACGCCAAAGCGCCTCATCGACGTCGAGCTCGGCGCCTTTAGCAACGTGTTCGAGAAGGGGCACAACCTGGAGACGGCGCTGGACGTCGCCTTCACCGAGCCCCACCCCGACGACCCGCCGGAGATGACCGAGGAGGAGCGGCGCCGGCGCGGGCCGTGGGAGTGGCGCGACCTCGTCGACCTGTTCCTGGAGACCAAGCTCCCCACCCTGAAGGACCGCTGGCGGGTCCAGTTCGAGCGCCACCTGCGCCGGACGCTCGACGACGGGTTCGCCATGAGGCGCGTCGCGGCGGTCGAGCTCAAGGACCTCGTCGCGATGCGGGATCGGGTCACGAAGGCCCACACGCTGTCCGCGGCCGCCGACAGTGTCGAGGCGGTCAAGGCAGCGCTCGACTGGGCCTGGCGCCACCACGCCCCGCGGGCCGGTCTGGCGGATGTCGAGTTCCCGTGGTGGCGGGAGCGGCTCACCGTCGAGTACGCCTCCGGCACGCGCGAGCACACGCCCACCGTCGAGGAACTCGCCCGGACGCTCGTACTGGCGGAGCGGTTCAAGGCGCTCGGGGGAACCGCCAAGGAAACCGGGCCCGGGATGCTCGCGGCGCTATGGGCCGTCGTCCTGACCGGGCAGCGCGCCACCGCCCTGACCGGGACGCTGCGGGCGACGACGCGGGACTGGCCCGAGCGGCCCGGCTGGAAGATCTGGACTTGGACCGCCGTCGAGATGAAGGGGTCGGGGCGTAACGCGTCGCCGAAGAAGCGGGCGCGGCCGCACGCCCTTCCCGTCCCGCCCGAGGCCCTGGCGGCGCTCGACCGCATCGGCGCGCCCCGGGAGGGCGTGTACTTGTTCCCGAGCCGCGTCCCGGGCAAGCGGACGACCGCCGTCGGGATGACGCAGTTCCTGGACCGCATGAAGGGAAAGACCAAGGCGGCCCGGAAGGGCGGCGTGACGCTCCGGCCCGAGGACGACCTTCTGACGGCCAACGGCATCCGGCATTGGACCCCGCACGACGTCAGGCGGACGCTGCCGACCTTCCTCGACATGGAGCGGCTGGGCGGCGCGGGATCGGCCATCCTCGCGCACGCACGGAAGGCGAAGGGCGACGCCGACGAGGAGCGCGAGCTCGCGCAGGCCATCACCCTCCGGCACTACATTTACTCGCAGCGCCTCGAACTGAAGGCGGAGGGGATGCTGGTCTGGGTCAAGGCCATCCTGGAGGCGGTCGATCAGGAGCGGGCGCGCCTCGAAGCCTGAGCCCGCCGATCCCGGCCGAGCGCCCTCGCCAGGTCGGCCGGGCGCTCGGCCGGGAGGAATCCCCTCCCTCCCCTATCGGATCGAAGGGCCTCGATGTCCTCCGCCATCGCCCGCCGGAGGGCGTCCCGCTCGTCCCCGGCGGCCGCGGCCACGATGTCGTCCAGGCTTGGCATTGACCGTCTCTCCTTGAAGAACAGATAGGGAACAAGAAGGCAGGTTCAACGGCGGGGGACGGATGCGGGTACCGCGGACGCTGGGCGAGTTCCCGTACCGGCGCGTGCGGCTGGTCTGTCCGTGGTGCCCGGGGCGTAAGGGGGACTACTGCGTCGAGCGCCTGACCGCTCGCCTCGGTCCTCGGGCGACACCGGAGGACGTCCTCGCGGCCCTCGTCCGGTGCCGGTGGCCGAAGCCGTGGCACGTCAGGCGTCCGGCGAAATACACGCCCTGGTGCCGGGCGCGGTTCGCCGAACTCGGAAGCCGCCGGCCGCCGGACCGCCCAGGGTTTCCGTTAACCGTGCCCGACGACCCCGCTTGACCGGGGGAATCGGGAGCTGCGATCCCTGGCCTCCCGCATGACGGAGCGACCCGTGAAGCCGAGCATACGCCCCGACCCGACCGAGACCCATCCCGGGGCGTGACCGCGCGGCGGCAGCCCCTTCCACGGAGGCTGCCTTCATGACCATTTTCGCTACCGCCGACCACCATTGGGGCCACGCCGGAATCCTGACCATGGCAGGCCGGCCCTTCACCGACATCGAGGAGCACGACGAGGCCCTGATCGCGGCCTGGAACTCCGTCGTAGGCCCGCGCGACGAAGTATGGCACCTCGGCGACTTCGCCCTCGGGGCGAGCGCGGAGCGGTGCGCGCAGATCTTCCGTCGCCTGCGCGGCCGCAAGATCCTCGTCCGGGGCAACCACGATAGGAAGAAGACGACCGACCTGGCGTGGCACAGCCAGCACGACCTGGCGACGCCCAAGTTGGCGGGGGAGCGCTGGGTCTTTTGCCACTACCCGATGAGGGCCTGGCCGGGCGCCTTCCGGGGCTCGCGACACTGCTTCGGGCACACGCACGGGCTACTGCCGGACACCGCGCAGAGTTGCGACGTCGGCGTCGACCGGTGGAGCTACCGGCCGGCGTCGTTGGAGGAGATCAGGGAGCGCATGGCGACGACGCCCGACATGCCGGAGGAGATCCGGCTCGGGCGCGCGATGGAGGCCGACGGCGGGGACGACTAGCCCCGCCTCTCGGAATGCGGTTCGGTTTCGACCGCGCCGCAGGGCCTCCCGGCGGGCAGCGCGTTCATGGCCACTTTGACCCGTGTGTGGCCGCCACGGAGGTGGGCCTGCAGAGCCCTTTGAGTTATCCGTGCTCAGAGGCACGGGGAGTTCGCGGTAGTGGCCGCGCAAGTGAAGGAGGGGCAATCCGTGCTCGCAATGGCACGGGGTTGGACAACTGACCGGTGGAATCGCGCACGATGGGTAATCCGTGCTCATGTTGGCACGGGGGTTCACGGTGGTGGCCTCAGATGTGAAGGCTGGTTCATCCGTGCCCTTAGGCACGGCTTCTGGTGTTACAGGCAGTTCCCTGCCGCAGTAGCCGCCTTGGCCTCCTCTTCGGTGGCGCGGACCCAGACCTTGTCGACGGGGTTCCAGTAGAAGCCGGAAGGTCCCGCCGGCTTGTACTTGCCCTTCATGTACCACCGCTCGTCAGGATCATCTCCCTGCCAGTTGCGCACGACGAGGATGCAGCGGGTGCCGTCGAAAAGCTGGAGATCGGCGGCAAAGCCGTTGTCCAGCGTCCTGGCCCGAGAGACGTGCGTGACTGGGCGGGGCAGCCACTTGAAGCGCCAGGTGAGGAATCTCATCAGGCGCTCGATGGCGGCGTCGGTCGCCACCGGGACAGGCCGCCGGTTCAGGCGGGACTTACGGCGGGGGCGCTTAGCCACGGGCCGCCTCCTTCGCGCGCCGCTCGGCCCTGAGGCGCTCGTTGAATGCGTCCGCGTCGGTGACCCCGCTCGCGAGTTCGAACAGGTGCCTCAGGCGTGCCGCGACCGCCTTATCCTCGCGGCTCGCGAAGAACGTCAGGACGTTCCAGTCGTGCTCGTCCATCTCCTCGTCGATGAGCCTGGCCTCCGCCATCCACGCCAGCTGGAGACGGATGTGGTCGTCCTCGACCCGCTCGGCGCATCTGCTGCTGCGCGCGACGTTGATGCCGAGGTAGCAGAGCTTGGAGTACCCGACGTCGTCTTCGTCATCCCCGTTTGCAGCGAACATGAAGCGGCGGAACGCCTCGCGGTCCGCCTCCGTCATGCGCTCGAAGATGAAATCCCCTGTCGGGTGCCAGTCACGGTCCGTATTCGACATGCCGAAACTCCCACGCGGGGCACGTCGCCCCATGCGCAGGAAGAAGGGTCAAAAGACCAAATCCGTCGAGTCGATCTTGACGTCGTGGTTACCGCCGACGCTGGCCCACTTGATGCCTCAAAACGGCGCCGCCCCGCAAGACTTAAGCGGTACGGCGACCGTCCTGTGCTTGAACACGGTTAACGAGTGGTTAACTCGCGAGGGCGACGTGCTCGTCGTACCCGGCTAGGAACTCGCTCGCGCCGCCGTCCCCGCAGACGACGTGCAGGTAGGCCGAGAGCAAGCTGTGCCTGCTTTCCCTCTCCCGGCCGCCGACGCTCTCGCGCAGCATCAGGTGCCGCTCGTCCGGCGCGATCTCCCTCCTCGTCCAGAAGTCGACCTGCGGCGTCGACGCGGTGACGACGCGGCGGGCGAGCTCCAGGATGCGCTCCTCGCCGAAGGGCTCCATCTTCAACACCTCGGCGTCCTCCATGGCGGCGGCGCGGATCTCCACCCACTCGATGTCGGCGGTGTCATAGGACCCGAGACGGATGCGTTTGACGATGCGGTCGCGCAGGCGGGTCTCGCGCTCACCCTCGGACAGGCCGCGCTCCTCGTTGAGGTCGTAGATCACGTGGACGGCGGAATCCGTCGCGTCGTCATCGGCCGGGCCCCCGAAGATGGCGCTGGCGTAGAGAAGCTGCTCGAACGCGCCCTGGGCGACGAACGCTACGGCTAAAGCCTCAAGGGCCGCCTCGGGCGCCAGGCCGGCGAGATCGACGCCGAGGCCCCACGCCGTCGTGCGGGCGGAGGCGTCGCCGGCCGCAAGCCGGGCGAGCCAGTCGCAAAAGTGGCGGTCGGCGCCGTCACGGAGTTCAGAGACGTAATGCATGTCGGTCCGCTCGCGGAAACCGGGGTGAGTTGAGGTTTCAGAAGGGAAGATCGTCGGGCCCCCATTCGGGGTCCGGCCTGCGCGGCGGGTTGGCGTCCTCGGCCCGGCAGCGGCCGTCAAGGCAGTACCGGCTGATGCCGAAGCGACCCCATTCGAACTCGACGACTTGGGTGTAGGCGACGTCCGGCTGGATGCCGCCCGCCTCTCCGTCAGATGCGCGCGGCCGCCTGGCGGCGCTGGGATGCGGTCCGGGTAGAGCCGCGACGGAGCTAGGCGCGCGCCATGCACGGCGAAGGCCTGCGACGGGTACGGGAAACCGCGGACCGGCGCCGGCGGGGGCGCGTAGGCCCGCGGCATGGCCGGCTCGGGCGCTAGCGGCGGGGAATCGGTGACGAGGCGGAGATGCGACACGGACGGGCTCCTAGAAGAGGGCGAGATGGACGAAGGCGGTGCGGGCCTCGCGCCCGCACTCCACGATGACGACGGCGCTCACACGGCCGCTCCCTGATCGAGGGCGTCACGAACGGCGACGAGGGCGGACGTCAGCCGGGCCGGACTATCGAGCCCAAGCTGCCCGGCCCATTCGGTCACGAACTCCGGATCGCCGGCGGCGTCTCGCAGCGACAGGAGGGCGTCGAGGTCGGCGAGGGCCGCGTAGGCGCCGGACTGGTCGCGGGGGACGATGACGAGCCCCGCGCGGTCGAGACGCGCGATCATCGAGCGGGCGACTTGCATGGCGGGGCGGCCGCCGGAGGCAGCGACTTCCCCGGCGAGGGCGTGGAGGGCCTGTGTCGTGTCGGTCATGGCGAGGTCCTGGGATTGAGGCGGGGAAGGCGGGCGTAGCGAACCGGCGGCGGTGCAGGCTCCGCGGCTGGAGTGTCCGGCGGCGGGCCGCGGTCGCGCTCGTGCAGGGCGAGCTCCGTCGCGAGCGTCTCGACGACCCGCTGCGCGGCGTAGAGGAGATCGGCGTCGACGCGGGCGAGCGCGGCATCGAGCTCCTTGTCCCCCCGGCCTCGATGGAAGCGGCGCGGCAGGCGGCCCGCACCAGGGCGAGGCGGCGCTTCGTCTCGGCGAGGTCGAGGCGCCAGAGGTGGTCGACGAAGACGCCGCGGGGCTGAACGGCGGTCACGGGTAGCTCCTCCCGCCGACGCCGGCGTACGTGGCGCAGACCCAGCAGAGGGAGGGCATCTCGGGATGGGCCCGCAGGACCACCCGGTCGACGATGTCGTGCTCCTCCGCGCAGCCGCGGCAGAGGAACGTCGTCGCCGCGTGCAGATCGTCCTCGTGCGCCTGCTCGGTGGAGCGCTGGCGGGAATCGAAGTCGAAGTCGTCGAAGGCGCGCCGGGTCATGCCGCGGCCTCGACACGGACGTTCCGGCAGAACCAGAGGAAGTCAGCCGTGTAGCCGGCCTCGCGGAAAGCCCGGAAGGAAGCGGCCCGGGCAGCAGCCTTCGAGCGGGCCGATAACGTCTCAGGCGGGAAGCCGTCGAGACGGATGACGAAGGAACGCGTGGCTGACGGCTTCTTGCTCATGCTGCGGTCCTCTCGGAGTTGAAGTGGTTGGCCCACCTCGCCGCCCGGGCCGCGGCCATGCTCGCGGTGTTCAGGCGAAGGCGCTCCTCGGTTGAGAGCCGCGGCATCTCCGTGACGCCGCGCTCGCGGAGGAGGCGATAGACGAAGGTCGACCGGAGGCCGTGCGCCATCGAGGCCCGGTGGACACCCTGCGCCATGGCCATGGCGCAGATCGCCTCCTCCTGCTCGACGGTCGTCTTGCGGCGGACGTTGCGGGTTGGGGCCTCGCCAGCTCGGGCGCGCAGGACGCGGCGGCCGTCGGCCGCCATGCGCTCGATGGCCGACCGGCCGAGCCAGGCCCACCTTTCGACGCAGGCCTCCCAGCCGTGCGAATCCCAAAGACGGGCGACGGTCTCGACGGAGGGGCGGACGTAACAGGCGGCGTCGATCTCCGAGCACGCAGTGGTGCCGACCTCATCGAGGCTGCCACGGGGACGGACAGGGCGGCCCATCAGAGCATCTCCGCCGTCAGGAGCGTGACACCGTGCTCGTCGTAGAGCGCGATCTCGCGCGGTCGGCGGGCGACGTAGCGCACGTCCCGCTCCAGGCCGAGCGCTAGCAGGATCGCCTCCCCCGGGGCGCAGCGACCCGCCAAGACCTCGGTCACGTATGAGCGCGAAACGCCAGCCAAGGCGGCCCACGACGCCTGCCCCCCGACCTCACGGCACGCCGACCGCAGGCGCGCGGCGACGTCCCTCTCACGTAGTGCTCGTGCCATGGGAGTCCCTCTGGGTGCGTAGTTCAGCGTTTAATGTACGCTGGTTCCCGCCCAATACAAGTGGGATGAATGCTTCGAAATTCGAAGGATCGCCCATAGATTAAGTGGTATCAAAAAACTGCGGAATGACATCAGAAAAGAAAAATGCGGCGAACCCCTTTTTACTTTCGGGGACGGCTGGCACAGTCCAGGGATCGTTGAACGGAAGGAGCTTGCCCGTGAGAGACCCCCTATGGACCGTGATGCTGGAGGCCCGCCCTGGCGGCCGCCTCCGCTGCGTCGCGCCCCTCGAATCGATGCCCGCCGACGGGACGGTCGTGGACACGCGCGCCGGCCACGCCGTCGTCCGTGACGGGGCCCTGGTGCCGGTGTCGGAGCAGCAGTCTGAGGACCTCGTCGATCCGGCGGGCGCCGCGCAGCGCCGCTACCGCGCGGCATGCCTCGCCGCCGGCTGGACCGACAAGCTCAAGCGAATCGTGACCGCGCCCGGCGACGACTGGGAGGCGGGCACGGCCTACCCGACCGGCGACGGGGCGCTCGTCCACTGCGCCAAAGTCCGCGGCAGGCACGTCTGGGTCCGCCGCGCGACGTATGCCGGGGCCCGCGAGCTCAGCGTCACCGCCTAGTCGATTTCGACACCACCCGTAGCATCACCCCACAGACAGGAGACACCGATGTCCGTTCGCAGCTTCTTCGCCGCCGTCTTCCGCGCCGCGGCCCTCGCCATGGCTCGCGCGCCCCGCCTCGTTTGGGACGGCACGAAATTCGTCCTGCGCGCGGCGGCCGCGCTCGTGCCGACGCCCCCGCAGGAAGAGGCGCTCGCCGAAGAGGAGCTGGTGCGGGAGCTCTCCCGCCCGAGGGAGCTCGTGAAGGCCGACGTGGTCGAGGCCGATCCCCGCGAGGAGTGGGGCCGCGCCGCCGGCGACCACCTGTTCCCATGCGGCGAGGAGCGCGCGGCCGGCATCCTCGACGAGCGTGCTCGCTCGTATCTCGATAGCCTCGACGTGGAGGAGCGGGCCGCGCTGCTGGCGTACGAGGCCCGTCATATCGGGCAGCACCTCCTCGGCGAGCGCAAGCTCAAGAACCTGCCGCCGGTCCCGACGGCGGCGCAGTGGACCGACGCGGAGAAGGCTCGTTTGGCCGCGCTGGCCGGCCCCGTCCGCGAAGGCCGCGCCTTGCTCCAGGCGAAGGTCGACGAGGTCGCCGCCACGATGCGCGAACACGGCTACGAGCCCGTCCCGGCGCTACGCCCCCGGGCCGCCTGACGCCCGCAGCCCCCACCGGAACGAAGAAGGCCGCCCTGATGAGGGGCGGCCTTCTTTATTTGCGCTGGCGGCCCGCCGGGCCCTGGACTCTTGCTGCGTGCGCACGATTCGTGCGCAGCGCGGTACGAGTTAGCCCCGGGCGCGCTTGGCCGCCAACGCCGCCAGAGCGCGCTGCATCCGGAACCGCTCGGCGCGGGCGGCCTGCTCCTGGCGGGCGGTCGCAGCGCGGTGGGCGGCCATCTCCTCGGCGAGGACGCGGTCGTAGACGAGGCGGGCCGTCTGGGCCCTGATCGCGTTCGCGGCCTGGCGGTCGGCCTGGCGGATCATGCGCTGCTCGATCAGGACGGTGCCGAGGCTCATTGCGAGGCCCTGCGCGCCGCGGTCGAAGGCGCCGGCAACGTCATGGGCAGTGCGGTGATACGACATGGCGGGCCTCCTCGTTGCGGTGTGCATCTGAGATCGCAGCTCGCGAATCCGCTGCCAAGAGTCCCCCGCCGACAGCCTGTGAACTCGGTAACAGAATCCCTGGGCGCCGTGGTAAACGTGTCCTTAAGGCCGGGATTCCTGCCTGCAACGACGTCTCCGTTACTTCGGCGTACGGCACGCCTGTGGACCAGGCGCGCACGTCACGGGGCCGCCGCGAACGTCACGGCCGGGCACGAAAAAGGCCGCCCGGGATGGGGCGGCCTCGAAGGCGGAGTGGCGTTGGCGGCTACGCGGGCGGGGGCTTGCTCGGGCGCAGCAGGCGGGCCGTGAGGGCGCGGCTCGCGAGCGGGCGCTCCCAGCCATACACATCAACGAGCCGCTCCATCGCGACGCCGAGGGCGGGTTCGATGCAGACAGCCATTCGCGACATCTCCTCGCCGTCGCGCAGGCGTTCGAGCACCTTCCGCCGACGCATCACCGACCGCAGTCCGTCGGCGATGGCGCCGTCGAGCTCGGCGGCCCGCCTCGCCTTGTCGCGGGCGCGCTGGGCGCGCGCCCTGGCGTTCTCCTGGGACCGCTTGAGGCGCGTCGCCGGAGAGGCGGGCCGGGCCGGCGCCTTCTCGGGCACGTCCGGATAGGGGCCGGGCGCGAATCCGGCCAACTGGTCGGCGAAGGCGGCGGCCCAGCGGGCGCGTTCAGTTTCGGTCTGCATGCCGGCATGGTGCCCGTACGTCACGCATGGGACAAGGCGCTACGTGACGTGCGGGGGGGTGGCCGTTGCGTGCGCCCCGGCGACCGTGGCCCATGGCACGTCTATCCCTATCCCTCGAAGTCGACGCCGAATCCTTCCAGCGCGTCGTCGACCGCCAGGTCGCCGCCGACGTCCAGGCCGCCATGGTGGCGGGCCTGAACGCAGCGGGCGAGGTCCGTGGTGCGCTCGGTCCGCAAGGGCATGGCGACGGCGTTCGACCGGCCCACGCCCTTCACGCTGGCGGGCGTGACGTTGTATCGGGCGACGGCCCGCACGGACGGCGGCGACCGGTCGGCGCTCATCTACATCCGTGACCAGACCGCCCTCTACCTCGACATCCACGTCGAGGGCGGCACGCGACGCGCTGGCGCCCCCCTCACGACCATCACCGGCTTCTTCGTTCTCGGCCGCGGCGCAGCTCGGCGTCTCGCAGCCGGCGCTGAGCCAGACCGTCCGGGGGTTGGAGGCGCGCCTGGGCGTACGGCTCCTGTCCCGCACCACCCGTAGCGTCGCGCCGACCGTGGCCGGCGAGCGGCTCCTCAAGGCGGTGGGCCCCCGGTTCGAGGAGATCGAGGCGGGTCTCGCCGGCCTCGCCGAGATGCGGGGCAAGCCGGCAGGCAACCTCCGGATCACCGCCGACGAGCACGCGGCACCCACGGTGCTCTGGCCGGCGTTGCGGCGCATCCTGCCGGACCACCCCGACATCAAGGTGGAGGTCGTCGTCAGCAGCGTCCTGACGGACATCGTCGCTGAGCGGTTCGACGCCGGGGTGCGCTGGGGTGGCATCGTGGCCAAGGACATGACCGCGGTCCGGATCGGGCCGGACATGCGCATGGCCGCCGTCGCGGCCCCCTCTTACTTCGCCGGGCGAGCCAAGCCGCAGCGCCCGGAGGACCTCACCGCGCACGCTTGCATCAACCTGCGCCTGCCGACCCATGGCGGCCTCTACGCCTGGGAGTTCCAGAAGGACGAGCGCGAGTTCCGGGTGTGGGTCGAGGGACAGGTCACGTTCAACACTGAGCCGCTGCTCCTTCAGGCCGCGCTGGACGGGTTCGGGATCGCCTACCTGTTCGAGGACGGCGTGCGGGCGCACCTGGAAGCGGGGACCCTCGTCCGGGTGCTGGAGGATTGGTGCGACCCGTTCCCGGGCTATCACATCTACTACTCGAGCCGGCGTGAGCCGGAGCCGGCGCTGGCCGTGCTGGTCGACGCGCTGCGCTACCGCGGCTGAGGTCCCTACCCGGCCGCTCGCGTCGGCTCGGCGATGGCGACGCGCCGTCCCTGGCGGTCCCTGTCCCGCAGGGCCGCCAGAACCTCGTCGGCAGCCCGCTGCCCGCTGTCGTGCGCCCCGTGGGCGGTCGTGAAGTCGAAGGGATGCGTCGCCTCGCCCGCGAAGAACAGTCGGTCCTCGAACGGCCGGGCCAGCCGTGCCCTCGCGCTCGATTGCCCCGGCAGGGCGCAGCTATACGCGCCGCCGATGGACGACATCCGGCTCCAAGAAGTCGCCGCGAGCGGGCGGACCGCCGACGCCACGTCGCTGCCGAACAGGCCGGTCAACTCGGCCGACACGAACGCAAAGCCGGCGGCGGGGCCTTCCTCGTCGAGGATGCGGGCCCCCTCGCCGCCGAGGAACGCCTCGATGACAGGCCAGCCGTTCGGTTGGATCGAGTAGGCGGCGGACCGCGCGTCGCGCAGGTTCCCGTAGGCGTGGGAGTCCGGCTCGAATGCGGACTTGCGCGTGATCTCAAGGAAGACCTTCTCGTTGCGCCCCAGCGGCAGGGCGGCCGCCGCCTCGCGCCAGGGTTCGGTCCCGGGAGGCAGGCGGATCGCGTTACCGGCCAGGACCGCGGTCGAGACCGTGAGGATGGCGGCCCGGGCGCGGACGGTGCCGGCGCGGGTGGTGATGGCGACGCCGTCCGCCGTCAGGTCGATCCGCTCGACGGGGGTGGCCAGGCGCAGCGTCACCGAGGGCGGGAGGCTGGCGGCGACCAGGGTGCCGTAGCCGAGCGGCAAGTTCCAGTTCTTGCCCGTCGAGGCATCGTCGTAGGCGAGGTAGTCGGTGGCGGAGATCCGCTCGGGCGCGACCCCGCTCATGAAGCCGGCGATGGCCCGGACGTAGGGGTTCCAATCGCCATCGGGGTCCAAGGCGTCGCTCGCCCGGTCGCTGACCTGCGCGACCGCCCGGAGCCGCTCCTCCCAATCGCCGAACCCCTTCCGGGCCGCCTCCTCGTCGTCCTCGCTCCAGGCGATGCCGGGGTGCGCCTTCGCCCACGGCGGGTCGCTGCGGTCAACCGGAAACCCGGACGCCTCGGCGATGCCGACCCAGGCGTTGCGGTCGCCCGAGTGCAGCCATTCGCAGCCGAGGTCGAGCGGGTAGCCGCCGAGGTCCTGCGTGAACGCGCGGCCCCCGAGGCGCGAGGACGCCTCAAGGAGCAGCGTCGCCTTCCCGTGCGCCGCAAGCCGCCGCGCGGCGCCGATGCCGGCGGCGCCTCCCCCTACGATGATGACGTCGAACTCGCTGTTCATGGGGCTGTAGGTGAGGCCGGCCTTGAGGCGCGACAAGCATCAAGGTTTCCGCGAGACCAAGCTCGGTCAGACGGCCGCCAACGCCACGGAACAAACGTTGAACGCGGCCGTTTGAAGTTGCGGGGGACGACCTGGGCGCGACGGAAGCTCGTGCGACGCGCCCGGACACCCCCCTCCCCATGCCGGAGACCCCGGCCAGGGGTACTCCGTTCGCGGGAGGAAGCCGGGCCTTGGGACGCCGTGAACCTGTCGTGCAAAGCCGTCCCTCAGACTTGAGCTTGGCGGCAATTCATCCCGCATGGCACATGACGGCTCTCTGATTCCAAACGGCATTCCGGCCATGCCCACGGTCGACTACCATCGCAACGCCCTGCGCATCCTCTTCATCCTGGTGAAGGGCAGCCGACCGTACACGGGTGAGCCCGTCAACGGGTTCGACCGCGTGTTTCGGGGCGAGACCAAGGTGCAGGCGCTCGATTTTTGGGTGCGCTACCCTGACTATTTGGCGGACGAGCTTCTCTCGCTCTACGAGCTCACGAGCGACCGGCAGCACCTCGACACAGCGGATCGGATTTTCGCCGACGAAGAACCGGACCTACGGCGGGTGCCGATGCTGCGGCGGTACTTCGGTGCCTACGAGCCGCTCGACATGGTCTTGAGCATCCTCAAGAGCCGAGGGCTGGTCCTGCCGCGGTCGCGCCAGATGGAGCGCGGCACTGACGAGCATGACTTCCTGGTCGCCGCCAAGGCCAGTGAACTGATACCCCGGGTGGTCGCCGACCTGCCTGAATTGGGCTGGTACGACCGACGGGTGGACTTGGTGCTGCGCGTTGCCGCCGGCCGTGGCGGCTACGCCCTGAAGGAACGCCAGCATCGGCAGAAGGAGTACCACGATGCCGCGACCGGCGACCTGATCCCGACCACCGCCGAACGCGTCCGCAAACGGCTCGAAACCCTGCAGAAGGCCGCCTGATGGCTGACGAACCGAAGCCGTTCGACGCGGCGTCCCTGCTTGCGGAGATCGCGGACAAGTCAGGCCGGACCGTGGACGAGGTTCGCGGCGTCCTGACCCGTCACGGCGTCGCCTATAAGCCGTCCATCGCAGTCCCCAAGCACCTCTGCATCCGGTCACTCGCCTTCACCGGGGAGAAGAAGGGCGAGAAGGCGTCGGGCCCGATCTCGTTCGCCTGGGAAGACCTCGGGCCTGGCCTGATGGCCATGCTCAGCGACAGGAACTTCCGGGGCAAGTCGACGCTACTGGGCATGATGAGGTGGTGCCTCACGGGCCGCCGCGCCGAGAACATCCCCGGCGAGATGGCCGAGTGGTTCGACGCCGTGAAGATGGCGTTCACACTCGACGAGCAGGCCTACGAGGTGGACATCTCGGACGCGGTGACGCCCGCGGGCACGCTGTGGAGGGTCGAGGGCGAGAAGCGGTTCGAGCAGGCGCCGTTCGGGTCCCATGAAGGGTTCGAGGCCGTGATGTCGGACTTCTTCATGGGGCAGCTCGGACTGCAGACGTTGGTCGTCCACGTCGACCAGAAGGGCCAGGGCATCGACCAGACACACCACTGGCCATGGCTGTCCGGCGCCATGGTGATCGAGCCCAGCCCGAAGCACCTGTTCGGTTCGGCCCAGCACCTGCGCATCCGCATGATGCAGATGTACCTCGGGGTGCCCTGGGCGGACGCCACGAACGACGTGCTGTCGGCCAAGAACCGGATCGCGACCGAGACGCGGCAGGTCACGGCGGAGATCGAGCGGACGCGCGGGCGTCGCAAGGCACGGCTCGCCGAACTGGATGCCGAGCTTGCCTCGCTTCGTGCCAGGTTGGCCAAGCTGCCGCGCGAGGAGGACCAGCGACAGGCACTTAGGCGGGCGAACAGAGAGGTCGCGGCGGCCGAGGCGCGGCTGCGCGCCGGGGAGCGGACGCTCGCTTCCGTGGACGAGGATCTGGATGCGGCGAAGGAGGCGTATGCGGAGGCCCGGCGCGACCTGCATGATTTCAAGGAGGGCCGGGCCGCGCGCCGGGTCTTCCGATCCCTCGACCCTCTCGGCTGCCCGCGATGCGATGAGATCTTCGACGAGGAGCGCAGGCAGGAGACCCGTGAGCGACACGTCTGCGTCGTGTGCGGGACCGACGAGGTGCCCGAGGGCAACCCGGCAGCCCAGGAGGCAGGGTTGAAGGACGCCGTCGCGGCCTCGGAGGCGGAAGTGAGGGCCCAGAAGCTTCGCCGCGAGGCGGCCCAGGGAGCCGTCTCTCAGGCCAAGGCCGACAGGGAACGCTTCGAGGCGGACTGCCGCCGTCTCGAAGCTGCGCTCGCTCAGCCTTCGGGAGCGCATGCCCTTGAAATGGAGATCATGCGCAAGGAGGCCCGGAAGGAGGAGTTGGAGGACGAGGAGGAGCCAGCCCCGGAGCCGCTGGACGACACGGCCATCCTGGAGATTGCCGAGAAGGTGACGAAGCAGGCCTTCAAGCCGCTGCAGGAGGATCTCCTCGCGGAGGTGTCCGAACTGACCAGAGACTATGCGGTCCGGTTCGGCGTCGAGAGCCTCGAAGGGGTCGAGCTGCGCGGCAACTGCACCATGGCCCTGAAGAAAGGCGGCGGCACGGCCTTCTTCGGGGCGCAGACGGACGGCGAACGGGCGCGGCTCAAGATCGCCACGACCATCGCCATCATCACGGTCGCCGAGCGCCGCGGACTGGGGCGCCACCCCGGACTCCTCCTGATCGATTCGCCCGGTGCGAACGAGATGGTGGGCCAGGATTACGCCAGCCTCGTCGCCGGCCTAGCGGAACTCGTCGAGGAGATCGGCCACATCCAGGTGTTCGTGGCGGCCGTCAACAACGATACCATCCGCGGGCATGTGTCAGGCGACAAGGTGCGCTACGCTTCCGGGGACAATTACCTCTGGTGAGGCAGTGGACGCCCTCGACGCCAAGATGGAAGCGGTGCTGACGGCCGGGCGAAAGCCGTCGGCCGCGGATTTCGGCGGCCTCGACCCGATCCTGGGCGAGGCGATGGCCATCGCGCGCTCTCATTACGCCCCGGAGTTCGTGTCCCTCGTCGTCGACGGGAGCGACGACGTGAACGATGCCGCCATGGCTTTCGCCGGCAAGGTGGTCGAGCACCTCGACAACGATTTCGCGATCAACGCCGTCGTCGATTGGGCCGCTGGCCGCCGACCATTGCCCGAGCCGACCGAGCGCCAGTTCTTCCGGCGCTGGCTGGCCCTGGCCGGCGATAGGGACGCCGCCGCGAGCGTGCGAACGGCGGCCCTGCGCGGCGCCCTGCTCATGAAGCGTCAGGATAGCCGCCGCGCCCTCCAGCTGGCGGGCTTCGTGGTCGCAAGCGAACTCGATGACGAACCCGACTTCCTCGCGCATGCCGCGAGGGTCGGGGGCTTCCTCCACGCCGAGAGCCCGAACCCGGGAATCGTCAGCTTCCTCGAAGACCTGCTCAACGTGGCCGACGCCGCAGACGAGGCTTCGTTCGAACTCGGCCTGGATCAGGTAGGCTCGGCGCTGCGGGCCGTGGAAGGCGCCCAGGTGCTGGCCAGGCTGCGCCAGGCACGTTCCAGGTTCGAGGCCGCCTCGGCCCGCCGTGAGGCACGCGCAGACGCCAGGGTGCTCTCGCTGGCCATCGGGCTCCTCGACGACTTCTACGAGAAGCGGTCCGACGGTTGGGCTGAGCGGTTGCAGGACCTCAGCAGGGAAGCTTTCGCCTACTCGGCCTATTCCGGGCAGGAAGACGACTTCCTGAACGGCGCCAAGACCGCGGAGGTTGCCGCATGGGGGGCGCTCGCGGTCCGCCTGGGCAGCCTCACCCCCAATCTCGGCAAGCCTGCGTGGTGGGACGCCGCGCGCATCATCGAGGGCGAGCTGCTCGCGGTCTACTCAGCCAGTCGGACCATTTTCCGACGTGGGGAGGATGGCGGGTTGGAATGGGTGGTCCGGCCCCGCATCGAGGAATACGTTAGCCTCCAAAGGCAGCAGCTCTACGTGCTGCGCGACTGGCTGGGCGCAAACCCTCTATCCGAGCACGGGGCCGCTGCAACCGAGCTCATCGTCCGCGCCGAGGCCGCCTTGGGTATGGAGGGCTCCTCGGACCCTCAGCCGGCGGCGGCCGAAGGCTCATCGGTCGCCGCCATTCTTGAGCAGGGGGAGCTCCCCATCGAGCTCCAGGCGAGGGTCGTCCGCGAGACCCTCGCTGACGTCAACGCTTTCGAGTTCCGTCAGGTTTCGCCGCCCCTAATGGAGGCAGTAACGGCCGTCCATCTCACCTTCAAAGGGCTGCGGTACTACGAGCAGCCGAAGGTCCGGGCTATCGTGCGGTCGCTGGTCTACAAGACCCTGCTGTTTCTCGAAGACCGTCTCGACCTTACGGCAGGCGTGGATCCGGCAGTGGCCTACCTCTTCGTCGAGGAAGGGCAGCCCAACCCGCACGAGAAGGCCCTGCAGCAGGACTACATGGCGTCCCTGCGCCGCTCCAGGTTCGGGACGGTGGACGAGGTGCGCGGGGTCGGCGGCGGACGGGCAGACGTCGCCCATCAGGTCGACGGCATCAGGTTCGTCACCGAGGTGAAGCGCGAGGAGACGGACGCGTCGTTCGCGAACCTGTTGGCGTCCTACGGCGACCAGACCGCCCTCTACCAGAACACGAACATCCCGGTCGGCATGCTCCTCGTACTTGACCTCACCACGAGCGAGGGGCTCCCCGGTCATTTCCGAACCCTCTACCATCCCAAGGTGGGCGAACTGTTCGGGGACGGGCTGCTGCGTGGCGTACTCGTCGTTCGTGTTCCGGCGCGCAAGATCCCGCCGAGCGCGGCGACCGAGAGGGCCAAACGGGCAATCTCGGCGGCGAGGGCGGAGAAGCGACGCCAGGAACGAGCGGAGAAGAAGGCGGCAGACGGCGCGGCAGGAGCCAAGGGCCAAGGTCGGAAGCGGCAGGCGGCCAAGCCCATCCTTAAGCGGCCCGACGGCGGGTCCGAGGAGAGCGACTGAGGCTATCGTCCGCATTCACCTAGGGACGGCTGCGTTGGAGGCGGAGATACCCCGCTTGTACGAGCCCTACGCTCAAGGCGATCGTAAGGACCGTTCGGAGATCGCACGACATGAAACACGCCAGCCTACACCAGTCCGACTGATCCCGGAGTACCGCCGCGTGCCGTGCCTCCGCAATCCCATGAGGCCACCATGCCACCCCGAGTTCTCTTCGTCGCCGACACACATTAACACCACCAAGCCACCCTGACGGCACGCCTGGGCCTCAATCGGCCCTTCGCCACCATCGAGGAGCACGACGAGATGCTCATCGCCAACAGCACCACGACAGCCGCGCGCCACCTGGAGGCGGTGGCCGTCATTGTGGCCTTCCTGCCGGCCAGCACCGCATCCTGAAGGCGTCCTTGAAAATTCCATCCGATAGAACATAACATGAACAAAGAATGCTCGGCACGGGCGTCGGGGAACGTGGGTTGCGTCGGCACGGGTTAGGCTCCCGGGCGCAGCAACGCTTTCTTCGGCTGTTCGATGGTATGTCAACCACGGCGACCGCCACGCTGAATCTGTTAGTCATGGCGGGGCGGATAGGGACGGGCACATAACTCGATGGTCAAGGCCAGGGGCGTACCGAGGATAGCGGCCCAACCCGACGCAGACGCGTCTGGCGAGTCGAGCCAGTCGTTGCTGGGGCGGTCCCGGGCCAACGAACTGTTCATCGCGGTCGTGGGACCGGCCGGCGCCGGAGCAGGCCGGGCCGCTGAGATCATCCGCGGCTACCTGCAGGCCGAGTCGGTCGCCGGGCAGCCGTACGAGGTGCATATCGTGAAGGCGAGCGCGGCCATCAAGGCGTGGGCACGGGGCGCCGGACGCAACGTCGCCCCCGACGGCGCACGCAAGACCCTTCAGGGCATCGTCGACATGCAGGACCACGGCGACGCCATGCGGTTGGCAACCAAGGACAACGCCGCGGTCGCGCGCGGGGTAATAGCCCGCATTCACGAGATCCGCGCCGAGTATTCGTCTGATCCCTCGGGTGAGCCGGATGGCAAGCCGCGCGCCTACGTCATCGACTCGCTCAGGCACCCCGCGGAGGCCCATCTTCTCCGCCGCCTGTACCAGGACGCGTTCACGCTCGTCGGCGTCGTTTGCGCACCGGAGGAGCGCGAGCGTCGGTTGAAGGCCGAGCTCTTCGACTTCAAGGACAGGAGGCTGCCCACGACCGTCAAGGCCGTGGCCGAGTTCATGAACCGCGACGCCGACGCGCCAGATCGTCACGGACAGCACGTCACCGACGCCTTCCACGAGGCCGACTATTTCGTCGACAACACCCGCGACGCTCAGGACGACCCCAACAACACCGGCATGAACGAGCCGCTCCGCCGGTTCGTCCGCCTGCTGACCTCCGGGGACGTCATACGTCCCACCGTCGCCGAGACGGCGATGGACCAGGCGCACTCGGCTCAGCTTCGCAGCGCATGCCTGTCCCGGCAGGTCGGCGCCGCCGTCGTCGACGCTAAGGGAAACCTGATCTCGACGGGGACGAACGAAGTCCCCAGGGCGGGCGGCGGCGTCTACGGCGAGGGCTTCGGGCATCCCGCCGAGGAAAGCCGCTGCGCGTTCCGGGAAGACAAGTTCTGCAGCAGCAATAGGGAGCAGAACGCGATCATCTCCGAACTCCTGGACAGTTTCCCCGCGCTCGTGGGGGACCGGCCCCGCGCTGTCGTCGTCGCCGAGCTCAGGCGCACCCGCCTCGGGGGGCTGATCGAGTTCAGCCGCGCAGTCCATGCCGAGATGGACGCACTCCTGTCCGCCGGCCGCGTCGGCACCTCGCCTGTCGGGGGACGTCTCTACGTCAGCACGTTCCCCTGCCACTACTGCGCCCGCCACATCGTTGCCGCCGGCATCGACGAGGTCCAATACATTGAGCCGTACCCAAAGAGCCGGGCACTGCACCTCCACTGCGACTCGATCACGACGGACGAGACGGGATGGGTTCCGCCGTCCAGATGGTCGGACAAGGAGGGTACGGACGGGCAGCCCATGCCGCCCAAGGTGCTGTTCAGGCCGTTCGTCGGGGTGGCCCCGCGCATGTACGAGCGCGTCTTCCTCAAGGACCGGGACTACAAGGACAAACTGACCGGGGACTTCAGGATCGGCGAACCGGACTGGGGAGGCCCGTCCGACATCTTCAAGCACCGCTACACCGAGATGGAGAAGGCGTTGGGGATAACCGCGCCATGAGCAATCCCGTCGTCCGCTTGGCCTTCGCCGGCAGACCCGGCCCTGCGGCCGCCGGGCAAGAGGTGTCCCGCGGCGAGCAGTTGTCGCTATTCGACTACCGCCCCACCTATCGACTGCTCTGCCTCCCGATGGTCGAGCTGCATGGAAATTCTTTCGTCCGGCTTGTCGAGGCGCATCGACCGACCGTCGTCCTAGACGCGCGCGCCTACCCGTACTTCGACCTGACGAACCTCGACCGCGAGCGGGCATTCAGGTTATTCGCCAACGTGGCCGCTAGGTACGTGCACCGGCATATCGACCTACGCCGCCCGGACGACCAGGGGGCGCGATGGAGAGTCAGGGGCGCCACCATCGAGGCGTTGGAGGCGCTCGTGGACGCCGCGTCCGCCGGTGGGACGTTCGCCGTCCTCACGGACCGGGCATCGGATGCCTCCGTTTTGCAGGAAGCGACAAGACACTCCGAGCCATCGCGACCCGTCCGCTGGCTGTTCCAGACTCACGACGGAGCGCGCGCCGCAGACCCCTGATGGATAGGGTCCGGCTCGGGTTCATCCCACCACTGCCAGACGGCGTCATGCGGCACGGGTGCGCCCTCGCGTGACGCAGCCTCCCCGGAGGCGTCGAGAGCCCGGCGGCTTGCCCGCTCCCAGGCGGCACGGTTGCCGGCGCAAGGCAGCAAACAAAGTCCCGGTCACATGTCGAACGGGCGGGCGATGCCGTGCGCCTCGAAGAGTTCGCCGAGACCGTCAACCGGGATGGCGAGCAGCTCGGCGGTTCGGCCTACCGAGATGTGCCCCTGCAGGATGGCGGCCGCCATGACGTCCATGAACGGGCGACCGAACTTCAGGAGCTCGCGGTCCCCGGAGACCAAACCGCCGTTGTTGACGAGGAGGTCGTCGTCGTAGGCGCGCGCCGTCCCCCGGTCGATCCGGCCGAGATCGACCATCCGCCACTTGAGGGCCTTCGCCGACACGCCGAGACCCGTCGCCGTGGCGTTGAGCCAGGCGGGGTCGGTCGCGTCACCGGTCATGGTCCGGAGGAGCCAAGACGGCATCAGGAGCGCCGAGGCGAACTTTTCGGCCATGGTCTCGACGCGCTTCTGAAGCTTGCCGCTGCCCTCGCCATCGTCGAGCCGCTCCGGCGGCATCGCATCCCACGTGAGGATGTGGAAGAGCTCGTGCGCCAGGTCGTAGCTGCGCTGGCCCGGGATCTCGTTCCGGTTGACCAGTACCGCGCCCAGGTTCCGCACCAGGCAGGCGAAGCCGGAGATGCCTTCCCCGGCGTCGACCATGAGGACCAGGATCGACATCCGGTCGTACATGGCCTGCGCGAGGTCCCGCGAGGGCACCGGACCGAGTTCGAGGAACCGGGCGACCGCCTCGCCGGCGTCCGTGGCGTCCTCGTAGCTGCTCGCGCGCGTCAGGTTCAAACGGTGTACGATGGGCGAGACCGGGTCTCCAATCATGGCGCGGAGCTCCCCGTAGGTGCCGATCCACTCGCCCGCCTGCCGCTCGAAGGCGTCGAGGTCGGAAACGGGCGTGTCCGCATCCCGCCGCCACGAGAACCGGGCCTCTCCCGCGATGAGTAACGGGTTGATGAAGATATCCAGCGGCACGTCGACCTCGCGCACGGCGACGACGAGTCCCTCGGCCGTGAGCCTGCGCTGGCCGGACTCGATCTGCTGCAACGTTTGCCGGTTGTCGAAGCCGAAGATGAACGCAACATGCGGCCTCGTTAATCAAGGCTGTTTAAGATCGTTGCCGCTTTCAGGGTCCGATGGCAGCCTCCCCGCTGGGATGAGGGACAAGCCTGGATTCGCGCTCGTGAGAGACGTGTCCGGACACAAAGAGCCATCACCCGCGGCTGCCGACACGCACTCCCACGGTGCTGATGACACAACCGATTGCTCCTCCCGAGCACCTCGTCCGCGTTGCGGCCGCCTACGGCGGCATCATCGTGCCACCTAGCCAAAGCGGCGGGGGCGTCGAGGAGCTTACACAACGCTGGCCGATATTCGGCCCCCTCGGGCCACGCCTCCTCGCACGCGGATGGGCGGTCTACCCGCAGGGCCGCGATCGCCGTGCGCCGCTCCAGCCGCCGGGCCTCCGCATCGCCGGCAGGCCGGAGGTCAGCCCCAGGGAGTTGAGCAAGACGCTTCCCGATCCCGATAAATTGCGCTGGTGGGCGATCAACCATCCCTACGAGAACATCGCCGCCGTGATGGGCCCGGCGGGCGGGGTTTTCGCCCTCGACCTCGACATTACCGACGCAAACCTATGCCGGGCTGCGCTGGCCATCGTGGAGGAGGAACTCGGCGGACGGCCCTACCTCCTTCGGCACGCACGCAACATCAAATGCGCCATACTGCTCGGCTGGGATCATAAGGACCCGATCTGGAATAGCCGCAAGCTCAGCCTCCTCGACGGCGAGGGATGCGAGACGGACCATGCCATCGAAGTCCTGGGGAAGGGGAAATCGCTCACCCTCTTCGGGCGCCATCATCGGACCGGCCAGCCCTTCGGCTTTCTCCACGGCCGCAACCCGCTCACGACGGCGATCTCCGACCTCGCCGTGGTCGGCCGGGCCGCCCTCCAGCGGATCCTCGACCGCATCGACCGTGAGGTATGCCCACTTTCCAAAATCAAAGCGTTCGATGGCGCTGCGCCAGCCACGGGGGCCATAGCGGGCGCGGAAATCGACGCTCATGGCCTCGTCAAACCGGGCGGCCCGCCCGTCAAGGACACGACCTACGTCAACGGCAAGGTAGTCGACGGTCGCGAGGCGTGGCTGCGTGATCGTGCGATAGCCTGGTGCGTCAGCAACCCCAAGATGGCCGCGACGGACCCCGGCCGCCGCTTGCTCGCCCGCCACCTCACAGACGAGGCCGAGCGGAGTTGGGCCGGTTGGGGAAGCTTTGAATCCCGCCAAGGCGTCCAGGGGCCGGCGTTACAACGGGTCTGTTCGGCGCAAGGTTACATTGAGCGCACACCCAATCTCATGCGCCGCGTCGGACGCGAGGAGAACGGGAAGCCCATCCTCGCCGTCCGCGCCGCGGTCAAGGTCCAGCGGGAGACTCGGACCGGCTCGCTCGAGTGGCTTTCCGACGACCTGCTCGGGTCGGTCTCGTTCAAGTCGGTGACCACCGACGGTCAGTCCGAGAAGGCCGTGGCCCGCGCGCTCGTGTTCGACGGGGCTGTCCGCCGGGCCGAGCAGGACCGGGTCGCCGAGGCCGTCCGCGCGGGCATCGACCTCTGGATCGACCAGGCCTACCGCCGTGCCGCCAGCGAACGAGCCCCGCTCGCGCCGATTCAGGTTCTCAAGGCGCCGACCGGTGCGGGCAAAACCTCGACCCTGATCGAGCGTCTCGCTGAGGCGAAGCGCCGGCGCGGCGCAGCCGGTGCGCCCATCCTGGTGCTGATGCCTAGCTACGTGAACATCGACGAGAGCATCGCCCGCTCCCAGGGCCGCCAGCCTGGCGCGCCGGTGGCGACCGACAGGTTCAAGCGCTCCGCGGCGGACGCCACGCTGGAGGCCGAGGGACTCGGCCTTGACGTCGGCATCCTCACCGGCAAGGAGCGTGGTGGCTGCCGGATGACCGAGCACCTGACCCTGCTGCGTGGCGCCAAGCTGCCAGCATCGGGCCTGTGCTCGGGCGACGACGAGACGCCGGCCCAGCGCAAGATGCGCATCCGCTCGAACCGGGCGAACATCGCCCGGCGCAAGGCCGGCGAAGACGCTCCTCCGGCGGAAAAAGCACCGAAGGCGTACTGCCGCCACCACCCGCTCGCCGGCGGCGACTGCCCGGTCATCCTGGCCCGAAGGGCGCTCGCAGCTAAGGACGTCGTGTTCGCGCCGACTGCCTTTATCACCGCCGCGATCCCTGCCGAGTTGTCGGAGGCGTTCTGCGCGGTCGCGGTCGACGAGCGCGTTTCCTTTGAAATGATGGCCTACGCGACCATGCCGGTCTCGAGATTGGAGCGTGAGCGTGCAGCCCCGCAGATCAAAGACACCGACCCGCCGGGCACCACGCCGGATGGTTTGTTGGCCGAGCGGCGGCGCGTGGCCGATATCGCAATCGCTGCCCTGGAACGAGGTGAGGATGTGGCGCTCGCCATCCACCGGCACCCCGATCACCGCGTTCGCGAGTGTGTCGGATCCGCACTAACAGTCGTGCGCCGGGCCCAGCGCGGCGTGCAGGACGTCCGCCCGAACATGCCCATCGGCGAGCTT
Organism: Methylobacterium sp. ap11; assembly: GCF_900110515.1. NCBI lineage: Bacteria > Pseudomonadati > Pseudomonadota > Alphaproteobacteria > Hyphomicrobiales > Methylobacteriaceae > Methylobacterium > Methylobacterium sp. ap11. Next base: position 135,913 of record NZ_FOEB01000005.1, on the reverse strand, counting down.
AAAGCCCTCGTGAGCAAGCCGATTCAGGGGGACTTGCGAGAGGAAACCAAATTCTGGGCTCTGGTCGAGGAGCGCCTCGCCCTGCTGGCCGAGGATGACCAGATATCGGATCTCGCCGGAGGTCGGCCGCAACCTGATTTGCTTAAGGTCACCGGCGAGCGGGACGTGCGCCTGCAGGTGCTGGCGCCGGGCATGCTGGGCAAGGACGCGCCCATGACCGTGCGCATGTCCTGGCGCCGGAAGCCCAATCTGGGCGACTTGCCGCTCGTCCTGCTCGACGCCTCTGCGGATGTGGGCATGATCCGTAAGGTCTGGGATGGGCGCGACGTCGATGCGGTCGAAATCCCAGCCTACCTGCATCTGCAAACCGTGGCGGTACTGGACGCGTCCTACGCGACGTCCAGCCTCGATCCGGCCGGCGTCGAGGATCCGAAGCTCGCGAAGGCGATTGCCCGCCGGGTCGTGAAAGTGCGCCGGGCCGAGACGGTCCTGTCGACTGTGTTCGGCCAGGGGCGCGTCCTGACCGTGGCCCCCCGCCGCGTCCGTAAGGCGCTGCGCGTCGCCTACGCAGAAACCGAGAACATCGACACCGGCCATTATGGCGCCATGCGCGGCCTGGATTTCGCGAAAGCGCACAAGGCGGTGCTGACCGTCGGGCGGCACGAATTCCCGACGTGGATCGTGGACGCTCTGGCCGCCTGCCTCGCTTACGATGACCCGGAACCCGAGTCGCCTTTCGACGTGAACGGCAACGGCCTGCGAGCGGACGGCGAGCCGCTGAGGCCCCATCAAGTCGAGCGATCTTACCCGCTCCGGGACGGGCGCGACCTCAAGATCATGGTCTCGGAAATGCCAGGCCGCTGGGGCAAGGCGATCCAGAGGCAGTTCCGGGAGGAGGAGCAGTTGCAGGCCGCCGGTCGCCTGCGGCCGGTCTACCGCGAGGGCGAGCCGCCGGTGTGGGTGGCGATGTCCAAGGTCCTGCCCGAAGGCATTGTCATCGACGCGGTGACATCGCTGGACAAGCTGTCCGATCCTCGCGGGGCCGGGAAGCTGCTCGATGCCATCCGCCGTGTCGGCGTCGTCGATCCGGAGCTGCTGGCGGGGCAGGCCCGCGATCTCTCGGGCGTCCAGGGCTTGCCAGCGCAGATGCGGGCCCTCGACCTCGACAAGGCAGGCAAGGCGTCCGCGTTCGGCGGGGGCTTCGACCTGTACGCGGTCAAGGTCGGCGGCGAGGAGCGTTTCGTCCCGGTCCCGGCCTACCACATCGATCCGGTCTCGGCGGTCTGCGAAGCGTACGACCGCTCGGGCCTGTCCGTGCAGGGGGTGCGCCTCGTGGCGAAAGGGAGCGATTCGGAGCCGAGCCGGCGGAAGATCCTCGACAGGATCGACGCAGAGATCGGGACTTCCGACGAGCGCGCTGAGGCTGAAGCGGCCGCCCGCGACGCGGTCGTCGCAGGCAAGCGAGGCGAGCCGCCGGCCGGTCCGCGACGCCGCCCGGAGGTTGGCTTCCCGCTTGTCACGGAGCCGGGTCAGGACGACGTCGCCGCGGATGTAGTTCTGGTGACGCAGGGTCTTCCGTCGACATTCACCGAGGAGGACGAGGCTTCCTAGGGGCTCGTCCCCGAGACCCCTTCGGTGGAGGCGACCCTGTTCGCGGAAACCGCGCCAATCCCTTGGCCGGAGAGGCATTCGACTCGGACGGCTGAGGATCGGGGATCGGCGGGATCGCCGGCCTGTTGGCCCTCCGCACGAGCTTCCGTTCAGCCCGCCGTGCGCGCCGCATCCGGGCCTCTTCCCTCAGGCGCTCCGTCCTGAGCGCCTCGTCCTCGGCTACCTGCAGGCGCCAGGCGATGACCGTGTCTCTACGATTGCGGACCCGCGAGAATGCGAACTGCATGCCGGCCCAGGCGAGGTCCGCCGCCACGGGCTTGAGTACCTTGACGACGAGATCCGAGGGCGGGTGACGCCCGTCGTATCCGAGCGCCGGCGCGATCTCGCTTGCAGGAATGGTCACGGACAGCGCCCCGCCCGCCGTCCTATGTGCTCTCCATGCGTCCGGCAGGCGCTCTGGAGCGGCGACCCACGCCATGACCCGGATATAGGCCAGCGGCGAATGGCGGCACCTGAAATGTTCCATCCGTTCAAAATTGACCCAAAGCACGGCGCCGGCCCGACCGGCATCGGTGCCTCCGGCATGTGCGAGCAGAGTGCGTTCGACCCGTACGCACGCGACCTCGCCCTGGCCGCCGGACGGTTTGCCGTCGCGGTCGAAAAAGCCGCCAGATATGGGCGAGCCCTCCGGGCCGGAATCGTCGCCGAGTAGCCGAAAGCGCATGGATCGGACACGGGCCAAGTCACCTCGAAGTGCGGCCGGAGAGATCCCGCCAAGCGTCTCGCGGATCGCTTTTGGGCTGATCCAGAGGGCATCGAAGTGCACCTCGCCGGTCGCTGCATGTTCCTGGCGGCGGATTAGTCGCTCGAATGCGGTTTCGTCGTCATCGACGACGGACGCCTCGCAAGACAGGACCGCTAGGAGGAGTCGTACGGCCGCGGCGGTTACCTCGACCTTGGTGGAGGCTCGTACGGCCATGGTCAGCCGGGCTGCGACATGGTGCGATAGAGGCTGAAACCGGGTCATAGGCGGGGATGCCATCTGTACCATGAATTATCAAGATAATATGCGCTCTTTCAGCATCTTAGGCTAGCTTCCTCCCTAAGTTTAAGGGGGGACTATAGGGGGGTTCCACAATCCGGGAGGGGATTCGTTCTGGCTCCTGCTGGCGTGAGCCACGAGACGGCTGGGCTTACCCGTAGGCTTGGCTACGCTTCCGCTCCGCCTCGCCGAACGAGAGGGGGGAGGAGCGCATGTAGGGTTTTCCTCTGCGCGCTGCCGCGCGTTTTTCCAAGGTGGATGACCGTGTCGAAGCCGCCGCACGCCGCGCTACCCCCGTCCTTGGACGGAAACGGGGCGCCTGCAGGTCAGATGGAGGCTGGACGGGTCTCTACTCATCTCCACCCTAGACCCGGCTGTACGGCCTTCCCTGCGCCTCGGTGTGGAACATCACCCGGTGCGGTCATCGCCGGCTTGGTAGAGGAGCACCTCGAGTGTCGAGTTGGCCGCGACATTCGACGCCAGTCGAACGGCGACGGTTCTGAAGGCGGTACGGGCTAACCGCTTCTTCGTAGCGATGGAGTGCTATGGCCTAAACGGCCGATGCTGGTTCTGGAGGCGGCGGCGGCGTTTCGGTGCCGGTTGCGCAACGACCTTACATTTTCGTCGTCATCGACAACCGAAGCCTCGCAAGACAGAACCGCCAGTAGGAGCCGTACAGCCGCCGTCACTTCGACCCTGGCACCTGTTCCCGCGGCCAAGACCAAGCCGGTCGCGAGATGACGCGAGAGGGGAAAACCCGCGTCATGACCCCGAGATTCGCCTTCGTTCGTGATTTGCCAATATAACTCTTATTTTTCAAAGGCTTAGGGCGATTTCCTCCCTAGCTTTAAGGGGGGACTATAGGGGGGTTCCACCAGCCGAGAGGGGAATTGCTCGGGCTCATGCAATCGTAGACCACGGGATGGCTGAGCTCGCCCCTAGGCGAGGCTCCGCTTCCGCTCCGCCTCGCCGAATGCATCGGGGATGCGGCATGCAGGGCTTTCCTCTGCGCGCTACGCGCGTCGTTTTAGGGAGGGGGCACCGGGTCCGCATGTCGGTGCCCGCCGCGCTCCACCCCTTTCATGGACGGAAACGGGCCGTCTGCGGGCCTAACCGAAGCTAGACGTATTTGGGGGCATCCGCGCCCCGAACCCGGCTGTACGGCCTTCCCTGCGCATCGCGGCGGGAAGCTTATAGTGTGTTCATGGCTGGCGTGGCCATTTGGCAGCACCAGCAACCCTTGCGCACCACGAACGCGAAGGTCGACCGCAGGGCATCGGTGTGTCGAGGCGAGCCTAACCCGCGTGATCGGGCAACTGAGATGGGATCTGCGCATATGGTGGCGAGGGCGCCAGGCACGGGACAGAGTGGCGTCAGCATGATGTAATCGCTCTCAGGGCCTGCACCTTAGATGTTTGGTCGCATGGTGCGATAGTGACAAGAAGGCACCTGCGGATTATCGCCCTTGGTGTAAAAATAGTGCCGTAGATGGAATGATAGTGCGTGCTGCGCCTAATTATGCTATGAATCGTTTTGTCACCGCACGTCCTGAGGGCGAGGTTCGGTGCAGCCAACTTCGGGCCCGTTGGCATTCCGCCGCGGGCCCCTTTTTGTTTCCGCCCTTAGAGCGAGCACTGCTGTCACCTCGATAGGGACACACTGGTCTACGTTAAGACAATGACGGCAAGCGCCGGGCGGGTTGCAGCGGCGCCTGCGACTGTCAGGTCGAAAGCGCACAGGGCGAGGGCGGCGACGAGCTCGCAGACGATCATGGGACGGCCTTCCGTGGAAAAGGCCAAGCTTGCCAGCATCAGTCTCCGGACGAGAGCTCGCCTCGGCCCCGGCCGGGGCACGGGCCGCTCATCGACACCACCACATCGAGGCCGTCCTGCTGGTCAACGGACCAGACGCGCATCTGAGCCTCGCCGTAGCCGCCGCCGACCGGCGACCACGTCCCGGCGAGCTTCCCCCTGTCGAGCCATGCGGAACCGGCGCCCTGTGCCTCGACCCGCTCGCGGCCGCGCAGATCGGCGGTCCCGCACACGATGGTAGTCGTCCATCCATCCCGGCCGGCCGGTGACGCGTACAGGCGGGCGAATCGGGACCGGCCGGCCTCGACCGGACCGCGGACACTGAGCAGGAACCGGTCGCCGGCGGCGGGGAACGACAGCTCGACGGGGACTGCGGCGCCGGGCTTGGTGGCGGCCGGGGCCGCGGCGAGCACGAGGGCAAGGGCTACAGAACGCACCAACATGAACCGTCCTCCTCGAAGTGAACAAGGGAAGCGCGGAGGACGACGGTGCCGTCCTCCAGCGTGAAGGCGGGGCCGACGTAGTGGTCGAACGTGACCCTGATGGCGGATGGGTAACCGGGCGCGTCGATGGGCGTCCCCCAGGCGTATGCGCAGACGGCGCGCTGGCGGAGGGCCTGCACGCGAGCGACAGCGGCGGGATGGACGTGGAAGCGCACGTCCCGCAGCGTGATCGCCCTGACGTACCGGGAGACGCGGCCGCCCTCGCGTACGGACCACGCCCGCGGGCGGAGGCGCAGGTTGCGGTAGACGTCAGTCATGCGGCGGCTCCGGAAGCGGGGCGAAGGAAGTCGCGACGCCCTCGGCCTCCCGCGCGACCTGGCGAGCCTCGTCGAGCGTCAAGCGCCCGGCCTCGACCAAACGGGCAGCCCTCAGGACGCGGGCGCGCATGCCGCGCCCGACAAGGCTGCAGATGCGGCCGGTTTCCCACATGGCCTGGATGCGGGCGGCGACGGCGGCGAGGTCGTCACGAACGGGGGGCATGGCGGTCCTCCGGAATCTCGGGCAGCGACAGGGCCAGCGCCTGCGCCCGGTTCTCGGCGATGAGCGCCTCGGGACCGGAGAGGACGCGCGTGTCGGCCAGCCGGATGACATGCTGGATGTAGCCGTCGAGGCCGTGGGCGACGTCGACGTGGATGCGACCAGAGGCGCGGTGGGCCCTGAGAGCGGAGAGGAGGTAGTCGAGTGTCAAACGGCATCGGAACGGGACCCCTGATCGGCGTCCAATCGGGACCCCTTGTTGCGCGTAGCGCGACGCCCCTGGTCAGCCCGGCGAAGCGGGTCGGGGTGGCGCAGCCGGGCTGACCAGGGGTCCAGGATGAGCTGCGCGCAGGCCGCCCTTCACGCCCGGTTCTTGAAGCGCCAGCTCTCGTTGCCGGTCTCGACGATCTCGCAGTGGTGGGTCAGCCGATCGAGCAGCGCCGTCGTCATCTTGGCGTCGCCAGCAAACACGCTCGGCCACTCCCCGAACGCCAGGTTGGTCGTCACCACGATCGAGGTGGTCTCGTAGAGCCGGCTGATCAGGTGGAACAGCAGCTGACCGCCCGACTGCGCGAACGGCAGGTAGCCGAGCTCGTCCAGCACCACCAGATCGAGCCGGGCGAGGTGGTCGGCGATGCGGCCCTGCCGGCCGGCTCGCGCCTCGGCCTCGAGCCGGTTGACGAGGTCGACCACGTTGTAGAACCGGGCCCGCGCCCCGTCCCGGATGCACGACCGGGCGACCGCGATGGCCAGGTGCGTCTTGCCCGTGCCGGTGCCGCCCACCAGCACGACGTTGCGCTGGTGGGCCAGGAACTCGCCACCGCAGAGGTCGCGCACCAGACCCTCGTTGATCGGCGTCCCGGCAAAGGCGAACTCGGCGAGGTCCTTGGCTAGGGGCAGCTTGGCAATCGTCATCTGGTAGCGGATCGAGCGCGCCTGCTTCTCGCTGATCTCGGCCTGCAACAGGTCACCGACGATCTGCTGTGGTTCGTGGCTGCGTTTGAGGGCGACCTTGATGATCTCGTCGTAGGCCGCCTTCATCCCGAACAGCTTCAGCTCGCCCATGGTGGCGAGGATCTGCTGACGTTCCATCATGGGGCTCTCCTCAGGCTGTCGTAGCGGGCACAGTCGGCGACTGGCTCGTGGCGCAGCCGCAGGCTCTCGGGCGTCAGCAGCGGGACGGGCGCGGGCGGCTCCCGCTGGCGGGCCAGGATGTTGAGCACCACGTCGGCCGAGTGCACACCCTCGCGCAGTGCCTCGGCGCAGGCCGCTTCGACCGCGGACAAGCCGTCGCCGAGCACGGCGGTGAGGATCTCCACCATCTGGCGGTCGCCGTCGGCGCTGCCGGCGAGCTTGCGGCGGATCCGTTCGAGGGCGGCGGGCAGGACCCAGTCCTTGAACGGTGCGCCGTTGCGCAGCGCGCCGGGCTTGCGGGCGAGCACGGGGACGTAGTGCCAGGGGTCGAACACCGTCTGGCCGCGGCCGAAGGCCCGCGGGTGCTCGGCGACGACGCGTCCGTCCTGGCGGATCTCGATGCGCTCGGCATAGGCGCGCACCTCGACCGGGCGACCGATGGCCGATGCCATGACCGAGTACTTGTTGTTGTCGAAGCGCACCAGGCAGGTCGAGGACACGGCCGCCGGCACGGTGTGGAAGCCGTCGAAGCGTCCGGCATAAGGGACCAAGGCTCCCCGTTCGGCTTCGAAGGCCTGCCAGATCGTCAGGTCGCGCTGCTCGGGATGCGGGTGGGCCTTGGCGTAGGCGACGACCCCGTCGAGCAGCAGGGCGTTGAGCTCGTCGTAGCTTCTCACCCGGACGCGCGGGGTGAACAGGCGCTCGCGTACCAGCCCGACCTGGTTCTCGACCTGCCCCTTCTCCCAGCCGGACGCAGGCGTGCAGGCCACGGGCTCAACGAGGTAGTGCGAGCACATCTGCAGGAAGCGGCGGTTGTAGGCGCGCTCGCGCCCGACGAAGATCGTCTCGACCGCGGTCTTCATGTTGTCGTAGATGCCCCGCTGGCAGGTGCCGCGGAAGAAGGCGAACGCTCGGTCGTGGGCGTCGAAGACCATCTCCTGGCTCTCGCGCGGATAGGCCCGCACGAACAGCATGCGCGAGTGGCAGAGCCGGACGTGGGCGACCTTGACCGTCGTGGTGACGCCGGCGATCAGCACGATCTCGTGGCTCCAGTCGAACTGGTAGGCCTCACCCGGGGCGAAGGCGAGTGGCACGAAGGCGGGAGCCGTCACGCTGGCCTGCTGGCGCTTCCACGTCTTGGCGTAGCGGCGGACGGCATCATAGCCGCCCTCGTAGCCGAGCCCCCGCAGCGCCTCGAAGATCCGGGTCAGCGTCAGCCGCTCCCGCGCCGGCTTCCCGGCATTGGCCGTTAGCATCTGGTCGAGTTCGTCGCGCCACGGTCCGAGCTTGGGTGCAGGCTGGACGCTGCGGGTGTAGCGGAAGGCGGTTGCCTCCGAGCGGATCACCTTCCTGACGACCTTGCGGGAGAGCATCAACTCCCGGCAGATCTGCTTGATCGGCTTATGCTGCACGAAGTACGCGCGGCGGATCTTCGCGACCGTCTCCACGACCAACATCCTCCGCGAGCCTCCCGTTCCGAATGCGGGAGGCAGTCTGGATGAAGTATCCTGGGGGTCCCGTTTGGACGCCGATCACCCCCGGAAACGGGGTCCTTATTCCACGCCTAATCACAGTCGAGGACGGGAGCGTGCACGATCTGCCTCCCCCTCACATCCGCGTCGCGAGGGCTTCACGCCCCGCGAGCACGGCCTCGGCAAGCCGGCGCACGCCGCGGACGGAACCGCCCCGCCAGTGCGCCTCGACAAGCTCGGCCTCGTCGGGAGCGAGGTCGGGCATCCAGTGCTCGTCGAGGCCCCGCTCCGCGCGGAGCTCGGTCATGACGCCACGCAGGAGGGCGGGCAGGTGCTCACGACGCGGATCGGGCACCGTGTAGACCTTGAACCGGTCAAGCAGCGCCGGTGCGTCCCGACGGAGGCCGTCGAGGTCGTTCGCCGTCGCGATCCACGAGACCGCCGACAGGTCGACGGGGCACTCCAGCGCCGGGTCGACGATGCGGCAGGCGTCGGGCGTCAGGAACGGCAGGAGCCCATCCAGGGCGCTGCCATTGTGCTTGCTCGTCGCGGTCTTATCGATCTCGTCCGCGATGACGGCCGCGCACGCCATCGACAGCCGCTTCAGCAACTGGAGCGGCGTAGAGGCGCGGTATGTGGACCACTGGCGGCTGGTGCCGATCAGGGCCGAATCTGACGTCCCCGAGAGCGAGCAGATCTGGAAGCCGAGCCCGAGCACCTCGGCGATCCGGCGCGCCAAGCGGGTCTTGCCGCAGCCGGGGTTTCCGACGAGCAGCAAGGGTCGGATGAAGACGTGCGGGCGACCCGAGAGGTCGCGCAGGACCGCGTCGATGACGGCCTCGGCATACGGGAACTCGCCGACGAGGATCTCGCGCGCGGCTCTCAGGTCAGGGACCGGCAGCAGGGACCAAGCCCGCCCGGCGAAAGGGGCCCACTCGGCCCTGACGGTCGAACCCGTCAGCCCGCCGGGACGGCTCTCGCCGGACTTCGCCGCCCCGGGCAGGTGCTCGACGGACGCCAGGACGAGGAGCGACGGCCCGCTTTCAAGCCGCTCCTGCGCCGTCTTCTCCTCGGCGGCCTTCGCCTTGGCCGCGGTCGCCCACGCGGGCGCCGGCTCCGGCGCGCCGACATATGCGTCCTCGATCAGGCGGCCTCCGCGCAGCAGGGCGTTGCTCAGGGACCCGAGAGCACCCCGGCCGGGCCTCCAGTCCAGAGCGGCATGCACGTCCTCGGCCATGCCGACGCTCGCCCGGACATAGCGCCAGCCGTTGGGCTCGCCGAGGAGATCCGGCAGGAGTCCGCGGATGTACTCGCGGGCCGGGGGATGGCCGGCCTCCCACAGGGACAGCGCAAGGACGCCGGCCAGGAGGCGCAGGTGCTCGTCGCTCGCCTGCTGCTCGTCCGTGTAGTCGAAGCTGAAGTCGGCGCGGAAGCCGCCCTCGCGCAGCCACACGAGCGTCTGATCGAACGCGGCCGCGAACTGCACGGCAAGCGTCTGCTCGGCCTCCCGGCGGTTCCGCTTCACTTCGTGCGCGTAGCTGTCGAAGGCGAGCTTCAATGCCCGGTACACGCCAACGATGCGGACGTCCTCACCGACAGCGGCGGCGGTCCGGAGCGAAGGAATTGACCGGCCGTAGCGGGCGGCCAAGAGCAAGGCGGCGGGCGCGAAGGGAAAGGCACCGCGGCGGGGAGCCTCGGCCTCGCCTGAGAGGTATCGTTCGAGCGCGCAGGCGCGCGCGCCCTCGTCGAGGGTGCTCGTCATTGTCTGGTGTCCCTTCGGGTATCCAGCGCGCCGCTGAAAAACGGAGCGCACGAGCCTCCACTATGGAAGCGAGGTGTTAAGACTTGGTTACGCCTCCCGCGCGAGGGTGTTTCCCGCGTTCCGTGATGGCGTACCGCAGGATGTCGATGCCCTCGTCGAGAATCTCCATAGCGGCGCGTCGCATCTCCTCCCGCCCGGGCGATCTGTCTCGGCCGCCCTCGTCGACTTCCCGCAGCCCGGCTACGCTAAGGAGCACGAAACCTAACAAGCGCGGATGGCTATGCGCCGCCGCCCGGCCGATCAGGGCCAGGACCCACGGCGGCAGGCCGTACCGCATTATTCGATCATGCGTGACCGTGCGCCGATTGATGTATGCAACTCTGCTTAGATCACCATTCCACTCGCCACCGAATACTTTAGTCGCCGCATGGTCGGCGGCGTCGGCCAGGGGCTCCGCGATCTCGGCGTGCGTTGTCGGCTCCGTCCCGATGTACGGCGTCCGGTCGATGTAGGCGAGCGGCTGCCCGTCAGCGGTCCCGACGCAGAGAGCGCCGGGGACGGGGGAGACGACGTTGGGGCGGAGCTCGATGCGCACTGTCAGTCCTCGTCGAGGGCAGTAGGCGCCCGCCCATGCGGGCGAGGCGGGCGAGGCAGCGGGGGCACGTCGCGGGGGACGGGAGTTCATCCGACCAGCCGACCGACCGGGCCGCCCCGTAGGTCGCCCCGCACAGGGCGCTGTTGGAGTCCTCCGGCACGATGTGAACGAGGGAGCCCTTGCCCGCCTCGGTGCCGTTGGCGAGACGACCGAGGAGACGCTGCGCCCGAGCGAACCGGTCGCCGCCGAGGTCGTAGCGCGGGACCGACGCAAGGTGCGCGACACGCTCGCGGGCGGCCTCGTCGAATCGGGTGCTGTCCTCGACGACGGCGGCGGGCGTCATGGCGGCGAGGTCGTCGAGGCGGAGCGGCTGGCGACCGTCGGCCTTTCGGACGGCGTTCAGGCCGCCGAGGAAGAAGGAGGTGAGGTTGTTGTGCATGACGGCCTCCCTCAGGCCCAGAGGACGCTGCGGCGATTGTCGATCCAGTAGCTCGCCGTTGTCGCCGTCTTGAGCGCCCGGTCGGACGGCGTTTTGGCCTGAACGGCGGCGCGAATCTTGAGGGCGTACGCGACTTGCTTCGGCGACCCAGTGAGCGACGGAAGCCCCTCGACGGTCGGCTGGCCCTCACGCTCGATGCGGACCGCTTCGTCGGCGAGGGCAGCCTTACGCGCCTCGGCCTCCGCCTTGAGCCGCTCGACCTCACGGCGCTCGGCCTCGACGCGGGCCGCCTCGGCCTCGGCCCGGTGGGCCTCCTCCTGCTCGGCCTCGAACGCCTGCAGGGGCCACAGGCGGGCGCATTCGGCGCGGTACTCGTCGCGGGAGAGCTCCGTCAGCGTGCCGTCGAACGTCGAGAGATAGTAGTCGGCCGAACGGTTCGAGCCCGCGGCGACCCTGGAGAGGGAATAGAGCCTATCGGGCTTGAGGGTCCACACGACCGAACCGGAGCGGCCCGAGCCGGAGCGCCGGTCATCGGTCCAGCGCAGGCGGTCGCTCGCCTTGAATCCGGTCGCGACAGAGACGACGCCGGGGCCGTGTGCGCCGCCGCCGGTGACCTGGCCGTAGAACCGGATGCCGGCATCGTCGAGGACCGCGCGTCCGCGACCGAGATCCAGATGGAGCGGCTCCTGCGCCGGCTCGGGCTGCTGCTCGGGCTCAGGCACCTCCAGGACGCTCAGGGAATCCTGGAGGATGTCGGCGAAGTCGCGGTACTCTGCCGGCTTTAGGCGTACCGCGCCGACAATGTGCTCCGACCCATCCGCCGCTTGACGGAGAATCGTGACGTCGGAGTCGCCATCGGCCGTGACGGGCGTGAAAAGCAGCGTGTACCCGTCATGCTCGAACCGACGCGGGGATGCCGGAGCAGCCGGAGCCACGGGCGCCACAGGGACCGGCGGGAGCGCGGCAATATACTCGACCAAGTCAAGCTGCAGCGGAACGGGCGCGGCCGGCGCGGCGGGCTTCGCCGGCGCCCCGAGGGCGGCTTTGGCGGCGGCCCAGGCGGCGCGCATGCCGGCGCCGATGTGGCGGCGGACGCTCTCGGCAGCCTGCGCGGCGGCGCGGCGGGCACGGGCCCAGGCGTCGCGGAATATAGAGGGGCGGTCGTAGGTGGCGGTGGCCATCGTGTCTGGTCCCATCGGGCGTCCAGCGGCTCGGTGATAACCGATCTCGCAGTGTCTAGATATTTGCGACAGCGTTAACCAACTGTCAAGGTTCCCTTGCACGAAAAAGGGACCCGAAGGCCCCTCCGTCGTTCGATCTCAGCGGTCCCGGAAGTCGAGGTCGAAAGGACCGTCCTCGGCATCCACGAGGACCCGCTCGTCGTCCCAGGACCAGACGTAGTCGAGTTCTCTCGGCTCGGGGCCCCAATGAGGTACTTCTCCATCGGAGAAGCTGCGCCCGAACCAAGCGCGCATGCCGTCGTCGCCGATGAGCTCGTGGACGCCCATGAGCGCGCTCCGGAGCTCGTCCAGGCTCTCAGCCTCGCGGACGGCTTCCTTCGCGCGGTCGAGGAAGGGCTTGTTGATGTCGTCGAGGTCGCGCTCGCTCAGGGCTTCGCGTAGCGCTCCGACAAGCGGGTCGACGTCGAGATCGTGCAGATGGGCGAGGGCGCGGACGGCGTCTCCGTCGGACCCCTCGATGCACCAGTCAGCCCAATCGCGGGCGCTAGCGAACGGAGTCTCGGCGCCACCGGCGAGGGCATCCGAATCGAGTGCCTCGGCTGCGATGTCGGCGACGACATCCGCGGCGCCGACGACGGCGATGTCGAGCTCGCCTCGCGCCTCGTCGACGGTCTTTCCGGCGGTTTCGGCAGACGCCTCGAAGGAGGCAGCGCCGCCGGCCTGCGCGGCCCGGTCCAGGGCCTCGCCGATGTCAGCGGTCTCGAAAAGGTGGGTGTACTGCGGGTTGTCGATGCGCACGTACTGCATGTCTAGTGTCAGTTCGGGCTTCCAGCGACCCGATGACGACCGGGTTCGCGTGTCTCAGATATGTAGACACTGTTAACGGCCTGTCAAGCTCTCCTTCGGCGTCCCCCGTAGGTCCCTCGCATCGCGAACCGGTAGCCTCCCTGCATCGACGGATTCGCGGGGACGGACATGGGCAGGATCATTCAGGTGCCGGACGAGGGCTTCGTTCGGAAGGCGCTCGTCGAGGCGGAGCAGTCCCTCTTCGATAAGACCGGCTATCGGTTCAGCCTCATGCTCGACCGAGCCGACGAGGCTGTCCTCGACCTCTCGGCGCAGCGCGCCGACGGCGCCGTGGCTACCTCCACCACTCGCGTTCCCAAGCCCGACTTGTTCACGACGGTGCCAAGGGATCAGGTCAACGCCTGGATACAGGGCAGCATCGACGGGTTCGTTGGTTCCCTCGCGCTGGAAGTCGCCGAGGATGAGCCCGCTCCGCCGCGCGAGCAGCGGTTCGAGACGCGAATCGTCTTCAGCGCCAGGTCCGATATCGTCCTGACGCCGTCCGGGGGCTTGGCCGTCGACGAGGCGGTACGCGTCTACAACCTCTTCCTCGAAAACGCCGCCGCCATCGGCGGTCGGGTCTTCACCGTCCCGGTGGTGACCCGGACGCGATGGCGAACCTGAACGCTTTGTGCGCCCACACGCGCTGCTAGGTCGTCGTCTCGTCAACCTAGCGGCTCGGCCCGTACCGCGGTCCTGACGGATGCCGGGCGCATCTCCGCCGCCTCGGGTTTCGGGGGCACTTCCATCGGGACTGGCGCACCCGGGACCAAGTCGAGAGCGACGGACGCTACTACGAGGACCGGCCCCGCGGGAAGCAGATCCGGGACTGGCTCGTGGTCCACCCGGGCGTCCCCACCTACGCCATCGTCGACGACGACAGCGACATGCTCCCCGAGCAGATGCCCCGCTACGTGAAGACCGGCTACGAGCTCGGCCTGGAGGGCACGCATGTCGAGCGCCTGGCGGCCCTGCTGACGGGGAGGGAAATCGTGAGGCCGCCCCGCCCGGTCGCCGTCCTCGCGCCGCGGTTCGCCCAAACGCTGCGCGGGGCGGCCCCCTGTCAGGAAGGGCCGCCCCGCGATGCCGCCGAGCTCGGGGCCCGCTACGCCCGGCGGGATGCCGAGCGGCGGGCGGGGAAGGCGAAGGCCGGTTAGGATGCCTCAAACTCGGCCTCATCACCGTACCGGGCGCAAGCGCCGTACGCGGACGAGTGGTTGTCGAGCATGATTGTGATGTGTGCCATAGGAGCACTCGAACCGCTGTCGATCATGGACTGCATTAAGGGGCGCCCCTTCAACAGGGCGAGTGCGTGGCCAGAGATCTTCGGCTTCCGCTTGTCCGTCTCGACCCAGACGGCATAAACGAAGTCGCCGAGGTCGATGATCTCGGCCAGCTTGGCCTCCGGGTCAGGCGCCGCCTCGATGACGAGGCGGTTCTCGATGCCCTGGGCGATGTGCTTGGCCATCTCGGCCTCGGTCATGCCCTTCAGGATAGTCCTCTGCATCGTGCTCTCCTCTTTCTGTTGTGGGCACCATGCCGCACGGCCGGTCGCATCCGTCTGGCGAGTCTGGGTGCCCGCTACGCCCGGCGAGATGCCGAGCGGCGGTCGGGAAAGCCGACGCCAGTTAGGCGGCGCGGGAGGGCATGCGGGCGCGCATTTCGCTGAAGTCCGCACGCACTGCCTCTTCCAGTCCCTCGTGAGCGACCGACGCTGCCAAGTCATCCGGCTCCATGTGGGTGTAGGTCCCATCGGGTCTGCGGATCTCGATGGCGCGGAATTCCGTCGGCGGGATCAGGTCCGGGTAGATGTACCAGGTCTCCGCCTTGCGCTTGCCGCCTCCCGTGCGAACCAGCTGCTCGACGCATTCATCGGCCAGCCTGCCGAACGAGGTCCGGGTGAACTTGAGCCAATGCTTGAGGCCACGGTCGCTCGACGGAATGATGACCGTGATGCGCACCTCCCGCTTGTCGGCGGCGCTTCCGTCAAGGCCGTGGCCACGGGGGTCCGGGTCCGTCGTGAACCAGGTGGCCCGCAGGGTCCGGCTCCCATCGCCAACGGGGACCTCGCCCCGCCACAGCCCTCCGGTAGCGACGATGACCGGAAGGTGTCCCAGGGAAGTGAAGTGGTACAGGCGCATGGTTCTCTCCCCCCTGTCTCTCGATGGGGGCACGATGCTTGTAGGCCGGTCGCATTTACCTGAATCGAATCCTTAAAACTCTACGCATCGCTCAAGAATCGACGTTCACTATTTGGCAAGCTTAACGCCTTCCCGAACGGCGGCCTCGACGATGGCGCCCAGGCAGTCCGCCTCCGTCCCATGCGGGCGGACCTCGTGCAGGATGGCGGGCTCGCCGCCGCGGCGGACGACGACCGTGGACCGGTCCGGGCCGACCATGACGCGGACCACGACCTCGACGACCGCGCCGGCGCCGGGGCCGTCCTGGGAGGGGTAGAGCACGCTTCCGCGGCCCCGGGCCAGATCGCGCAGGACCTTGATACCCTCTGACCCATAGCCCTCCCCTCCCGCGGGAACCGGAACGGGCATCGCGTTCGCCAGGTCGAGCAGGCGGAGCGCCTCGGCGATGAGCCCCTCGCGGGTGGTGGGATCACTCATGCTGACACGGTGTCAGCTCGCGCAGGCGCCGGCAACGCCTCGAACCGCGTATACCGCCACCCGCCGCCGTCCGAGCGCCCTGTGGCGCGGTTCCGGCCGTCCGAGTGCCGTCCGAGTCAGGCTCGACCGCCGGTCCGGCGGCTGCTTCGCGTAGAGGGAAACGGGTCCGGCAGAGCCTGCAATCAGCCGCTTAGAAGGCAGCCGCTCTATCCAGCTGACTTACGGGGCCTGGGGCCGGCCGCCTCGGAAGTCACGGGTTCGGCCCACGGTCGGGCGTTTTCGTTACCACGCACTTTCCCCCTTGGAGAGGGGCCGAAAGTACTAAGCTCAGGGGAGTAATACGGTTTCGGCAGTGGATCCCCGTTTTGCCGGTGAACGGAGTCCCTAGCCCGCAGCGTCGTAGAGAAAGCATCTACCATAGTCAACAAAGCCCGAGGGGAACGACTCCTTTAAAGCAGGACTCAAGGTTTATCATGCATGATGGTGGAGCATGGACATCTAGTCCGGCATGTACCGGAACGCTACCCCCGAGGAGCACTTAGGCAAATGGCTCGGACTAAAGGTCGTCGCCGGCTGACCTGCCATCATGAAGCCGGACATGCGTTGACGCGATGGTATTTCGGACATAAAACAGATAGTGCCTTAGTACTCACTGTTGATGAGGTCTGCGCCGGCAAGACTATAAGGAACCGCAAGGGCGTAGTTATCGACGGATGCGAGGGCATAGTCGAAGGATACGACATTCACGGCTATCCGTATGGCCCTATGCTTACCACAGGCTCTGCAGAGGAGCAGGATTACTCCAACTACCTCCGCGCCATCAACCGAGATATAGAACTTATTAATTGCTTCGCAGGCATTACAGCCGAAGCGCACTATCGACATGCGTCGGTGAGCGCCTGTATGTTGGCAGGCGGTATACAAGACATGCATCATGCCCGGGGTTTGGTTGATGCCTGGGATTTACCATATGAAGAGCAGCAAGCACTACTACGGCTGTCCGAATTAAGAGCTGCCGCTTTAGTGCGGTCGAAGCCGGGGTCCGCCGCTATCAAGGCGATAGCCGAGGCGCTTATGGAGCGCGGACGTTTGACCGGAGAGCAAATCGCGCGGCTGTGCCGAAAAGCCTACAACGGCCGAGAGTGCGCTCATAGCGCCTGGAACGCACACTGGCCAGCTACGCCCAAGCAGATCCGAGCAGGTTTCATTCCAGAGCGTCTTGGGCAGATTGCATAGAGCTCGCGCAGATGCATGGGATTATCGGCGCGACTGAGAAATCACTATTTTAAATGAAAATCATTGCAGCAAGTTGTGGCTTTATGATTATTATCGTAGTTCTCGCATCGAATCCCCCAGCTCGTTCAGAAAATCCGTCGCCACATGCGAATCGTGACGTTGTCGCAACAGAGCAGGGCATGCGCCCCAAGCGGTCCTTCGAAGGATTGGCAAGGCAAGCCGTGGGCTCGGGAGTTCACCATGGCCTTTTCCGCTTCGCGCCAGATATTGGCATGCCGCTTGTTCGGCTGCGCGCCATTGTCTGTCGGATCCTCTCGTCGTCCTAAGCCCCCTCCCCTGCCCCGTCAGGTATCCGGCCGCGACACGCAGGGCCGTGGCTATGTCGCAGCGGAGCGGGATCATGGATCCTCCGCAGTTCTTCGGAGGCGTCGACCGAACCACCCGCATGATATCGGAGGCACCCTCGGTTCGTTCGGCTGTGCGCCATATGCGGACTTCCGGCGTACAGCAGCACATGAGCTGCTTGCCACTTGTGAGCGGACATTGCAATCGTCGGCGAATATTTTCGAAAGTGAATGCTGATGACAGCGTCGCCGTCATCCTGATTGAATCCTTGCTGGGCTCAAGGTCGAGTGGCAGTCGCCCGATCACGGCACCGCGGCAGTGATACGGCCGAGGAAGTCCCGAGTCAGTCGCGCGACGTCGTCCGTAGCTTCGTCCAATGCGAAGTGCCCGGCATCAAGGAGATGAAGTTCCGCGTTCGGCATATCACGCAGATAGGCCTCTGCTCCTGGCACGATGAAGGAGGGGTCGTAGCGCCCCCAGAGGATGAGGGCCGGCCGCGGATGCTTGCGCATCCAGGCTTGCCAGGCCGGATAGGATGCGACGTTCGTGCGATAGTCGTAGAGGAGTGCCGCCTGGATCTCCCGCTCGCCCGGGCGACCCAGGATGGCGTGCTCGTCCCTCCATGTGTCCGGGTTGTAGCGCTCGGGATTGGGGCTCGTCCCGAGGTGGCGCTGCTTGGCACCCTCGAGCGAGGTAAAGGCGTCGACCTGCTCGGGATGGGACGTGGGATCGGCCCAGTACCGGGCGATGGCCTGCCACTTGGCGCCGAGGCCCTCCGTGTAGGCGTTGGCATTCTGGATGATCAGCGCGCTCACCCGCTCGGGGCGGGCCATCGCCATGCGGAAGCCGACCGGACCTCCATAATCCTGCATGAAGAGCGTGTATCGTTCGAGACCGAGGTGAGCGACCAATCCCGCCATCGTCGCCGCCAAGTTGTCGAACGTGTAGGCGTATTGCGCGGGCGATGGCGCGTCGCTCTGACCGAATCCCGGGTAGTCGGGGGCGATCAGGTGGTAGCGGTCGGCGAGCAGTGGTAGCAGCGTATCCCATTGCCGCGACGACGACGGGTAGCCGTGCAGTAGCAGGATAGTGGGGGCGTCCCGTGGACCGGCCTCGCGGTAAAAGATGCCGACACCGTCGACCGCGACGCGATGGTACGTCGTCGTGGCCGCAATCGAGGGAAGCGGCTGCGGAGAGCTCTGTCCAAGCATCAGGGCAGTGGCGGCTGCAAGGATTGTCCCTGTCGTCATGGTTCGCCTCCTCGGAAGGTCTCACGGTCTGGTTGGTGAAGAACGACGGGGACGTAGGCTGGCACGCCGAGCCCCCCGCCCCACGTTCACTACCAGCCCCCAGCGGGGCATCGGATCGCGCCTGGCACGCTCAACGGAAAGCGTCCTTTCCGGGACGATTGTCTTGCCCGAACCGGCGGAAAGTCAGGATGGAGCGAGCTACGCCGTCCTGACAATCGTCTTCAGGCATGCAGGAAGTCCGCGATGGCCTCCGCGATGACAGCGGCATGCGTTTCCAGGGCGAAGTGCCCCGTGTCGAGGAAGCGGACCTGCGCATCCGGGATGTCGCGCCGGAACGCCTCCGCGCCGGCCGGCAGGAAGAACGGGTCGTTCCGGCCCCAGATCGCCAGCAACCTCGGCCGGTGCGTGCGGAAATAGGTCTGGAAGGCGGGGTAGAGCGCCACGTTGCTGGCGTAGTCGCCGAACAGGTCGAGCTGGATCTCGTCGACCTCCGGCCGCTGGATGTACCAGGCGTCGAGGGCGCTCCCATCCGGCGAGACCAGCGACGTGTCGGGCACGCCGTGCTCGTACTGCCAGCGGATCGAGGCAGGGGTCAGCAATTCGCGCAGGGCCTGCCGGTTGGCATCGCCCCGGTCCTGCCAGTAACGCTGGATCGGATTCCAACCCTCGCTCAGCCCCTCCTCGTAGGCGTTGCCGTTCTGCGAGATGAGGGCGGTCACCCGCTCCGGGTGCGCCATGGCCACGCGAAAGCCGGTGGGTGCGCCGTAGTCGAAGACGTAGAGCGCGTAGGTCTTCAGCCGCACCACCTCCGTGAAGCGGCCGATGACCTTCGCGAGGGCGTCGAAGGTGTAGGTGAAGCTATCGCGCGGCTTGACCTCCGACAGGCCGAAGCCCGGCAGGTCGGGGGCGACGAGATGGAAGCGGTCCGCGAGCAGAGGGATCAGGTCGCGGAACATGTGGCCGGATGAGGGGAAGCCGTGCAGCAGCAGGAGCGCCGGCTTCGCGGGGTCGCCGGCCTCCCGGTAGAAGATCGAGACGCCGTCGACGTCGGCGGTGCGATAGGTGATCCGGGTCATCGTTTGCCCTCCGGTGCGGGCGTTGCAGCCTGTGCTGCACGCCGTCGGTACGGCCTGGATACCGGCTTGCACCGCTCGGTATAATCAGGCTTATCCGAGAATGACTGTTGCCGGAAATGAGAGAACGCGATGGATCGGCTGGAGGCTATGACGCTCCTGGTCGCGGCCGTGGACACGGGGAGCCTGTCGGCCGCCGGGCGCAAGCTCGGCATCCCGCTGCCGAGCGTCAGCCGCAAGATCGCCGATCTGGAAGCCCATCTCGGAGCCCGGCTCCTCGTCCGCACCACCCGGAAGCTCACGCCGACCGATGCGGGGGCCGCCTACATTGAGGCGTGCCGGCGCCTGCTCGGCGAGGTCGAGGAGACCGAGCGCGCGGTGAAGGGCGAGTACACCGAGCCCCGCGGCGAGTTGACGATGACGGCCCCGCTGGTCCTGGGGCGCCTCCACGTCCTGCCGGTGGTCACCGCCTTCCTGTCCCGGTTCCCCGACATCACCGTGCGCTTCGTCCTGACCGACCGGGCCCTGGACCTGGTGGAGGATCACGTCGACCTGGCTGTCCGCATCTCGCACCTGCCGGACAGCGACCTGGTGACGGCGCAGCTGGGCACGGTCACCCGCGTGGTCTGCGGCTGCCCGACCTTCCTCGCCGCCCACGGAACGCCCCGCACGCTGGCCGACCTCGCCGAGATGCCGTGCGTGACCTTCAGCGACCTGGCCGCCGGTCCGGCCTGGCATTTCGCCACGCCCGACAGGACGGCCGTCCAGGCCGTCCGGGTGCGCTCGCGCCTGCACGTCAACACGGCGGAGGCAGCCCTCGACGCGGCGGCGGCCGGCGTCGGCCTCACCCAGGTGCTGTCTTACCAGGCGGCACCTCTGGTCGCCGCCGGGCGGCAGGTCCTCGTGCTGCGGTCGTTCGAGCTCGACCCAGTCCCGGTCAGCGTCGTCCATGTCGGGCGTGGACGCCTTCCGCTCAAGCTGCGGGCGTTCCTCGACTTCGCGACGCCGCGCATTCGCGCATCCCTGGGTGCCATCGTCGCGTACGCGTAGGAGCCGGTGCGCCGTTCGACTCGAGACGATCGTTTCTCGGGCGATCGAACAGCCGGACACGTCATGGGCATGACAACGTCGCACCCTCGAACAGACCTGTTCGAAGGCGCGAGGGTATGAAACGGCGGCTGCAAGAACCCCAGAACGGTTCTGAACGGGCGAGCGTCAGACCTGGGCGGCCATGCGCCTCGCCACGTCGGCGGCGCTGATGCCCTCGAGCGCCAGGCCGTAGCCGGTGCCCTCCTCGACGAGCCGGCGCAGGCGCTGCGTCAGCGCGATCCGGGTGTAGCGTCCGGTGAGCGGCGGCAGCGCGGCGATGCCGTCGGCGATCTCGTGCGCCCGCGCCAGCAGCCGGTCCCGCGGGACGATCTCGTTGACGACGCCCCAATCCTGGGCGGTCCGCGCATCGAGGATCTGCCGCGTCAGCAGGAAGTACCGCCCGCGGATCGAGCCGATCACCTCCGGCCACAGGATATGCATCCCGTCGCCCGGCACGATGCCGAACTCGAAGTGCGGCTTATCCTGGAACACCGTCTCGGGCGTCGCCAGGATGATGTCGGTCAGGAGCGCGTACTCGCTATGCAGCAGCACCGGGCCGTTGAGCGCGGTGATCATCGGCACCTCGATGTCGAGGATGTTGCCGAGCACCTTGCGACCTTCGCGAAAAATCTTGTCGTAGCCCTGGGGCGTGAAGAAGTCGAAGCCCTCGGGGCTGATCGCGTCCATGAACGCGTCGCCCGATCCGGTCAGGATCACCGCGCGGATGTCGCGGTCCTCGCCGATGGCGTGGAACAGGTCGACGAACTGCTCGTGGGTGTGGCCGTCGAAGACGAGCTTGCCGCCCTCGGTGTGCAGCACGACTTCCAGGACGCCGTTCGGCTTGCGGGTCAGGCGGGCATTGGGGAAGGCGTCGCGGTAGCTGTCGAAGCGGGCCATGGGTGCGGTCCTCGTTGTCGTGCCGGCCCTGGTCCGGTCGGCGTGAGGACGAGTTAAGGACTTACACCCGGAGACGGATGACGGCGCGGAGCGATAAAGCCTATGCCGCCGCGGAATGGGCCTTCGCTTCCGCCATCACCGCCTCGACGAAGCCGGCGAAGAGCCGGGCCTTGGTGCTGGCCATGCGCCCGGTGGGGAAGACTGCCCACAGGTCGATGGCGGGCAGGCTCCAGGGCAGGAGCAGCTGCCGCACCGCACCGCTCGCGATCTCGGGGGCGAACATCCAGTCGGACGCGATGGTGAGGCCGATGTCCGTGAGGACCGCCGCGCGCAGGCCCTCGGCCGCGCTGACCCGGACGCGCCCGCGTACCGCCACGGAGACCTCGGTGCCCTCCCGGGTAAAGGCCCAGATCTCGGGCTGCTGGCTGTAGATCACCGCTTCGTGCTCGGCGAGGTCCGCGGGCGCGTGCGGCTCGCCCGCCCGGGCGAGGTAGCCGGGGGTGGCGAGCACTGAGCGGGCGCCGGTCGCGAGCCGGCGCGCCACGGCGGCGGAGTCCGGCAGCGCCCCCATGCGCAGGGACAGGTCGACCCCCTCGCTCACGAGGTCGATCACCCGGTCGTCGAGGATCACCTCGATGTCGAGGTCGGGATGCTGGCCGAGGAAGCGCGGCAGCATTGGCACGACGTGGAGCCGCGCGAAGGTGGTCGCCGCGGACACCCGCAGGCGGCCCGCGAGCCCGGCTCCCGCGCCGCGGGCGGCGAGCTCGGCCTCGTCGGCTTCGGCGATGGCCGCCCGCGCCCGCTCGTAGAAGCGCAAGCCCGCTTCCGTCGGGCTCAGGCCATGGGTCGAGCGCAGGAGCAGGCTGACCTGCAGCCGGTTCTCCAGCTGCGCGATTGTCTTCGAGACGGCGGGCTGGCCGACGTTCAGGAGCCGGGCGGCGCCCGAGAACGAGCCGGCCTCCACCACCCGCACGAAGGTGGCCATCGCCTGGTAGCGGTCCACTCGATTTCTCCTCGAAGGTCATTCCCCGTGGGAATGAGCGTTATCGCCCCGGGCCGGCTGCCCTGTCCATCGCCCGAGGAGCATCACGGTGACCGTACCCACCGCGACGCCGCGGTGACCCGTCCGGAGCCCGGTTGCCATGTTCGAGGTATACGCCTTCGCCACGCCCAACAGCATCAAGGTGCCGATCGCCCTGGAGGAACTCGGTCTCCCCTACCGCCTGCACGGGGTGAACGTGCGCCGCGGCGAGCAGAAAGCCCCCGGCTTCGTCGCGTTGAACCCGAACGCGAAGGTGCCGGTCTTGGTCGATCCCGCGGCAGCCGGGGGCGGTCTGGTCCTGACCGAGTCCGCCGCGATCCTCGTCTACCTGGCCGAGACGACCGGCCGGCTACTGCCGGCCACTGGCGAGGGCCGGGCGCAGGTGTTCGAGCAGCTGTTCTTCCACGCCTCCGGGCTCGGGCCGGCCTTCGGCCAAGCCGGCTTCTTCCAGCGCCAGGCTTCCGAGCCGCAGCCGCTTGCCATCGCGCGCTTCTCGGCCGAGGCGAGGCGGACGCTGGCCGTGCTCGATGGCGTGCTGGCCGAGCGGCGCTTCGTCGCCGGCGACGCGTTCACGGTGGCCGACATCGCGCATTTCGGCTGGCTCTGGCGGCGCGAATTCGCGGGCGTCAATCTCGAAGACACGCCGCACGTCGCGCGCTGGTACGAGGCCGTGGCGGCGCGCCCCTCTGTGCAGCGCGCGGTCGAGCGGGTGAACGCCCTCGTCCCGCAGGCCTGACCGGCATCCGTCCACTCGCCGCGGGCCGCCCCGCAGCGGACATGACCCCGACGCGGATGGCTGCCGCGAGCCGTCCTGCCCCAACTCTTCATCGAGGAGCCGATCCATGACCCTTCAAGCCAAGCTCGACGCGTTCAAGGCCGACTTCCAGGCTGGCAAGCCGCCCTACAACGTCCCGCCCTCGGTGATCGCGACGATGCAAAGGGCCACCGCGGAACTGATCGCCTCCGGAGCGGCCGCCCGCGCCCTGAAGGCCGGCGACCGGGCGCCCGCCTTCACCCTCGACGATCCCGACGGGCGTTCCATCGCCTCCGCCGACCTGCTGGCCCAGGGGTCGCTGGTGATCAGCTTCTACCGGGGCGTGTGGTGCCCCTACTGCAACATGGAGCTGCAGTCGCTCCAGGAGGTGCTGCCGGAGTTCCGGAAGCTCGGGGCGAGCCTCATGGCGATCTCGCCGCAGAACGGAGCCAACAGCCGCAAATCGGTCCGCCAGAACGGGCTCGCCTTCCCGATCCTGTCGGACCCGCACAACACAGTCGCTGCCGCCTTCGGCCTGCGCTTCGCGCTGCCCGACTATCTGGTCGACCTCTACAAGAGCCTGAAGAACGACCTGCCGGCCTTCAACGGTGACGAAAGCTGGACCCTGCCGATGCCCGGGCGCTTCGTAATCGGGCAGGACGGGACGATCCTCTACGCCGAGGTGAACCCGGACTACACCCGCCGGCCTGAGCCCGAGGACATGCTGCCGGTGCTGCGCCGCGCGCTCGTCGCCGCCTGACCCGAAGCGCCCGGGCCGAGTGGGGCGGCCGGGCGATCAAGCCAACAGGAGACCTGAGATGTCCCGGACCTTCCTCGTCACCGGTGCCAGCAAGGGCATCGGGCTTGCCCTCGCGCACCGCCTCGCGGGCGACGGCCATCACGTCGTCGGCCTCGCGCGCCACCGCACCGAGGGCTTTCCCGGCACGCTGGTGGCGGCCGACCTCGCCGACGACGCCGCGACCGCCGCGGTTCTCGCCGACCTGTCGCAGCGCCACGCCTTCGACGGCGTGATCAATAATGTCGGCATCGTGCGGCCGCAGCGGCTCGGCGCGGTCGAGCTTCCGGCGCTCGACGAGGTGCTGCGCGTCAACCTCCACCCCGCGCTCCAGGCCGTGCAGGCGGCCCTGCCGGGGATGCGGCAGCGCGGCTGGGGCCGGGTCATCAACATTTCCAGCCTCACGGTCCTCGGCAGCGTCGAGCGAACGGCCTATGCGGCCGCGAAGGCGGCGCTCGTGAGCTTCACCCGCTCCTGGGCGCTCGAACTCGCGGCGACCGGGATCACCGTCAACGCGGTGGCGCCGGGTCCGACCGAGACGGAGCTGTTTCGCGCCAACAACCCGCCGGGCAGCGAGGGCGAGCAGCGCTACCTCGCCGGCGTGCCGATGGGGCGGTTCGGCCGGCCCGACGAGATCGCCGCGGCGATCGCCTTCCTGCTATCGGACGGGGCGGCGTTCATGACCGGCCAGACGCTCCACGTCGATGGCGGCGCCTCGATCGGCAAGGCGGCGTTCTAAGCATCATTCGCCGAAGCGGTCACCGGTTCGGCGACGAAAATGATGCGAAAACAGGAATCTAAGCAGAGTTGCCCCGTGCAACTCTGCTTGGACATCCATCAGCGCGTCGCGGCCGCATCGAGCTCGTTCTCCCCGCCGAGCAGCGTCAGGCACCATTCCGTGAACACCCGGACCTTGGCGGCCCGGTGCTGCCGCGACGGGTAGATCGCGTAGAGGGGGAAGGTCTCGCCCGGCCAGTCTGGGAAGATCTCTACGAGCCGGCCCTGGGCGAGGATGTGCCGGGTACCGAGTTGCATGACCTGGGCGATGCCCGCTCCTTCGCAACAAGCACCGATCATCGTCTCGACGTCCGACACCATCAGCTGGGCCGGCTGGCGCACCGGCAGCACCTCGTCGCCGCGGCGGAACTCCCACGCGAACGGCCGGCCGGTGAGCGGGTCCTGGTAGTCGATGCAGGCGTGATCGAGGAGATCGCGCGGATGCGCCGGGCGGCCGTGCGCCGCGAGGTAGGCGGGCGAGGCGACCGTCAGGATCCGGGACTCAAGGAGCTTGCGGGCGAAAAACCCCATGACCGGCGGCTCCCCGAACCGGAGCGCCATGTCGAAGCCGTCGGCGACGAGGTCGCCGATCTGGTCGCGCATGATGAGTTCGAGCCGCAGCTCGCGGTGGGCCGCGAGGAAGCGCGCCAGTTCGCGCGACAGGACGAGGCGCGAGAAGAAAGGGTCGACGTTGACCCTCAGGCGCCCGCGCACCGTCCGGGCGCTGCCTGCCGCGTCGAGCGCCGCCTCCTCAATGCCATCGAGGAGCGGCCCGACCCGCTCCCAGAACCGCCGCCCTTCGTCGGTGAGCCGCAGGGTCCGGGTGGTGCGGTCGAGGAGCCGCACGCCGACGCGGACCTCCAGTCGCTGAATGGCGCGCCCCACGCCCGACTGGGTCAGCCCGAGCGCCTCGGCGGCCCGGGTCATGGTCCCAGCCTCGACCACCGCCATGAGCACCGTCACGCCGGCCAGCAGCCGGCCATCGTAGGGCATCGGTCCATGACTCCAGATCGTTCCATGACTGCAAGTCCGGAATGTTCTGACAGATCGGCGCTAATCTCGGAAGCGGCTTTGCGGCATGGAATCCGGAGCAGATCCGAAGGAGGTTCGCATGACACAGCCTGCCACGGTGCTCGTCGTCGGTGCCTCGCGCGGCCTCGGCCTCGCGCTCGCGGAGGAATGGCTCGGGCGCGGCTGGCACGTGATCGCCACGGCCCGCGGGCGCTCCGCCGGGCTCGATGCGCTGGCCGCCCGCTTTCCCGGCAGCCTCGAGGTCGAGAGCGTCGACATCAACCAGGCCGCCACCGTCGAGGCGCTCCGCCGGCGGCTCGACGGGCGGCGCCTCGACGTTCTGTTCGTCAATGCGGGCATCGCGCGGGCCATCGAGGCGAGCCCGGCCAGCGCGAGCGAGGCGGACTTCCTCGACATGATGCTGACCAACGCGTTCTCGCCCGTGCGCGCGGCCGAACTGTTGCGCGACCTGGTGCCGGCCGGGGGCACCGTCGCGATCATGACCTCGGAACTCGGCAGCATCGCGAACGCCACGGGCGGGTGGCAGCTCTACTCCTCCAGCAAGGCCGCGCTCAACATGCTGATGAAGGGCTACGCGGCCAAGCACGCCGACGGCGGGCATGCGGTGCTGCTGGTCGCCCCGGGCTGGGTGCGGACCGAGATGGGCGGCAGCGATGCGCTGCTCTCGATCGAGGAGAGCATCCCGCGCGTCGTCGACATGATCGAGGCGAACCGGGGCCGCGCGGGCCTGCGCTACGTCGACCGGTTCGGCGCGCAGCTTCCCTGGTGACGGGCGCCCTCGACACGAACCGGCCGCCGATGGCGGCGCCGGCCACGGGAGACGGACATGGCGACCGACACGGCCTCCACACCTGCACCGACCGATCCGCTGGAGCCATCTGCGGTGCCTGGACCGACCTTCGCGGTCCACGATCCCCTCGCCGCCGTGCCGCTGCGGCTGCGCGTCAACGGGGCGGATCGTCCTCTCGTCGTCGAGCCATGGACGACGCTGCTCGACGCCCTGCGCGAGCGGGCCGGCCTCACTGGCACGAAGAAGGGCTGCGATCACGGCGCCTGCGGCGCCTGCACTGTGTTGGTCGACGGACGGCGCGTCCTGGCCTGCCTCACCCTGGCGCTGTCGGTGCGTGACCGGGAGATCACCACGATCGAGGGGCTCGCCGGCGACGACTGCGCCCTTCACCCGATGCAGCGCGCCTTCGCCGAGCACGACGCGCTCCAATGCGGCTACTGCACGCCCGGCCAGGTGATATCGGCCGTGGCGATGCTGGCCGAGGTCGACCAGGGTCGCCCGAGCGCCGCGACTGACCCGACGCGTCGCTTCGCCGGCCGGCCCGATCTCGACGAGCGCGAGATCCGCGAGCGGATGAGCGGCAATCTGTGTCGCTGTGCCGCCTACCAGAACATCGTCGCAGCGATCCGCGCGGTCGCCGCGGCCAGGGACGCCTGAGGAGTATCGTCATGCAGCCCTTCGGCTACGTCGAGCCACGCACGCGCGACGAGGCGCTGCGCCTCGCCCGCGAGCACCCGGACGCGCGCTTCCTCGCAGGCGGCACGACGCTCGTCGACCTGATGAAGTCGGGCGTCATGCAGCCCACCCTCTTGATCGACGTCAACCGCCTGCCCGGCCTGGATGCGATCGGGCTGACGGAGGATGCGCTCGCGATCGGCGCGCTCGCCCGGATGAGCGATGTCGCCAGTCATCCGGGGGTGCGCGAGCAGGCGCCGGGCCTGTCGGAGTCGCTGCTGGTCGCCGCCTCCGGTCAGCTGCGCAACATGGCGTCGATCGGCGGCAACCTCCTCCAGCGCACGCGGTGCGTCTACTTCCGCGACCGGCATTTTCCCTGCAACAAGCGCGTCCCCGGCACCGGGTGCAGCGCGATCGGCGGCGAGAACCGCAACCTGGCGGTGCTCGGCACCTCGGAGCACTGCATCGCGAACTATCCCGGGGACTTCGCCGTCATGCTGGCGGCGCTCGACGGCGTGGTGCACCTCGACGGCCCAAGCGGGGCGCGCAGCGTGGTTGCGGCCGGGTTCCACTACCTCCCGGGCGGGACGCCCGAGATCGAGACGGTGGTCGGTGCGGGCGAGATCGTCACCGGCGTGACGCTGCCGACTGGCCCGTTGAGCCGCTGGTCGCACTACCTGAAGGTGCGGGACCGCAGCTCGTACGAGTATGCCTCGGTCTCGGTCGCCGTCGCCGCCGAGTTCGCCGGCGACGGCACGATCCTGGATGCGCGCCTCGCGCTCGGCGGTCTCGCCGCGGTGCCGTGGCGGGTCGCGCCGGCGGCCGCGCTGCTCGCCGGCCGCCGTCCCGACGACGCGCGGGCGCTCGCCCGCCTCGTAGAGGCGGCGCTCGACGGGGCCCACCCGCAGACCGGCAATGCCTACAAGCTTCCGCAGGCACGGGCGGCCATCGGCCGCGCGCTGCGGACCCTCGCCGATCGCCATGCGGAGGTGCGCACGTGACCCGCGAAGCCCATCCCTTCACCGGCCGTCCGATCCCCCGCACCGAAGCTGGGCTGAAGGTCTCCGGCGCAATCACTTACGCGGGTGACGTCGTCCTGCCCGGCCTGCTCCACGCCGTGCTGGTGCCGAGCCCGATCGCGCGCGGCACGATCCGCTCGGCCGACACAACCGCCGCCGCGGCGGTGCCGGGCGTCGTGAGGGTATTCACGCCCGGAACGATGCCGCGTCTCGTGAGCCCGCCCGAGCAGCCCGATTGGGACATCATGTACGGCTCCGCCTTCGTGCCGATGGCGGACGCGACGATCCACTATGCCGGCCAGCCGATCGGGCTGGTTCTGGCCGAGACCCTCGAAGCGGCCAGGCACGCCGCCGCGATCGTCCGCTACGCGTTCGACGAGGACGGGCCGTGCGTCGGCCTCGAGGGCGACGCCGATCTCTCCGGCGAGGCATGGCACGAGCCCGAGCAGGTCTGGCTCGGCTTCCTCGCCGGCCATCTCCCGGGCGCGGTCAGGCGCGGGGACGCGGCGGCCGCGCTCTCACACGCCGAGGTGACGATCGAAGGCCGCTGGACGCTCGCCTACAACCACCACAACCCGATGGAGCCTGCCGCCTCCGTCGCGGTCTGGGAGGATGGCGACCGGCTGACGCTCTACGAGACGAGCCAGCACGTCGCCAATCACCGCAACGGCCTCGCCAAGGTGCTGGGCCTGCCGCGCGAGAACGTCCGGGTGGTGGCTGCTTACGTCGGCGGCGGCTTCGGCTGCAAGGGACCGGTCTGGTCGCACAGCTGGCTGGCCGCCCTGGCAGCCCGGGAGGTCGGCCGGCCCGTTCGGCTCGTGCTCAGCCGCGCGGAGATGTACACCTCGGTCGGCTTCCGCGAGGAGCAGCGTATCGACCTGGCGCTCGGCGCGACGCGCGATGGGAGACTCGTCGGCGCAGCGGTGACCAAGCTCTCGGCCACCCCCGCCTGGGAGGACTGGGTCGAGCCGAGCTGGTACCCATTCACCTTCCTGTACGACCTGCCGGCTCTGGAGACGCGCTGCCGGCTCAGGCGGGCCAACGTGATGGCGCCCACCTTTATGCGGGCCCCCGGCGAGGCGCCCGGCATGCTGGTGCAGGAATGCGCCTTGAACGAACTCGCGGCCGAGCTCGGTATCGATCCGATCGACCTGCGCCTGCGCAATCACGCGGACGCCTATCCGGTCGACGGCTCGCCCTGGTCGAGCAAGCGGCTCAAGGAGTGCTACCGCGTCGGGGCGGAGCGGTTCGGCTGGCCTCAGCGTCGTCCCGAACCGCGCACGATGCGCGAGGACGGCCTCCTGATCGGCATCGGCATGGCGAGCGCCTCGCACACGGTCTATCGCCAGCCCGCCCGGGCGCGCGTGACGATCACGGCGGGGGGCACCGCGCATGTCGCCGCCAGTGCAACCGATATCGGCACCGGCACCGCGACCTTCATGCGCCAGCTCGCGGCCGACGCCCTCGCGTTGCCGATTGACGCGGTGCGGGCGCTGATCGGCGATACCGGGCTGCCCGAGGCCCCGATGCAGGCGGGCGCCTCCCTGACGGGATCGCTCGCCCCGGCCGTGATGGAGGCGGCGCGCGACCTCACGGCGCGGCTCTTGGGGATGGCCGCCGGCCAGGAGGACGGCCCGTTCCGTGGCCGCGGCACGGACGACCTGAGGCTGGAGGACAACCGCATCGTCGCCCGCGACGGCGCGAGCGAGACGGTGGCGGCGGTGCTGCGTCGTGCGGGCCTGACGGAGCTGTCGTGCGAGGGCCGCTTCGACCCCGGCGGCCCGGGCCAGGTCCGCACAGGCGAGCCCGAGCGCGACGCGCGGGCCGGACCGCGCGGGATGCACAGCTTCGGCGCGATCTTCGCCAGGGTGGCGGTCGATCCCGATCTCGGGATGATCCGCGTGCGGCAGCTCACCGGGGTCTACGCCTGCGGCCGCATCCTCAATCCGAAGCTCTCAGAGAGCCAGCTGATCGGTGGCATCACCTGGGGGATGAGCCAGGCGCTGTTCGAGGCGACCCACATGGACCCGCGCTTCGGCCGCTTCACCAACACGAACCTGGCCGAATACATGATCCCGGTGAACCTCGACGTGCCGGTGATCGACGTCACGTTTCTCGACGACCCCGACCCGTTCATCAACCCGGCCGGGGTGAAGGGCGTCGGCGAGATCGGGATCACCGGGGTCGCCGCGGCCATCTCGGACGCGGTCTGGCACGCGACGGGCAAGCGGCTGCGCTCGACGCCGATCCTCGCCGAAGCACTGCTGGAGGACTGACCGTGGCACGCATCCTCATCACCGGGTCCGCGGACGGGCTCGGCCTCATGGCGGGTCAGCACCTCGCCCGTAGCGGGCACGAGGTCGTGCTGCATGCCCGCAGCGACGCGCGCGGCGAAGCGGCCCGCCGGGCGCTGCCGGAGGCGGCTGGCGTCCTGATCGACGACGTCGTGACGATTGCCGGGATGAGGGCGGTCGCCGCGCAGGCGAACGCGACTGGTCGCTTCGACGCCGTCATCCACAATGTCGGGATCGGCTACCGCGAGCCCCGCCGGATCCCGACCGCGGACGGGCTGTCCCACCTCTTCGCGATCAACGTGCTCGCCCCCTACCTCCTGACTGCCCTGATCGAGCGCCCCGACCGGCTCGTCTACCTGAGCTCCGGCATGCATCCCGGGGGGCGGCCGGACATGGACGACCTTCAATGGGAGCGGCGGCGGTGGAACGGGTCGCAGGCCTACGCCGAGAGCAAGTTTCTCGACGTGGCGCTCGCCTTCGGGGTGGCGCGCCGGTGGCCGGACGTGCGAGCGAACGCGCTCGAGCCGGGATGGGTCCCGACGCGGATGGGGGGTCCGGGCGCACCGGACGACTTGGCCCAGGCCCACCTCACCCAGGCCTGGCTCGCCGTCGCCGACGAGCCCCTCGCCCGCTCGACGGGACGGTACTTCTACCACCGGGCGCTGCGCGAGCCGGACCCGCTCACTCGGGACGAGGCGTGCCAGGACGCGCTCCTGGATGCCTGCGCGCGACTGACGGGTGTACCCTTTCCGCCATGACGATCGGGCCGGCCTCTCGGTCGCCGGAGCCCCCGAACGGAGACGCGCATCATGCCGACACGTCGATCCATGAACCAGGCCCTCGTGGCGGCCGCGGCGGCGCTGCTTCCCGGCACGGCGTCCGCACAGGCGCTGCCCCGGGCCCGCAGCGTCGTGCTCGTGCACGGGCTGTTCGCCGACGGCTCGTGCTGGTCGGAGGTGATCCCGAGGCTGCAGGCGGCCGGCCTCGACGCTACCTCCGTGCAGAACCCGCTGACCACGCTGGAGGAGGCGGTCGCCTCCGCTCGGCGCGTGCTGGCCCGGCAGGAGGGGCCGACCGTTCTGGTCGGGCACTCGTTCTCGGGCATGATCGTGACCGAGGTCGGCGCCGACCCGAAGGTCGGCGCGCTCGTCTACGTCGCCGCCCGGGCCCCGGACGCGGGCGAGGACTACGCCGCACTCGCCGGGACCTTCCCGACGCCGCCGGCCTCGGCCGGGATCGTGTACGACGGCGACGAGGGCCGGCTGACCGAGGCGGCTTTCCTGCGGGACTTCGCGGGCGACCTGCCCCCGGACAGGGCCAGGGTGCTGTTCGCGGTCCAGCAGCCGTTCCGGAAGGCGCTGCTGACCGGCCGGACGACCCGGGCGGCCTGGCGGTCGAAGCCGAGCTTCTACGCCGTCTCGACCGAGGACCGGACGATCGACCCGGACCTCGAACGGTTCATGGCCAAGCGCATGAACGCGAAGACGGTGGAGCTGAAGGCGAGCCACCTGTCCCTGATCTCGCAACCGCAGGCCGTGGCGGACCTCATCCTCGAGGCCGCCGGCCGGAAGCCGGGGCGACCGTGAGGCGCAAGGGTACCCCTCAGGGCAAGCCTGAACCCGGGTCCTGCGTGAAGCGGATGACCGCGTCCGCGAAGGCATCCGGCTCCTCGAGATGGGCGAAATGGCCGCTGCTCCCGAAGGTGACGAGCCGGGCATGGGGAAGCGTCCCGGCCAGGATCGCCGCGTGCCGCGGTCCCAGGATGAAATCGGCGGCTCCCGCCAGGACGAGGGTGGGAACTGCGAGGCCCGGCAAGGCGTCGCGAACGTCGAAGGGCGTTCGATCGCCGACCAGCATCGTCGCGCAAAGCTGCGATCTCAGTACGTCGAGGACGTCCCTGCATCGCCGGTGATCCGAGACGTAGGCCGGCAGGAGGCCGCGCAGAACCGCCGTATAATCCTCGTCGCTGCGGATTTCGGGCAGTGCCGCCCAGGCCTTCCGGACCTCCTCCGCCTCGCGGGTTCCGACGTTTCTGTCGACGAACCGGTCGATCTCGGCGCTCGCAGCCGCCATGAAATCGCCTCCGGTCCAGGCCGCGCCGGCATGCAGGATGAGGCCGCTCGTCGCCCCCGGCCGCTTCAGGGCGGCCTGCAGGACGACGAAGGCCCCGTGGGAATGACCGAGAAGGAAGGGGGTGTCGAGACCGGTCGCTTCTACGAAGGCCAGCACCTGATCGGCGAACCGGTCGACGGTGTAGCCCATCGGATGCGACGGAAGGCGCCCCGACGCTCCGGTCCCGATGGGATCGAGATACACCATCGTCAGATGCCGTTCGAGGAGCGGCATCCGCAGGTAGCCGGCGTCGATGCCGGGGCCTCCCGCATGCACGATGCAGCAGGGCCCTTGTCCTGCGACCCGAACCTGCTGCCTCACGCCATCGATGACGAGGCTGTGCGCGCCAGCTGCGAGGGGAGCGGATGCGTGCGGGTGGGGCATGGAACATCCCTTTGCAGGTCGGATGGAGAGACTGCACGACCCACGCGGACGCGCATGATGGGGAGCGGCCCGGCCGTACCCGCGCCCGGCTGCGGGAAGGACCGCCCTCGCGGATTGATGCGGGCCGCCGTCACCGAACAGGAGCGCGGGCTCCTCCGTCGGGATGCTATCCCCAAAGTGGATCGTTCGGCGATACAAGCATTCACGGTTCTCCAGAATGCAATATCCCCTGCATCCGGGCGATGCATGCGCCGGATGTGATTGCATATAGTCCGATATATGAGCCTAGTGCGCCTCATCCACTCCGCCGCACCAGATTTGAACGATAGCGCACGTCGACCGGCTTTTGCGGGTGCGGCGCATTTGCGACAGTGACCTGGGATGACGACAGCGATGCCTTCGATGCTCACACCAGGTCCGGCGCTTTTGCTGCCGCCCCTACTCCTCGCCGGCAACCCTCCCCGCGACGCCGGATCCTGCGTCCGGCAGCTGGTCCGGGGTGGCGGCCAGGGGGTCGGCGCGGTGGCGGTACGTGCTCGGATCGCAGCCATAGGCCGCCTTGAAGGCGTGCGAGAAGTAGCTGCGGCTGGCGTAGCCGACGCTCTCGGCGATGACCTTCACCGGCATCGGAGACGTCGTCAGCAGCTTGGCGGCCAGCTGCAAGCGGGCCCGCTGCAGGAACTCGATCGGCCCCTCGTCGAAGGTGGCGGAGAAGCGCTCGGCGAAGCCGGTCCGGCTCAAGCCGCAGAGCGCGGCGAGGCTGTCGACGGTGTGCGGCGCGCCGGGCGCGTCGAGGATCGCCGCGATGGCGGGCACCAGCCGGGGATCGCGCAGGGCCTCGAAGATCGGCGACCGGGTCCCCTTCTCCTCCAGGTGGACGCGGAGCAGGATCGCCAGGCACTGCTTCATCAGCGCGCTGGTCACCTCCTGCGTGCCGAGGCCGGGCCGGACCAGTTCCTCGATCATGAACGCGAAGGCGTGGCGCAGGCGGGCGTCGGCCGACAGGTCCTCCGCCAGCGCGCCATGCAGGCGGTCGAACAGGCCGAGTGCGCCGGCATATCTCGCCGAGATCGACCCGCAGGCCAGGAGGATGTCCCGGCTCCCGTCCCCCGCCGTATACGCGACGAGGCCGTTGGGAAGGAGCCGGCGCACCTCGCCGCTCGTCACCGTGCCGGCCGCGTCCACGGACCCGATCGAGTAATCGACGTCCCGGGGCAGGATGATCATGCTGTTTGGGCCGAAGAGCAGCGGGGGCTGATCCGCGACCACGACCGAGCCGGAGCCCGCCAGGACGTAGTGGACGAGGAGCGCGTCGGCCAGGGCGCTCTTCGCCAGCCGCCAGCCGGTCTGGATCTCGCAGAACGCGAAGGCGTGGACCTGCACGGACAGGGTGGGCAACAGGCTGGCGAGCACGGTGCAAGTCATGTGGCCTCCATGGATCGCTCGTCGTTACGCATTCGTGATGAATGACAATCAATATGACGTCGAGCAAGATATTTTATTAGTATATACGCACAAAAATCCGTGATTTGCTCGATATAAACATCGATGCATCTTTGCGTGTCAACGCGCCGACTTGAGGAAAAGCTTCGCATCATGAGACCGCATCCTGACAGCGCCGGGCGCCGGCTGCACCCTTTGCCGGTGCGCATCATGCACTGGACCAATGCACTGGCGATGGTCGTGCTGATTGGCTCCGGCTGGGGCATCTACGACGACTCCGTCATCATCCACGGGATCTACTTTCCCAAGGCGTTCCGGATCGGGTCCTGGGCGGCCGAGAGCCTGCTCTGGCATTTCGCCGCCATGTGGCTGCTCGTCGCCAACGGCGCCGCCTACCTGGCCTACGGGATCGCGACCGGGCGCCTGCGCGAGCGCCTGCTGCCGATCCGCCTCCGCGACATCGGGCAGACCCTGCGCGACACGCTCAAGCTCAAGCTCGCCCACGAGGATCTGACGACCTACAACGCCGTCCAGAAGATCCTCTACATCGTGGCGATCCTGGCCGGCGTCAGTCAGGTCGTCAGCGGCCTGGCGATCTGGAAGCCGGTGCAGCTCTCCGGCCTCGTCGCGCTGCTCGGCGGGTTCCAGGGCGCGCGCCTCGTCCACTTCGCCGGCATGGGCGTCCTCGCCGGCTTTCTCCTCGTCCACGTCGCACTCGCCCTGCTCGTGCCGCGGACGCTGCGGGCGATGCTGACCGGCGGCCCCGTCCTGCCTCCCGCCGCGGCGACGGAGTGCGCCCGATGAGATCCCCCTTCCGCCCCCTCACGGTGCCGGATCCCGGCATCCTCGACGACCATCGCCCGCTCCTGCGGCGGATCGAGCGCCGCGGCTTCCTGCGCGGCGGCCTGTCGCTCGGCGCGCTCACGATGCTGACCGGCTGCGACGTGAGCGATTCGAGCGCGGTCGGCCGGGCGTTGCGCGCCGTCTCCGACCTCAACGACGGCGTCCAGGCCGCCCTTTTCGATCCGCTGAAGCTCGCGCCCGAATACCCGGCGTCGATGGTGCTGAAGCCGCCGCGCTTCAACGCCTATTACGACGTCGAGGAGGTGAAGCCGGTCGACGGCGACGCGTGGCGGCTCGAACTCGGCGGGCTGATCGCCGACAAGCGGCCCTGGACGCGGCGCCAGATCGCGGAGCTGCCCGAGCGCGAGACCATCATCCGTCACGTCTGCGTCGAGGGCTGGGACTATATCGGCCAGTGGTCGGGCGTGCCGCTGCGCACCTTCCTCGAACGGGTTGGGGCCGACCTGACCGCCAAGTACGTCGCCTTCAAGACGGCGGACGACTACCCGAGCAGCATCGACATGGCGAGCGCGCTGCATCCCCAGACGCTGCTCGCCACCAGGTACGCCGGGGAGAGCTTGCCCGACCCCTACGGCTATCCGCTGCGGCTGCGCACGGCGGTCAAGCTCGGCTTCAAGAATCCTAAATGGATCACCGCCATCGAGGTCACCAATACCTATCCGGGCGGGTACTGGGAGAGCCGGGGCTTCAACTGGTTTTCCGGGCTATGAGCGCCCGCACGGCCAGCGGCCTCGCCGCCTGCCTCACCCTGGCGCTGTCCGTCGCGGCGCAGGCGCAGACGGCGGGCCCGTCGCCGGCCCCCGGCCATATGCCGGTGCCCGGCATGACCGTCCCCGACATGGCGGCGCGGGCGGCGCGCCGCTTTCCCCAGCCGGTGCGCGTCGGCGACCTCGCCGGCCGTCTGCTGCTCCAGCCGGAGGAATCGCAGCCCGTCCTCGGCCGGGTGACGGGGCTCGTGCGCCGCGGCGACGGGGCGCTCGAGGTCGTCGTGCGCCTCGACGGGGCGTGGGGGCTGGGATGGCTCGGCCTGCAGCGGATCGAGTGGAGCGGGTTCGGGCCCCGCCTGGTGGCGGTGCCGGTCGAGGCGGTGGCGCTGCTCGGCGAGCACGTCGCCCTGATGGGCCTGACGCCCGAGCGCCTGCGCGCCCTGCCGAGCCTCGCACCAGACTCCGTCGCCGAGATCCCGCCGGACGCGACGATCCGCGTCGGGATCGTCCGGCCCTTCCACTGAGCAAGCGCGGGATTCTCGCCCATGACACGACGACCGGGCCTCGAAGCGGCCGCGACCTGCGCGATCGGCGTGATGGCGAAAGCCCCGCAGAGCGGCCGCGCCAAGACGCGGCTGTGCCCGCCGCTGACCGCGGACGAGGCCGCGTCCTTGAGCGCCGCCTTCCTGCGCGACACGACCGACACCCTCGCGCGGGCGGCGCGATCCGCCCCGATCGTTCCTTACGCGGCCTACGCCCCGCCGGGTACCAAGGGACTGGTCGCTCCCCACCTCGCGCCCGGGACCGCCCTCGTGCTGGCGGACGGCACCGCGCCGGCTCCGGCGGCGGTGGCGGGCTTCGGCCGCTGCCTGCTGCAGGCCGTCCAGGGCATGCTCGATCGCGGCCACGCGGCGGCCTGCGTGCTCAGCGCCGACGTTCCGACCCTGCCGACGCGGCGCCTAATCGAGGCGGCCCGGACCCTGCTCGCCCCGGGCGACCGGGGCGTGCTCGGCGCCTGCGACGACGGCGGCTACTACCTTCTCGGCCTCAAGCGGGCCCATGCTCACCTGTTCGCCAACATCGCCTGGAGCACCGCGTCCGTCGCCGACGCGACCCGGGCGAGGGCCCGCGAGATCGGCCTCGACCTCGTCGAGCTGGAGCCGTGGTACGATGTCGACGACGCGGCCTCGCTCGCGCGGCTCGCCGCCGAGACAGCCGGCTCCCCGGCGCCGGTGACCCGCGCCGCCCTGGCGCGCCTCGCCCGCGAGGCCGTGCCGGCATGATCCGGATCCTCGCCGGCCCGAGCCGCCGGCTCGCGGCGCTGGGAATCCTGCTCGCCGGCATCAATCTCGGCGCGCTCGCCCTCCATGTCCCGGGCGCCGACACCGTCGGCTCGCCGGCCCGCGCCAACGCCTTCGTCGCCGTGGTGACTGTCGGTCTCGCCGTTTACCTCCTCGCCGTGCGCCTGGTGCTGCGCGAGCGGCTGCCCCGTGCGGCCGTGTGGATGATCCTCGGCCTCGCCGTGGCGATGCGCGCCGCGCTCGTGCCGGCGCCGCCGTTCCTGTCGAGCGACATCTACCGCTACGTCTGGGACGGGCAGGTTCAGGCCGCCGGGATCAACCCGTACCGCTACATCCCGGCCGATCCGGCTCTGGAGCCCTTACGCGATCCGGCGATCTACCCGCTGATCAACCGCAAGGACTACGCCCACACGATCTACCCGCCCGCCGCGCAAGGCGTCTTCGCCGCCGTCGGCCAGGTCTCGCGCGGGGTCACCGGGATGAAGCTCGCAATGCTGGGCTTCGAGGCGATGGGCGTGCTGGCGATGCTCGCCGTGCTGCGCCGCGCCGGCCTGCCGCTGGAGCGCATCCTGATCTACGCCTGGAACCCGCTCGCCCTGTGGTCCTTCGCCTGCGACGGGCACGTCGACGCCGTGGCGGTCGGGCTCCTCGGGGTGGCGCTGCTCGCGCGCACCCGCCGCCGCGACGGGCTCGCGGGCGCCCTTCTGGCTGCGGCGGCGCTGGTGAAGGTGCTGCCCCTCGCGGTCGCCCCCGCCTTCGTGCGCGGCGGCCGGCTGTGGCGGCCGGTGCTCGCCGGGATCGCGGTCATCATCGTCCTCTACCTGCCCTATCTCGGCGTCGGCCGGGGCGTGCTCGGCTTTGCCGGGTCCTACGGGACGGAAGAAGGCTACGACACCGGCGCGGGCTACTGGCTGCTCGCCGGGCTCGGCCATCTCGGCTTCAGCCCCCCGGGCCTCGTGCGGGCCTACCTCCTGTGCGCCGGCCTGGCGCTCGCCGCCCTCGCGCTTCGGATCGCCTTCGGGCGGAACGACAGGCCCGGCACGGCCGACGCCGTCGCCCTGTGCCGCGACGCCGGGATCCTGGCGGCGCTGGCGACCTGCGCGGCGAGCCCGCACTACGCCTGGTACTACCCCTGGCTGACGCTGCCCGCGGTCGTCGCGCCGCTTCCGGCGGTGATCTGGCTCGGCGCGGCGCCCCTGCTGCTGCTGATCGACCCGTTCGACGACCGCTTCCTCTGGCCGGCGCTGGTCTTCGTGCCGGGCCTCGTCCTGGCCGCCCGCGCGGCGTGGCAGGCCCGCAGGCCGCGCCCGGCCGCCCTCCTCCCCCAAGGAACCGCTCGATGACCGTCTCCGCCGCCCTGAAGGATCCGCGCCGCTACTTCGAGGAGATCGGCGCTGCGCGTACAGCGGAGGCCGTCGCGCCGCCGGTCTGCCTCTACCTGGAGGTCACGAACCGCTGCAACCTCCTTTGCGAGACCTGCCCGCGCACCTTCGAGACCCTGGAACCCCCGGCCGACATGAGCTGGGAGCTGTTCACCCAGATCGTCGAGCAGGTGCCGAACATCGCCCGGGTCGTGCTCCACGGCGTCGGCGAGCCGATGCTGGTGCCGGCGCTGCCGCGCATGATCCGGTACCTGAAGGACCGCGGCACCTACGTGCTGTTCAACACCAACGGCACCCTGCTGCAGCCGAAGCGGTTCGGGGCGCTGATCGAGACCGGGCTCGACGAGCTGCGCGTCTCCCTCGATGCCGCCGACCGGGCTTCGTACCTCAGGGTGCGCGGCAAGGACTTCTTCGACCGCATCGTGCGCGACGTCGGACAGTTCATCGCCTACCAGAAGGCGACCGGCGCCACGACGCCCCGCGTGTCGCTCTGGCTCACCGGCCTCAAGGAAACCGTCGACCAGCTGCCGGCCTTCGTGCGGCTGGCCGCCGCGATGGGCGTGACCGAGGTGCACCTCCAGCGCCTGGTCTTCGACGAAGCGGGCTACGGCATGGCCCGGGCCGACCTGTCGCTGTTCGAGAGCGCGCGGTCCGAGGAGAGTGCGTCCATCGCCGAGGCGGAGGCGCTCGGCCGCTCGCTAGGGGTGACGCTCGACGCCTCGGGGGCGACCGAGCCCGGGATCAGCCTCAGGAAGCAGGACGACCGGGCCTGGGCGACCTGCCGCCGGCCGTGGTCGCTGATGTATTTCACGGCCCATGGCCGGGCGCTGCCCTGCTGCATCGCGCCGTTCTCCGTGCGCGGCTACTCGCACTACACGCTCGGCGACGCCACCCAGGCCACGCTCCGGGAGATCTGGAACGGCGAGGCCTATCGCGACTTCCGTGCGGCGCTCCTCTCCGACGCGCCTCCAAGCCCGTGCCGCAACTGCGGCCTGCGCTGGAGCCTGTGAGCCGATGCACCCGGTCAGCATCGTCATCCCGACCCTGAACGAGGCCGAGGCGATCGGCGCGGTGATCCGCGAGATCCCGCTGCCTTACTCTGGAGACGTGATCGTGGCGGATGGCGGCTCGACGGACGGCACCCGGGAGGTCGCCCAGGCCGCGGGCGCCCGGGTGATCGAGGCCGGCCGGGGCTACGGCCGGGCCTGCGCGGC
Organism: Methylobacterium sp. ap11; assembly: GCF_900110515.1. Taxonomy (NCBI): domain Bacteria; kingdom Pseudomonadati; phylum Pseudomonadota; class Alphaproteobacteria; order Hyphomicrobiales; family Methylobacteriaceae; genus Methylobacterium; species Methylobacterium sp. ap11. The sequence continues at coordinate 95,946 of NZ_FOEB01000005.1, read as the reverse complement.
GGGAGCGGAGGCGGCCGATCCCGGAAGCCGCGTCATCGTCTTCCTCGACGGCGACGGGGCCGACCGGGCGGACCTGATCGAGGCGATTGCCGGCCCGATGCTCGCCGGCGCCCAGGACCTCGTCCTCGCCTCCCGGACCCTCGGCCAGCGCGAGCCCGGCGCAATGCTCTGGCACCAGGTGCTCGCCGGGCGGCTCGCTGGACTCGGCATCGGCCTGCGCTACGGCGTGCACTATACCGATATGTGCGCCTTCCGGGCCATCGACCGCGCCGCGCTCCGGGCCTTGTGCCTGCGTGAGACGACCTACGGCTGGAACATCGAGATGCAGTTGCAGGCCGCTCGCGCGGGTTTGCGCGTGCTGGAGGTGCCGATGCCCTACCGGCGACGGATCGGAGGCGCATCGAAGGTCGCCGGTTCGGTGTCCGGGACGCTGCGGGCCTCGGCGCGCATCGGCGCGACCTACCTGCGCATCGCCGCCCGTCCGGCGCCGCGCGCGTGAGGATCGCCGTGGAGCTCGACGCGGACGCCTCGACCGACCGCTGGACCGACGACGTGCGGGAGGAGGCCGGGATCGACCAGCGAGAAGGCGGTGGCCTGCCCTCCCGGTCCTTCGCCATGGCGGATTACCTGAGGAGCTGGTCGGCCTGCGCATATCACGATCTCGCAGCCTCCGATTCGCAGCCGCTCCAGCTCTCCGCGTTGCTGCGCCTCGCAAGCTCCGACGACCGGCTGCGCTGGCGGAGCCTCGATCTTGGCTACGCCGATCCGCGCGGCTCCCTCCGCCTGCGCGAGGCGGTCGCCGCCCGCTACGCGATGGTCGGGGCCGACGAGGTGCTCGTCGGTGCGGGCGCGCAGGAGACGATGACCTGCCTCCTCCAGGCGCTGCTGGCCCCGGAGGACCACGCCGTGGTGGTGGTGCCGATCTACCAGCCCTTGGAACTCGTCGTGACGGGCCTGTGTGCCACGGACGGGGTCGCCCTGTCCGCGAACCGGGCTTGGAGCCTCGACCTCGACCGCTTCGCCGCGGCCTTGCGCCCGAACACACGGCTGGTGCTGACGAACTTCCCCAACAGCCCGACCGGCGCGGCCCTGGATCGGCCGACCCTGGACGGCCTGATCGCCCTCTGCCGCCGGCACGGGCTCTGGCTCGTCAACGACGAGGTCTACCGCCAGACCGACTGCGCTCTGGACCGGGCCGTTCCGCCCGTCGTGGACCTCTACGAGCGCGGTATCTCGATCAACGGGCTGTCGAAGGGGTTCGGGCTGCCGGGCCTGCGCGTCGGCTGGGCCGCCTGCCGCGACCGCGCCGTCCTCGGCCGCACGGTCGCCGCCAAGAACCTGCTGTCGAGCTGCCTTGCAGCTCCGAGCGAGATCCTGGGCGAGATCGCGCTGCGGGCCGAGCATCGCATCACCGATCGCGCCCGCGCGATTGGACGGCGCAACCATCGCCGCTTGCGCGCTCTGCTCGATCGCCATTCCGACGTCTTCGAGCCGGACGAACCGAGGAATCTCGCCTTCGCGTATCCGCGGTTTCGCGGGCACGAGGGGGCGACCGACTTCGCGCGGACGCTCGCATCCGAGGCCGGTCTTCTCGTCCTGCCCTCGATCCTGTGGCGCTCGTCGCTGGCGCCGGTCTCCCAGGACCATCTGCGTCTCGGCCTCGGCCGCATCGGGAGCTTTGCGGCGCTCGGGATTCTTGAGAAGCATCTGCTCAGGCAGTCTTGGTAAGGAGTGCGGGCCAGCCGCCGCTATACTCTTCGAAGCGGACCTTTGAGATGGGTGAGATCAATGTCTGCATGGGGTCAGGAGTTCGTCTGCCGCCTGGCGGCATGAACTGACCTGAGGCCCTTTGGCGCGGAACCGCCACTCCCGACCCGTTGCAGACCCTGGGAAGGTCCGCCCCTGGGCTATACCGCTGTCATGAGCTTCGCGACGGCACTGACGATCTGCCGGAGTTGGAGTGGCTTCTCCAACCGCTCAATCCCGGCGAATTTGGTCGGGATCACCTTGGCGTCATATCCAGTCGTGAACACGAACGGGATGCCGCGGTCCTTCAGCGTCTCAGCCAGCTTGAACGAGGGACCTCGACCGAGGTTGATATCGACTACGACGGCATCAGGGCGCTGCTCGTCCAACACCGCGCGGGCTTCCTCCTCGGTCGCGCACGGGCCCATGACGTGAGCGCCTGCGCGTTCGAGGGCCCGGGCGGCATCGGTCGCGAGGTAGAAGTCGTCCTCCACCACCAGGACGCGGCAGCCCGAGAGATCTGCATCACCTGCCACGTCGAGTGCTCCGCCGAAGACCGATACGCTTTGCAGCGCATCTGGTTCCAGGGTGTTGGCGCATACCTTGAAAGCAACCCGTGCAAAATAGGCTACATTCAAGCAAACGGAAAAGCATAAAAAAACTAACATATGTTAAAGAAAAAAACATCTGCAATGATGGATTGGTTTATCGATGAGTGATGAACACAGCGAAATCCTCCGTCGCCTAAAATCGATTGCTGACGCTCTCGGAATGTCCGTTCATGAGATATCTTCAGGAGAAAATATTCCTGGAAATAGTATAGAAGCAAGTGAGTTGTTGCAACTTTGGTTTGCAATCCGGGCTGAGGATGGCCGCAGGCGCGCGCTTGAGTGCCTTCGTCGAATTGTTGATGACGAGCAGCGTTAGCTTACGTCGGCAAACCACCCGATGTGGACCAAGGCGGAGGCGCAATGGGAAGAAGATGAACAATCAGCAGGTGGAGGCGCTTAGTGGGAGTGCTGGATCCAAGAAGCCGACTTGGTATGGGTCAATCCGCGCAAGCCGCCGCTACAAACACGAACTCCTAGCAGTGAGCCGCTTCCCACTTTAAGCGAGTTCCCCTTTTTCCCGTGCTTCGAGACGAGCAAGGTGCTCTTCATGCTGGCGCTGAACGTCCTCGAAGAGGATTAGGATCGCTTCCGCCTCCTCGGTTGGTAAATTCTGCCGCCGCCAGCGAGCGATGAGAGCGTGCTGCTTCGCAACGTGCCGCGCGCCGACTTCGACGTGCCGCCGGACCATCCCAAGTTTGGTTTCACCTTTGCGCATCGGCACATCGTAGCAGGGCGGACCCGGCTCGTGAGCGTCTGCAAACCACCCCACGCGGTCGTTCGGCGGCGGATCGCAGGTTCGCGTGGGGTCCGCAGTTCGCATGCCGTCTGGTAGGCTGTGCGCCACAAGCAGGCATTCATCTTCAATCAATCAAGCGTCCGCTTACGGTGCGAGAGCAGACCTACCGCTTCACGAACCCGATGTCGGCGGCGACGCCCTTGAGTTGCTCGGGCTCGCGCTCCTTCCGCTCGGAGTAGCGGTCGACGAGGTAATCGGCACGCCCGCGGGTCAGCAGCGTGAACTTCATCAGTTCCTCGCAGACGTCCACGACACGGTCGTAGAGCGGCCCGGGCTTCATGCGGCCGGCATCGTCGAACTCCTTGTAGGCCATCGGCACCGACGACTGGTTCGGGATGGTGATCATCCGCATCCAGCGCCCCAGCACCCGCAGGCTGTTCACGGCGTTGAAGCTCTGCGAACCGCCCGAGACCTGCATGACTGCCAGGGTGCGACCCTGCGTCGGGCGGACCGAGCCCTCGCTCAGCGGCAGCCAGTCGATCTGGCTCTTCATCACCCCGGTCATGTTGCCGTGCCGCTCGGGGCTGACCCAGACCTGTCCCTCCGACCAGATCGAGAGCTGCCGTAGGTCCCGCACCTTCGGGTGGTCGGCAGTGCCGTCGTCCGGCAGCGGCAGCCCGTCCGCGTGGAAGATGCGGACCTCGCCGCCCATCGCCTCCAGCAATCGCGCGGTCTCGTAGGCCAGGAACCGGCTGAACGACCGCTCCCGGAGCGACCCGTAGAGGACGAGGAACCGAGGCGCATGGTCGAGCGGTGTCGGCGTCGCCATCTGCTCCTCGGTCGGCACCTCGAAATGCGCCTCGGAGAGGTTCGACATCCCGTCGGCGAACGGCTGCTGAGGCTTGTCCAATGCGCTTCGTTCCTCTACGTTTCAACGATAGTTGATATGTAGGTCATTCGATGGACGAACGGCAAGCACTCGCCGCCTTCGCCGCCCTCGGCCAGGAGCATCGGCTCCGGGTCGTGCGCGCCCTGGTCACCGCCGGCCCGGACGGGCTCGCCGCCGGCGTCCTCGCCGAGACGGTGAACGTCGCCGGCAACAACCTGTCCTTCCACCTGAAGGAGCTCTCCCACGCCGGGCTGATCACATCCCGGCGCGAGGGCAAGTCGGTCATCTACAGCGCCGCCTACGCCGGCCTGTCCGACCTCGTCCAGTTCCTCATGCGCGACTGCTGCCAGGGCCACCCGGAGGTCTGCGCCCCTGCGGTCGCCGCACTCGCCGCCTGCGATTGCACCACCGGAGAAACCGCCCATGCCTGAGCCGTTCGATGTCGTGATCTACCACAACCCGGAGTGCGGCACGTCCCGCAACACGCTCGCGATGATCCGCAACGCCGGGGTCGAGCCGCACGTGGTTGAGTACCTCAAGACCCCGCCGAGCTGGGCGCTCCTCAAGCAACTGCTCGCCCGCGCTGGGCTCTCGGTCCGGGACGCGCTGCGCGAGAAGGGCACGCCCTATGGCGAGCTCGGGCTCGGCGACCCGGCGCTCACCGACGAGCAGTTGCTCGACGCCATCGAGGACCATCCGATCCTGCTGAACCGCCCGCTCGTGGTCAGCCCGAAGGGCGTGCGCCTCTGCCGTCCCTCCGAGGCGGTGCTCGACCTCCTGCCGGACCAGCAGGGCGAGTTCGTGAAGGAGGACGGCGAGCGTGTCGTCGACGAGCGCGGCCGCCGCGTCGCCACCGCCTGAGAACACCATGAGCACCTTCGAACGCTACCTGACCCTCTGGGTCGCCCTCTGCATCCTGGCCGGCATCGCGCTCGGCCACGTCATGCCGGGCTTCTTCCACGCCGTCGGCGACGCCGAGGTCGCCAAGGTGAACCTGCCGGTGGCCGCCCTGATCTGGCTCATGGTCATCCCCATGCTGCTCAAGATCGACTTCGCCTCGCTGCGCCACGTCGGGCGGCACTGGCGCGGCATCGGCGTGACGCTATTCATCAACTGGGCGGTGAAGCCGTTCTCGATGGCCGCGCTCGGCTGGCTGTTCATCGGGTACCTGTTCAGACCCTACCTGCCCGCCGACCAAGTCGACAGCTACATTGCCGGGCTCATCATCCTGGCGGCAGCGCCCTGCACCGCGATGGTGTTCGTCTGGTCGAACCTGACGAAGGGCGAGCCGCACTTCACCCTGAGCCAGGTGGCGCTCAACGACACCATCATGGTGGTGGCCTTCGCCCCAATCGTCGGCCTGCTGCTCGGGCTCTCGGCCATCACGGTGCCCTGGGGCACGCTGGTGCTGTCGGTGATCCTCTACATCGTAATCCCGGTTGTGATCGCGCAGGTGGTTCGCCGAAGCGTGCTAGCCACCGGCGGCCAAGCCTCTCTCGACCGGCTGCTCGGCAAGCTTGGGCCGGTGTCGCTCGTCGCCCTCCTGGCCACCCTGGTGTTGCTGTTCGGCTTCCAGGGTGAGCAGATCCTTGCGCAGCCGGCGGTCATCGGCCTGCTCGCGGTCCCCATCCTCATCCAGGTCTACCTGAACTCGGGATTGGCCTACCTCCTGAACCGCGCCGCGGGCGAGCAGCACTGCGTAGCCGGCCCCTCGGCGCTGATCGGCGCTTCCAACTTCTTCGAGCTCGCGGTGGCCGCCGCCATCAGCCTGTTCGGCTTCAACTCGGGCGCGGCGCTCGCCACCGTGGTCGGCGTGCTCATCGAGGTGCCGGTTATGTTGTCGGTGGTGTGGATCGTGAACCGCTCGCAGGGTTGGTACGAGCGTGGGGCGGTAGGCAAGGTAGCGGCGCTCAAGCCCGCCTCCCGTGAGGTCTGAGGCCTGCAGCCGCCTCGTCGTCATTTCCGCCCTGGGCGTGGTGGAGATTTTCGCCTGGGGCTCGTCCTTCTACCTGCCAGCGGTGCTCGCCGGGCCCATCGCGGCGGATACCGGATGGCCCCTGGCATGGGTGGTCGGCGGCCTGTCCATCGGCTTGCTGGTGGCGGCCTTGGCCTCGCCCCGGGTCGGAATCGCCATCCACCGGCACGGGGGTCGCCCGGTCCTGGCATGCGCCGCCCTGCTGCTGGCGGCGGGCCACGTCGTGCTCGGCCTGGCACCGAGCCTGCCGGTGTTCCTCGCCGGTTGGCTTCTGCTCGGCCTTGGCATGGGCTGCGGCCTCTACGATCCCGCCTTCGCCACCCTCGGCCGGCTCTACGGCGCCGAGGCGCGTCCGGCCATCACCACCCTGACGCTCTGGGGCGGGTTCGCTAGCACCGTCTGCTGGCCGCTCTCGGCCGCCCTCGTGGAGCAGGTCGGCTGGCGCCACGCCTGCGTCGCCTATGCCGGGTTGCACCTCGTCGTGACCCTGCCACTGGTACTGGGCCTGATCCCAAAGGCACCTGCCCGGAAGCCCGCAACAGGTGAGGAGCACCACGCGGACGGTCCTTTGACACCCCGCGAACGCCGGGCCTACCGGCTGATGGCCAGCGTGCTCGTGCTGGGCGGCACCGTGATGACGCTGGTCTCGGTGCACCTGATCGCTCTGCTGCAGGCCCGTGGCGTCGCGCTGGCCGCGGCCGTCTCCTACGGCGCGCTGATCGGGCCGGCCCAGGTCGGGGCTCGCATCGTCGAGATGGCGAACAAGGGCCGGCACCACCCGCTCTGGACCCTGACCGTGGCCATGGCGCTGGTGGTCCTGGGGCTGGTCATCTTGGCGGCGGGCGTGCCGGCGGTCGGCCTCGCCCTGGTGCTCTACGGCGCGGGCAACGGGATCTACTCCATCGCCCGGGGCACGGTGCCGCTGGCCCTGTTCGGCCCGGTCCGCTACCCGGTTCTTGTGGGGCGCCTGGCACGGCCGGGCCTGATCGCACAGGCCGTGGCACCCTCCCTTGGAGCGGTGGCGCTTACCTACGGCGGCGCCGACGCCGCCTACGGCCTGCTGGCGGCGCTCGCGCTGTTGAACCTGGGGCTGGCAATAGCCTTGTGGGGCGCACGGCCGAACGCCGTCGAAGGGAGCGGCGGGCTTGGCTGAGCGGAGCCTAAGTGGCCCTTGACCTTCCCATCATGGGAAACCCCATCTGGGTGAGACGTTACCCATGGGAGAGCGCCATGCAACGCTTCAAGTCCGAGAAGATGGGCTGCGGTGGCTGCGCCAAGTTGGTGACCCGCGCCGTCCAGGACATCGAGCCGAACGACCGGGTCGAGGTCGACCTCGGTGCGAAGCTCGTCACGGTGTCGGGTGCGACCGTCCCGGACGACCAGATCGCCCGGGCTATCGCGAATGCCGGCTTCCCCGCCGCGCCGTTGGCCGCGGCCTGAACCGGAACGGCGGCAACCATAAGCCTCAATCCGGCATTCTCGTCCCACCCGTGGGCATAGTCCCGCCACCCGAAACGGTGTAAGCCAGACCCATGTGCCTCGACCGGCAAATCGCGCGCCTGATGGCGGCGATGATCCTCGCGATCATCGCCTACGTCGCGCCGTCCGCCGTTCAGGCCCACGAGGGCCACTCGCACCACGGCCACCACGTGGCCGCGCCCCAGCACAAGGCCGTCCCCGCGACGACCGATGCGGCGGTGACTACCCCCGCCAAGCCGGCGATCCGGTCCGAGGCCCCGACCTTGTCCAAGGTCGCGCTCTCGGCTGTCGCGTTGGCGCGCATCGAACCCGTACAGGACGATTGCTGCCGGCCCGGTTGCCAAACCCGCTGCTGCGGGACGATGGCCTGCTGCGCTACCGGCGTCCTATCCGGACCCTCGGTCCTATCCCCATCGCTGTTCCGGACCGTCACGCTGATCCCGCGCGACGTCGTCGGCCGCTCGGGCGCCGGCCCCGAGGCCCTGCCCAAGCCCCCACGAACCCTCGCGTGAAGTAGGGCGCGCCCGAGGCGCGCAACGCCCGGATTGCGCCCGCGAACGGCGCCGTCCGGACTTCCCGACGCTAGGATTCCCTTTCATGCCGATCCGTCTTGCCGCCGCCTTTGGCGCGGTGGCGCTGCTTGCCGCCGTCCTGGCGGGGCCCGTGCGCGCCCACGAGGGGCACGACCACGGCGCCGCCCCGCCGCCCGTCTCGAAGACCATCGCCCCGCGCGGCGAGGCGCTCTCTGATGCCTTCGAGCTCGTCGCCATCCCGCGCGACGGCACCCTGACGCTGTTCCTCGACCGCTTCCGGACGAACGAGCCGGTCTCCGGCGCGACCATCGAGGTCGAGACGCCGGATGGCCCCAAGGTAGCGACCGCCACGGCCGACGGCGGCTACGCGCTACCGGCCCCGTGGCTGTCTAAGCCGGGCCGCCACGAGCTCGTCGCGACCGTCACCGCGGGCGACGCCGTGGACGTGCTCACCCTCGCGGTCACCGTGCCCGACCCGAAGGTTTCCGCGGCGGCAACCGCCAAGCCGGCTCCGGCGAAGGCGGCCCTGGCGCGGGTGTCCGAGGTCGCCCACGGCGTCACGGATCGCCTGAGCGCCAAGGACCCGACCCTCGTGGCCGCGGTCGCCGTCGCCTTCCTCCTCGGCGTCCTCGTGACGGCGCTCGCCCGCGGACGCCGGGCCGCTCCGGTCCTGGCCGTAGTCGCCATCGGCATCACCCTCGTCCTCGGCACCGCCGCCTTCGCGCATGGCGACGAGGACCACGGCGTGCCCGTGCAGGGGGCGGCGCTGATCGAGCCCCGGGCCCCGGGCTCCTCCGACCTCGCGCAGCGCCTGCCTGACGGCTCCGTCTTCGTGCCGAAGCCCACGCAGCGGCTCCTCGTCCTGCGCACCACCATTTCCGAGCAGGGCAGCTTCCACCGCTCGGTCGAGCTCCCGGGCCGCATCATCCCGGACCCGAACGCCAGCGGCGTCGTGCAGTCCTCGGTCGGCGGTCGGCTCTCGCCCCCGCCCTCCGGGCTGTTCCCCCGCCTCGGCACCAAGGTGCGCAAGGGCGACGTGCTCGCCACCGTGACCCCGCCGGTTCAGGCCATCGACGTCTCCGACATGCGCCAGCGCCAGGGCGAACTCGATCAGCAAATCGCCATCGTCGAGCGCCGGGTCGAGCGCTTCAAGCGCCTCGCCATCTCGGGCGCTGTCACCCGGACCCAACTCGACGACGCCCAGGCCGAGCTCGACGGCCTGCACGACCGCCGCGCCGCCCTCGACAAGATCAGGCAACAGCCCGAGACCCTCGTCTCTCCGGTGGACGGGGTCGTGGCGCAGGCCACCGCGGTCGCCGGCCAGATGGCGGCGCCCGGCGCCATGGTCTTCCAGATCGTCGACCCGAACCGACTCTGGGTCGAGGCGCTGAGCTTCGACGCCCTGACCGCGGCGCAGGACGCCACGGCGCGGCTCGCCGACGGACGCACCCTGGGGCTCGCCTACCAGGGCACGGGCCTCGCCGCCCGCAACCAGGCCATCCCGGTCCAGTTCGCGGTGCAGGGCGACGCCACCGGCCTGCGGGTCGGGCAATTCGTGACCGTGCTGGCCGGAACCGACACCGAGCAGTCCGGCCTGGCGCTGCCGCGCGCCGCCGTCGTGCGCGCCGGCAACGGGCAGGACGTCGTCTACGAGCACACCACCGCCGAGCGCTTCGAGGCCCGGCCGGTGCGGGTCGAGCCGCTCGACGGCGGCCGCGTGCTGGTCGCCGAGGGGATCGGACCCGGAAAGCGGGTGGTGACCCAGGGCGCCGAACTCCTCGACCAGGTTCGCTGAGGAGACCGCCCGATGTTCACCTTCCTCGTCAGCCAGTCGGTCCGCAACCGCCTGCTCGTCCTCGCCATGGCCACGGTGCTGGTGCTCTTCGGCGCCTTCACCGCGACCAAGCTGCCCGTCGACGTCTTCCCCGACCTCACCAAGCCCACCGTCACCATCATGACGGAGGCGGAGGGCTACGCCCCCCAGGAGGTCGAGCAGCTCGTCACCTATCCCATCGAGACCCGGATGAACGGGTTGCCGGGGGTGACCCGCGTGCGCTCGGTCTCGGGCGTCGGCCTGTCGGTCACCTACGTCGAGTTCGACTGGGGCACCGACATCTACCGCAACCGCCAGCAGGTCGCCGAGCGCCTCGCCATGGTGCAGGACCAGCTGCCGCGGGGCGTCACCCCGGTGATGGGGCCCGTCTCGTCCATCATGGGGCAGATTTTGCTGGTGGCGGTCACCGGCGAGGCCGCGACCCCCATGCAAGTCCGCGAGGTCGCCGACTTCACCATTAGGCCGCGGCTCCTGACCATCCCGGGCGTGGCGCAGGTCATCCCTATCGGCGGCGAGGTGCGCCAGTTCAGGGTCAGCCCGAACCCGGCCGCCATGCGCTCGCTCGGGGTGACGAACGCCGGGCTTGAGGCGGCGCTCGCCCAGTTCGGCACCAATGCCGGCGGCGGCTTCACCGACCAGCATTCCCGCGAGTACCTCATCCGGAGCATCGGCCGGACCATGAGCCTCGACGACCTGCGCAACCTCGTGGTCGCCACGGTCGCCGATACGCCGGTCCACCTGCGCCAAGTCGCCGAGGTGTCCTTCGGCGCGAAGGTCAAACGCGGAGACGCCGGCTACATGGCCAAGCCCGCGGTCATCGTCTCGGTCGAGAAGCAGCCCGACGTCGACACGGTGCGGCTGACCCGCAGCATCGAGACCGCCCTGAGGGAGATGTCCTCGACCCTGCCGGCCGGCATCCGGGCCGACCAGGTCCTGTTCCGGCAGGCCGACTTCATCGAGACCTCGATCCGCAACGTCGAGCGCGTCCTCGTCGAGGCCATGCTGGTGGTGGCGGTGGTGCTTTTCGCCTTCCTGCTGAACGTGCGCACCACCGCGATCTCGCTGCTCGCCATCCCGGTGTCGATCCTGACCACCGCAGTGGTGTTCCACCTGTTCGGGCTGTCGATCAACACGATGACGCTGGGCGGGATCGCCATCGCTATCGGCGAACTCGTCGACGACGCCGTGGTCGACGTCGAGAACATCTACCGGCGCCTCGGCGAGAACCGGCGGGAGGGCAACCCCAAGGGCGTGTTCCAGGTGGTGGTCGAGGCCTCGAACGAGGTGCGCTCCGGCATCGTCTACGCGACGCTGATCATCATCCTGGTGTTCGTGCCGCTGTTCGCACTCTCGGGCATCGAGGGCCGGCTCTTCGCCCCCCTGGGGCAGGCCTACATCATTTCGATCCTGGCGAGCCTGCTGACATCCATCACCCTGACGCCTGTCCTGGCGTCCCTGCTGCTGCCGGGCCTGAGGAAACTGGAGGAGCACGACAGCCGCCTCCTCAAGCTGCTCAAGCGCGGCAACGCCGCCCTGCTCCGGGTCGCCTTTCGGCACCAGGGCCTGCTCGTCGGCAGCGTCGCGGTGGCGGTGGTGGCTGCGGGCGTCGCCGCCTGGAACCTGCCGCGGGCCTTCCTGCCGCCGTTCAACGAAGGTTCGTTCACGGTCAACATGACCTTCAACCCGGGCATCTCGCTCGCCGAGAGCAACCGGGTCGGGCTGATCGCCGAGAAGCTGCTCCTCGACATCCCGGGCGTGAAGGCGGTCGGCCGCCGCACGGGACGGGCCGAACTCGACGAGCACGCGGAGGGTGTTCACTCCTCGGAGATCGAGGTGGCGCTCGACGAAGACCAGAAGCGCCCGAAGGAGGCGCTCGTCGCCGACATGCGCGGGCGCCTCGCGTCCCTGCCGGTGGCGGTGAACGTCGGCCAGCCCATCTCGCACCGGCTCGACCACATGCTGTCCGGCGTGCGGGCGGAGATCGCGCTTAAGGTGTTCGGCGAGGATCTCGACGCCCTGCGCCGGGTCGCCAACTCCCTGCGCGACCGGATGGCCGCGATTCCGGGTCTAGTCGACCTGCAGGTCGAGCGGCAGGTGCGCATCCCGCAGCTTGAGGTGCGCGTCGACTACACCCGGGCCGCCCTCTACGGCGTGCAGCCGGCCGCGGTCGTCGAGCAGATCAGCCGCCTATCGAACGGACGGGTGGTCTCTACGGTCGTCGACGGCGTGCGCCGCTTCGACGTGGTCCTGCGCCTCTCCGAGAACCGCCGGACGACCACGGGGCTGGGCGACCTGCTGCTGGAGACGCCCTCGGGCTGGGTGCCGGCGAAGCAGGTGGCCGACATCCGCGAGACGGACGGGCCGAACCAGATCCTGCGCGAGAACGCCCGCCGCCGCATCGTGGTGCAGGCCAACACCGACGGCGCGAGCGACATGGCGACCGTGGTGGCGGCCATCCGCGAGGCCTTGGCGAAGGAGCCGCTTCCGCCCGGCTTCTTCACCAGCCTGGAGGGCACCTTCCAGGCGCAGGAGGAGGCGAGCCGGACCATCGCGGCGCTGTCCGCGCTGTCCTTGGCGCTGGTCTTCGCCGTCCTGTTCAGCCGCTATCGGTCGGCCGCCCTCGCGCTGATCATCATGGGCAACGTGCCCCTGGCGTTGATCGGGTCGGTCGCTGCGCTGCGGCTCGTCGGGCAGCCGCTCTCGGTGGCGTCGATGATCGGCTTCATCACGCTGACCGGCATCGCCGCGCGCAACGGCATCCTCAAGATCAGCCACTACCTGAACCTGTCGCTGCACGAGGGCGTGCCGTTCGGGCCGGACCTCGTGGTGCGCGGCAGCCTGGAGCGGCTGACCCCGGTGCTGATGACGGCCCTGTCGGCCGGCGTGGCCCTGGTGCCGCTGCTCTACGACGCCGCGAGCCCTGGCAAGGAGATCCTGCACCCGGTCGCGGTGACGATCTTCGGCGGCCTCGTCAGCGCAACCCTGCTCGACACCTTCCTGACCCCCGTCCTGTTCCTGCGCTTCGGACGCAAGCCGCTGGAGCGGTTGCGCGCCCTCCACGCCGAGGCGCCGGCGAAACCATCCCCGGACGGCGCGCGCCCGCGCCCAGCCGAGGCCTACTGACCCACAAGAGGAGACGAGAGCGTGATCCTACCCAGAGTGACCCTGGTCGCCGGCCTGCTCGCCGCGACGACCGTGTGCGCCCACGAGACCTCCGGCCAGCACGGCGGCCGGGTGGCGGACGCCGGCAAGTTCCACGTTGAGCTCGTCGCCAAGGGCGACACCGTCGACGTGTTCCTGTCCGACGAGGGCCAGAAGCCGGTCCCGGCCGCCGGCTACAAGGGCACTGCCATCCTCGTCGTCGGCGGCAAGCCGGCCCGCGTGACGCTGGAGCCGGCCGACGGCAACCGCCTCACCGGCAAGGCCGCGACCGCCCTCGGCGCGAGCCCGAAGGGCGCCGTGCAGCTCACCGGCCCCGACGGCGCGACCGCCAGCGGCAAGTTCAACTGACCCCCATCGAGCGAGGAAGACCCATGACCCACCTCCACACCCTATCCGTCGTCGCCCTGCTGTCGGCCGGCCTCGCCGGTCCTACGCTCGCGCAGGGCATGCACGACCACGGCTCAATGTCCGGCAAGGAGACGGTCTCGATGAAGCCGGCCCCGAAGGACAACGCCTCGACCAAGGACTTCAAGGCCGCCGACATGGCGATGATGAAGGACATGGACGTCCCCTACACCGGCAACGCCGACGTCGACTTCCGCACGCACATGATCCCGCACCACAAGGGCGCGGTGGCGATGTCCAAGGTGGCGCTCAAGCACGCCAAGGACCCGGCCACCAAGGCGATGGCTCAAAAGATCATCGACGATCAGGAGAAGGAGATCTCCGAGATGGAGGCCTGGCTGAAGCAGCACGGCAAGTAGCGGAAACGCCGGATCGGGGCGGCCCTTCGGCGGCCCCGGTCCGCCCCCCCCGTCACCCGAGATCAGGCAGGAGAGCACGATGCCCGAAGCCACCGTCCGCAAGGCCGCCCTCCATCGGATGGCCACCCCCGAACACACCTGCCCTTACGGGCTCAAGGCCAAGGACCTGCTCGAACGTAAGGGCTTCCAGGTCGATGACCACCTCCTGACCACGCAGGAGGAGACCGACCGCTTCAAGGCCGAGCATCAAGTCAGGACCACGCCGCAGACCTTCATCAACGGCGAGCGGGTCGGGGGCTTCGGCGACCTCAGGCGCCACTTCGGCAAGGCCGTCAACGACCCGAACGCGACGACCTACACGCCCGTCGTCGCAGTGTTCTCGATGACCGCGCTGATGGCCCTGGCGGCGAGCCAGGCCGTCTACGGAACGCCGCTCACGATGCGCGCCGCCGAATGGTTCATCGCCTTCAGCATGTGCGTGCTCGCCCTCCTGAAGCTGCAAGACGTCGAGAGCTTCTCCTCGATGTTCCTTGGCTACGACCTGCTCGGGCAGCGGTGGGTGCGCTACGCCTACGCCTACCCATTCCTGGAGGGTGTCGCCGGCGTCCTGATGGTGGCGGGCGCCCTGAACTGGATCTCGATCCCGGTGGCCCTGTTCATCGGTACGGTCGGGGCGGTCTCGGTGTTCAAGGCGGTCTACGTCGACAAGCGGGACATCAAGTGCGCCTGCGTCGGCGGCTCGAGCAAGGTGCCGCTCGGCTTCGTCTCGCTGACCGAAAATCTTATGATGGTTGCCATGGCCGTTTGGATGCTGGCGGTGCACCACTGAGCGACCGACGGCACCGCGGCTTGATCCTCCCACGATGGGAAGCCCTATCGAAAGCGAGACCGACGGGTTCATCGGGTATGGAGGGGGTTCATGAAGCGGATCGTACTGGCCTCGGCCGCCCTGCTGCTGCTGGCGGCGTCCCCCGCCATGGCGATGTCGTGTTGCGGCGGCGGCAAGGGCAAGGGTGCCATGATGTGCGGCAAGGCCGGGCCGAAGGGCGGCATGGCCATGAACCACGGCGCCATGAAGGGGAAGAAGGGCGGATGCTGCTGCGAGGGCATGTCCATGAACATGACCAAGCGCGGCTGAGGTCGGGCATCATGACGGCTTTTCTTGTGCATCAACTCGGCGCACGAGCGCGTTCGTAGGGTTCGAACTCAAGCGGACGGGCTCCACCCCGCCCGCAAGCGGGAGACGAACCATGAGTGACGGCTACCCCTCGATGACGGCCCTGCTCGGCCTCCTCGCCCTCGCCGGCTACCAGAACCGGGACAAGCTTGCCGAACTGCTCGGGGGCGCTGGCCAATCGGCCCCTTCACCCACCGGTCCCGGTGCGGCGTCCAATGCCTCCGGTGGCGGGTTGGGAGGCCTTCTCGGCGGTCTGCTGGGCAACCTGCGGGACCAAGCCCCTGGCGGCTTCCTGCACAGCGGTTTGGGCGAAATGCTCGATCGCTTCCAGCAGGCCGGCCACGGGGCGGCCGCGCAGTCCTGGATCGCCCAGGGGCCGAACCAGGAGCTCCCGCCGCAGCACCTTGAGCAGGCCATCGGGCCGGATGTCCTCGCGACCCTAACCCAGCGCACGGGCCTGTCCCGCGAGGAGCTCCTCTCCCGCCTGTCCCGGGAGCTCCCCCAGGCCGTCGACCGCTACACGCCGGATGGCCGGATGCCGGCCTAGCCACCAGCCCTCGGCACGGTCGTTCCAGCCGCTTCCGAGCCGAAGCGACGGTTGGTCCCGGGAACCGAGAAGTTTCGAGCCGACCGTCGCGCGGCGTGCTACCGTTTCGGCATAGTCCGGGTCTTCCGCCCTATTGGGCGGCGAGGAGCACGCCCGTCGACCGTACCGGTTCCGCACCGAAAGCCTTCCGGCAATAGGCGACCAAGCGGTCGGCCCGGCCGGCGTCGCCGCGGAAGGCGATGTGCCCGTCTGGCCGGACGAGGACGAAGGCCGGCCGGCCCTCCAGCCCGTAGGCTCCGTGCGCCTTCCCGTCCATGTCGGAGAGCACGGGGATGCTCATGCCGTCGAGCAAGGGGCCTGCCAGCACGAGGCGCGGCCGCACCCAGGTCCAGGGCGTCACGGCCTCGACGGCGTCGAGGAGCGAGGCGCCCGCATCCGACGACCGTCCGTCGAAGCAGAGCAGCGCCCAGCCGGTCGTATGGCCGTCCGGGTTGGTGAGGAACCGGAACAGGCTCGTGGTCTCGCCGTCATGGGTCACCTCCGCGTCCGGCGCCCGCTCGCCGGGCTTCGGCCCCGGCCGCAGCATGGTCGCCAGACCGGACAGTCGGTCCTCGTTCAGGAGGCTTTTGGGGTATTCGACGCCCATCTGCTGCATGTCGTCGGTCCCCTGCAGCAGCGAGCCCAGGTTCGGCAGAGCCTTCGCCGCCAAGCCCAGCACCGTGTCGGTGACCGCCCCGCGATAAACCGTCCAACGGAACCCGCGCGCCTGCTGGGCGCTCAACCGGGCGTGCTCGCCGCCCCGCTCGCCGTCGTAGGAATCGAGGATCACCGGCGCCGCCTCGCCGCGCAGGGTCATGGCCAGCCGCCACGCGATCTCGACAGCATCGTGCAGGCCCGCGTTCATGCCCTGGCCGCCTATCGGCAGCGAGAGGTGTCCGGCGTCGCCCGCCAGGAAGACGCGGCCGCGGGCGTAGCCGGGCGAGACGCCGTACTGGAAGCGGCTATGGGTGACCCACTGCGGGTCCGACAGGGTCAGGGTTTCGTCGCCCGTGACCTCGCGCGCGACCGCCTGCATCTCGTCGAGCGTCGGGTCGCGGTCCGGTACGCCGGTGTCGTCGGCGAGGAAGAACAGCCGGTGGTAGCCGCCCCAGACCGGCAGGATGCCGGCGAAGCCGTGCTCGTAGTAGAAGAACCAGAGCTGGTTCGGCTCACGCGAGCGGCGCCAGGACAGCTTGGCGTCCACCTGTCGGTTCATGCAGTCCGGTAGCCGAACCGGCTCGAAGTCGAGGTCGAGCATCGGCCGGATCGTGCTCTTGGCGCCGTCGGCGGCCACGACGTAGCGGCAGCGTCGACGCTCCTGCGGCCCGTCCTTGCCTCGACGGAGCACCACGGTGACGCCGGTCTCGTCCTGGAGGAGGTCGGTCACCGTGCAGCCGCGGTCGAGCCGACCGCCCCGCGCCTCGAACTCGCCGATCAGGGTCCGCTCGATCACGTCCTGCCCACTGTAGAGCACCTTCGGGTAGGGACTGGCGACATCGGCGACGGGGATGGACGTCGTCGGGGTGCCGTTGACGAAGAAGTTGATGGTGTCGATGGCGTAGCTGTTCTCGGCCAACACGTCGCGCAGGCCGATGCCGGCGAGCAGTTCCTGCGGGCGCGCCCAAAGGTTGTTCGCCCGCGAGTACGCCTTCACGTCGGTGCGTTCCTCCAGGAGCAGGCATGACACGCCGTGGTGGCGCAAGGCGTTGCCCGTCGTCAGGCCGATGGGCCCGGCGCCGACGACGATCACGTCGGCATCGTACTCCTGCGTGGCTTCGGCGCGGTTCATTCCTGTGTCTCCTTTCGTGTGGCGGCAATGGAAGCGATGTGTTCGTGGGAGGCGGCGATCCGCTGCTGCATCGTGCGCAGGAGCGTGCCTGCCGCCTCGATGGTCTCCGCCGACATCCCTTCGGTGAGCACGTCGGCCCAGAGGTCCTTGCGTGCCATGGCTTGTGCGTAAGCGGCCTCGCCGCGCGGGGTCATCGCGACGAGCGGCGCGCGGCGGTGGTGGGGGTTGGGTTCGAGCCGGACCAGACCGTCGTCACGCATGTCGTCGACGACGCGCTGAACCGACTGGCGGGCGAGGCCCATGTTGCGGGCGATGTGGGCGACCGGCAGCGGGACCGGGGACAGGGCAATCGCTCCCAGCACCTGCCAGCGGGCGCTAGTCAGGCCGAGGTCACGCACCAAGGCGTCGCCGGCCTCGATCAGGTCCCCGTTCAAGCGGAAGACGTCGATGACGAGACCGGACCAGGCGCGGCGTGCCGGAAGGCGGTCCTCCAAGACCGCACTGGGCTTGCGCCCCATGGAACGCTCCGACTTAATTAGCTGGCTGCTATAATGACAGGTAGCTGTCATATGCGTCGTGGAAACGGGACGGCGCGCATTCGGTTCCGTACCTCCTCGGCGGGTTGCCAGGATCGAGCCCGTCATCGGCCCGTCGGCACGCTCGCGACGGTGCTCGACATCACCGAGCGCGTGCTGGCCGAACGCCGCCTCGCCGAGAGCGAGGACCGATTCCGCTTCCTCGACGGCTTGGCGCGGGCGACCGCGGACGCCCGCGACGCCGCCGCGGTGCTGGAGGCCACGACGCGTCTCCTCGGCGAGCACCTGGACGTGTCGAACTGCGCCTACGCCGACATGGACGCCGACGGCGACGGCTTCACCATCCGCGGCAACTGGCACGCGCCGGACGCACCCTCGATCCTCGGACACTACAGCCTCGCCGACTTCGGCGAACTCGCGGTCCGGGAGCTCAATGCCGGCAGGCCCCTCGTCGTCAACGACAACGCCGCCGAGCTCGCCCCGCACGAGGCACGGACCTTCCAAGCCATCGGCATCGCCGCGACCATCTGTATGCCGCTGATCAAGGAGGGCCGCCTCACGGCCCTCATGGCCATCCACCATGCCGTGCCGCACCGCTGGTCCGACGCCGAGCTGCTGATGCTGCGCGAGGTGACGGAACGCTGCTGGGCCTACATCGAGCGCGTCGGCGCCGAGGCCAACCTGCGCGTGAGCGAGGGACGGCTGCGGGCCCTGGTCAACGCGACGTCCGACGCGGTGTACCGGATGGGCGCGGACTGGCGTGGGATGATCCGGCTCGACGGTCGCGGCATCCTGGCCGACGCCACGGAGCCGAGCGAGCGCTGGCTCGACCGCAACATCGAGCCGGAGGACCGGGCCGAGGTCCTCGCCGCCATCGCCGACGCCATCCGGCGCAAGGGGCTGTTCGAGCTGGAGCACAGGGTGCGGCGGGCCGACGGCACGGTCGGCTGGACGTTCTCCCGTGCCGTCCCGTTGCTCGACCAGGCGGGAGAGATCGTCGAGTGGTTCGGCACGGCAAGCGACGTGACCTTCCGGCACGAGGCGGAGGCGCGCCTGCGGGAGAGCGAGGCCCGCTTCCGCACGATGGCCGACGACGCGCCGGTGATGACCTGGATCACCGACGAGGACGGCGCCTGCATTTACCTGAACTGGCGCTGGTACGAGTTCACCGGCCAGACCGAGGCGGAGGGGCTCGGCCTCGGCTGGCTCGACGCCATCTATCCTGACGACCGCCGTCCCTCGGAGCAGACCTTCCTGGCCGCCAACGCCGAGCGGAAGCCCTTCCGCCTGGAGTACCGGTTGCGCGGTCGGGACGGCGCCTACCGCTGGGCCATCGACGCCGCCTCGCCGCGGATCGCGGCGAACGGGGCCTTCCTCGGCTACTTCGGCTCGGTCATCGACATCGACGAGCGCCGGCAGGCCGAGGCGCGGCTACGCACCCTGACCGACGTCGTCCCGGCCTTCGTCTGGTTCGCCTCGCCGGACGGGCACCTGCATTTCCTCAACGACCGCTGGTGCGAGTTCACCGGCCAGTCCCTTGAGGCAGCGCTGCCCGACGGGTGGATCGACGCCGTCAACCCGGACGACCGGGCCCGGACCGCCGCGGTCTGGGCCGATGCGCGGGCGCGCGAGGTCTCCTACGATATCGAGATACGCTACCGGCGACACGACGGCGCCTATCGCTGGTACCTGGCCCGGGCCGAGCCCCTGCGCGACGCCGGTGGGACGGTGACGGCCTGGTTCGGCACCTCGACCGACATCCATGACCGCAGGCTCGCCGAGGACCGCCTGCGCGAGTTGAACGAGACGCTGGAGAGCCGCGTCGCCGAACGTACCGACGAGTTGCTGAAGGCCGAGGAGGCCTTGCGGCAGTCGCAGAAGCTGGAGGCCATCGGGCAGCTGACGGGCGGCGTGGCGCACGACTTCAACAACCTGCTGACCATCATCCGCTCGTCGGTCGACTTCCTGCGCCGCCCGGACCTGCCCGAGGCGCGCAAGGCCCGCTACCTCGACGCGGTCTCCGAGACCGTCGAGCGTGCGGCCAAGCTCACCGGGCAGCTCCTCGCCTTCGCCCGCCGGCAGACCCTCGACCCGCAGGTGTTCGCCCTCGACGAGCGGCTGCGTGCCATGGCGGACCTCCTCGACACGGTCACGGGGGCCCGCATCCGGGTGGTGCTGGATATCGCGGGGGCGCCCTGCCACGTGCGCGCCGACCTCAGCCAGTTCGAGACCGCGCTGGTGAACATGGCGGTGAACGCCCGCGACGCCATGGACGGCGAGGGGACGCTGACCCTGCGGCTGGCCTGCGGCGGCACGCTGCCGCCGATCCGCCGACACGCCGGGAGCTCGCATCCGTTCGCCGCCGTCTCGCTCTCGGACACCGGCGCGGGCATCGCCTCGGAGGTGCTGCCGCGCATCTTCGAGCCGTTCTTCACGACGAAGGAGGTCGGCAAGGGCACCGGCCTTGGGCTCAGCCAGGTGTTCGGCTTCGCCAAGCAGTCTGGCGGCGACGTCGATGTCGAGAGCGTCCCGGGAGGTGGCTCGACCTTCACGCTCTACCTGCCCGAGGTGCCCGCGGAGCCCAAGCCCCTGGCCGCCAAGGATGCCGCCGCTTCCGTGTCGCACGTCGGGTCCGGCCAGCGGGTGCTCGTCGTGGAGGACAACGTCGAGGTCGGGACCTTCGCCACGCAGATCCTTGAGGATCTCGGCTACCGCACGACCTGGGCGACGAACGCCGAGGAGGCGCTCGACAGGATCGGCCACGACGGATCGGACTTCGACGTGGTGTTCTCGGACGTCGTGATGCCGGGCATGGGCGGGATCGCGTTCGCCCGGCTCCTGAGGCGGCGGTTGCCGAACCTGCCGGTGGTGCTCGCCTCGGGTTACAGCCATGTCCTCGCGCAGGAGGGTGCCCACGGCTTCGAGCTCCTGCGCAAGCCGTACTCGGCCGAGCAGGTCTCCCAGGTCCTGCGCAGGGCGGTCGGAAGGGTATGGCGGGCGGTGAACGTCGAGGCCGATGACCTGACAGGACGCTGAACAAAGGCAGCCGCCCGGTCCGCGGTCCTTCGAACAAACGAAAAGGCGCGGTGGGCGCCGCGCCTTTTCGTTTGTCTTGTAACGCCATCCCGGCCCACGCCAGGGCGTGGGTCTCCGCGGAGGCTCTCGTCAGATGCCGATTTCGTCGGGACGCGTCATGGCTCAACCCTCCGCTCAGTCGGAACCTATGGTTGCCCTCCGAACGGGTCCAGCGAACGAGAGGCGGGGTAGCGGGTCAGTTGACCGAATACCGGATAACGCCAGGCAGGCCCGACGGTGCCGACCGGAGACCGTTCCGCGTCCCTGTCGCCGGTGCCGGGAACCCTCCTTGTGGATCCGAGGGAGCGCGGGTTGTGCCTCACGGTCCGGGATGCGATAGCCCGCGCAGGGTGCGCGGTCCGTGGGTCGGACCGGCAGGACGAGCGCTGGTCGGGCCGCCAGCGCAGGAGATCCGTGCCCGTGCCGTCGCCCTCCCATGCCGTTCCGCGGCCTCGCCGCCGTCCCCTGTCGGCCCTGCGCAACGTCCTCACCAGCGAGGCCGGCGGCGGCCTCGTCCTGATGGCGAGCGCCGCGCTCGCCCTGGTGATCGCCAACTCGCCCCTGGCGGACACCTACTTTGCCGCGCTCAAGGCCTACGTGGGTCCGCTCTCGGTCCTGCACTGGATCAACGACGCCCTGATGGCGGTGTTCTTCCTGCTCGTCGGCTTGGAGATCAAGCGCGAGGTGCTCGACGGGCGCCTGCGCACTTGGCCCGACCGCATCCTGCCGGGGCTGGCCGCCCTTGGCGGCATGGCGGTCCCGGCCATCGTCTACGCCGCCGTGAACTGGAACTCGCCCGAGACCCTGCGGGGCTGGGCGATCCCGGCCGCCACCGACATCGCGTTCGCCCTCGGCGTCCTGGCGCTGCTCGGCCCCCGGGTGCCGGTCTCGCTCAAGGTGTTCCTGACGGCCCTTGCCATCATCGACGACCTGGGCGCGGTCCTCATCATCGCGGCGTTCTATACCGCCGACCTGTCGCTGCCGATGCTCGGCGGGGCGGCGGTCACGCTCGCGGTCCTCTACGGGATGAACAAGGCCGGCGTGGCGCGCCTGTGGCCCTACCTGCTGCTCGGCGCGGTGCTGTGGGTGTTCGTGCTCAAGTCGGGCGTCCACGCGACCATCGCCGGCGTGCTGCTGGCGCTGACGGTCCCGTTGCGGCTGAGCGTCGGCAAGCCGGACGACCCGACCTCGCCGCTCCACATCCTGGAGCACGCGGTCCATCCCTGGTCGGCCTACCTCATCCTGCCGGTCTTCGGTTTCGCGAATGCGGGCGTGTCGCTGGCGGGGATCACGCCCCGCATGCTGCTCGACCCGGTGACGCTCGGCGTGGCGCTCGGGTTGTTCGTGGGCAAGCAGGTCGGCGTGTTCGGGCTCGTGCTCGCCGCGGTAAGGCTCGGGCTGGCGCAGCGCCCGGCCCATGCGACCTGGGCGCAGGTCTACGGCGTCTCCCTCCTCTGCGGCGTCGGCTTCACCATGAGCCTGTTCATCGGCCTACTCGCCTTCGCGAACGCCCCGGAGCTTGAGGCCGAGACCAAGGTCGGCGTGCTGATCGGCTCCCTCGCCTGCATGGCCGCGGGTGCGCTGGTCCTACGCCTCGCCCCGGGACGCCCGGCCCACCACTGAGCCGGCACCTGTCGCGCTCCGCCGGAGCGCGACGTCTCCGTCCACTTCCCGGAAGCGGGTGAAGCATCATGCCCCGTCAGTTGCCGCGGCGTCGTCCCGGCGCCATCGAAGGCCGCCTGTCGGACCTCATCCTCGCCCTCACCGGGATCCTGCTGCTCGGGGTGGGGGTGCTCATGCTGCTGTCCTGGCTATCCGGCGATGCCGCAGGCGCCGTGGCCGGGTACGCCCTTACACGGGATTCTTGAGATCCAGGCCCTTCCAGTCACACGACCGATGACGATGATCACCGCGACGCTGCGCGAGATGTACGAGGGGGACACGCGGGGCGCTCACCGCTTCCGCTACGCCCTGCTGGTGTTCGACGTGGCGACCATCGCCTTCGTCGTCGTCACCTCGTTCCTGCCGCTGTCGCCTTGGATCGTCGCCTGCGACCTCGCGGTGGGCGCCTGCGTCCTGGCCGACTTCGCCGCCCGACTGCTCATCAGCCGCGCGCCGCTGCGCGAGTTCCGGCACCTGAGCACGTGGACGGACCTCGTGGCGGTGGCCTCGTTCCTCGCGCCCGTCGTCGTCGAGGGCGTCGGCTTCCTGCGCATCCTGCGGACGCTGCGCCTGCTGCGCACCTACCACCTGCTGGAGCGGCTGCGGCAGGACAGCGACCTGTTCCGCCGCAACGAGGACGCGATCCTGGCGGCCACGAACCTGGTGGTGTTCGTGTTCGTCATGACGGGCATCGTCTACGCCACCCAACACGGCGGCAATCCGGCGATCCAGACACCGGTCGACGCGCTGTACTTCACGGTCACGTCGCTGACGACGACCGGCTACGGCGACATCACCCTGCCCGGGCCGACGGGCCGGCTGCTGTCCGTCTTCGTGATGATCTGCGGCGTGACGCTGTTCTTCCGCCTCGCGCAGGTGGTGTTCCGCCCCTACAAGGTGCGCTTCCCCTGCACCGCCTGCGGGCTGCAGCGCCACGAGCCGGATGCCGTTCACTGCAAGGCCTGCGGCAACATCCTGAACATCCCCGACGAGGGAGCGTACTAACCCCGGCCTTGCTCCCCGGCGCGGTTCGGACGGCGCCAGCGGCGGCAACGGAACGGCGTAGCGCGCTTCCGCTGACGTGGCAGGGTGCCGGCGCGCCCTTACGCCCGTCCGACCCATCCGCGCCACGTGAAGGCGGCGAAGAAGAGTTCGACATCCTGGAAGCCGCCCGCCCGTAGCACGGCGGCATCCGTCTCGGGCGTGAGGGTGTGCAGGTGGGCCTGCACGGCGCTCCGGGCCTTCGCCGCCTGCTCGCCGTCGACGCCGGACGCGACCGCATAGGCCTCGTACCGCGCAATCCAGCGCGAGCGGCTGTCGTCCTGCGGGAAGCTACCGTGCGCCGCCACGAACGGCGCACCCGGCTTCAGGCGCCGGTGGATGGCCCGGACGGTGTCCTCGCGCGCTTCCGGGTCGAGGAAGTGCAGGGTGAGCAGGCAGGTCGCCGCATCGAAGGGACCGAGGGGCGCGTCGTCGATGTAGCCCTCGATGAGGGTGACCCGGTCCATCAGCGGGCCGAGCGTGCGCTCGGCCTGGCGAAGCATCTCCCCCGCCGGGTCGACACCGACGAACGTCCATCCCGGGTGCGCCTGGGCCAGCGCCCGCAGTTCCAGTCCCCCTCCGGCTCCGAGCACTAGGAGGCGCGCATCGGCCGGCGCGTGCTCGGCGAGCAGGATGCCGGTCATCCTGTGCAGGGCCTCGAAGCCCGGCACGAAACGGGGTGGTCCGTCGGCATACCGTGCGGCGGCCGCCGGGTCCGAGAAGGCAGCCACGAAGTTGGTCGGTTCAGGCTGCGCGCTATGCGTCATCGGATGGGCCTCCTGCCCGCACGGTCCGCGCTTTGCCAGGCGCGCGTGGAAATCGGCGCTGAGACGGCCCAGCGTGACGTCGCCCAGGCGCGAGAGCAGAAGTGCCTCGGCTTCCCGTAAGGCGTCTGCGAGCGCGGCGTTGACCACCTGCTCGACGAGGCAGGTCGGCTCCTCGCTCCGGTGTCCCATCGCGAACACCTCCGGGGACCCGAGCGCGACGTAGACGTCGTGCAAGGTCACCCGGTCGAGGTCGCAGGCGATGGTCCAGCCACCGCCATGCCCCTTCCCGGAAGCCACGAGCCCCAGGTCGCGCAGGCCCGCCATGGTCCGGCGCACCACGACCGGGTTGGTCCCCATCATCATGGCCAACCGCTCGGACGTCACCGGTCCGTCGGCCTCCGCCATGTGGAGGAGGACGTGCAGCACGCCCGACAACCTGCCGTCCCGTCTCATGGAACTTATGATGTTGCATGATACGGGATTCTGTCAACCGGAGCCGAACCGGGATGCTCGGTCCGGCGCCAGCCGCCCTAGTTCGGGCCTGAGGGAGCAACCAGCACCACCCCGACCACGAGGCATCCGCCATGATCACGCTCTACACCTGGTCGACCCCGAACGGTCGCAAGATCCCGATCATGCTGGAGGAGTGCGGTCTGCCGTACTCGGTCGTGCCGGTGAACATCGGCAAGGACGAGCAGTTCGCCCCCGAGTTCCTGAGGGTCTCGCCGAACAACAAGATCCCGGCCATCGTCGACGACGAAGCGGAGGGCGGTCCGCTCTCGGTGTTCGAGAGCGGGGCGATCCTTACCTATCTCGCCGAGAAGACCGGACGTTTCCTCGCGCCGTCGGGTCCCGCCCGTTACAAGGCCCTGGAGTGGCTTCACTGGCAGGTCGGCGGCTTGGGCCCGATGCTGGGCCAACTCGGCTTCTTCGCGGTGCGTTCGGACGAGAAGGCACCGCTGGCCATCAAGCGGTTCACCGAAGAGGCGGACCGGCTGCTGCGGGTGATGGACAAGCGCCTCGGCGAGGGTCCCTACCTGGCGGGCCAGGACTACTCCATCGCCGACATGGCCTGCTACGCCTGGACGCTGGCCGCCACGTCTTTCCTGAAGGACCCGCTCGCGGACACGCTTGGCTCGGTCCCGAACGTCCATGGCTGGTTGGAGCGGATCGGCGAGCGTCCGGCGGTCAAACGCGGGATGGAGGTGCCGAAGACCTGACCCCCGGACCGGCGGGCGGCGGGGGCCATCGATGAGATGCGGGGCGGTATGAAACCGTCACGCATGGCCCTTCGCGGCCAGGAAGCCGGCGTAGTTGTTGCCGGCGAAGGGCAGGTGGTCGCCCATCAGCCTCGCGTGCGCCTCGCCGGTGGCGGACTGCCAGTGGGCGAGGAGCTCGGCGCCGACAGCGACCCAGTTGATCGGCACGATGCCGGCCTGGACCATGCGGGTGATGGCGGCGTCCTCGACAAGCTTGCTCCAGGTGCCGGAGGCGTCGACGACCGCGTAGACGTCGTATCCCGCCTCCTTCGCCGACAGCGCCGCGAAGGCGACGCACACGTCCGTCGAGATGCCCGCGATCAGGAGCTTCCTGCGGCCGGTCGCCTTCACGGCGGCGGCGAAGTCGGCGTTGTCGAAGGCGTTGATCTCGCCCGGCCGGTGCACGACGGCGGCGTTCGGCAGGCCCTGGGCCACCACCGGCATGATCGGGCCGTTCGGGCCGTCCGAGGCGCTGGTCGTGACCACGGCCGGCAGGCCGTAGACCTGCGCGATGGTCACGAGCGCCTTGACGTTGTTCTGGAAGTCCGCGGGCGACTGGGTCTGCACGCCGTTGGCGAGCCCGGTCTGGTGGTCGACAAACAGCACAGCGGCGTTCTCGGCGGTCAATCTCTCGTAGGACATGACGTTCTCCTTCGGGTGGGGCGGCCCCGCTCCGGAACCGCCTGACACCCCGAAGATGCCGTCCCACGTACGGCGCCACTAGCCGTCTTTACAGGCACGCTGCGTCCCTCAATGCGGGACGCGGCGAAGGCGACCGCGTCCTCGGGCGGGCTCCCACGTCCACCGCTAGGTGGCTTGCCGGCCGAGGCGCTCGATCAGCAGGTCCGTCAGCGCCTGCACCTTGCGAGACGGGTGCTGCCCGGGCGGGCGCACGACGAACATGCCGATGGAGGGCAGGGCGTATCCCGGCATGACCGGCACCAGGGAGCCGGCCGACACGTAGGGCTCCGCGATGACGTCGGGCAGCGCGGCGATGCCCGCGCCCGCGGCCGTCGCCTCCGCGATGGCCACCGCGCTGTCGGCGCGGAAGCGGCCCGTCGGGCGGACCGGGAACGACTTGCCCCCGGCGCTGAACGTCCAAGTCTCCGTGCCGATCATCACGGCCGGGTGTCCGGGCACGTCCTCCGGCGTCTTGGGCGCGCCGTGCGCGGCGACGTAGTCGGGACTTGCGAACAGCCGAACCGAGAAGGACCCGATGCGGCGCGCGACGAGGTTCGAATCCGCCAGGTAGCCGACCCGGATGCCGCAGTCGAAGCCCTCCGTGACGAGGTCGACGTAGCGGTCGCTGTAACGGCAGTTGACCTGCAGTCGTGGATGGCGGCGGGTGAGCTCGGCGATGGCCGGCGCGAAGTGCGTCGGGCCGAACGTGGAGGGTACGGCGACCCGCAGGAGGCCGCGGAGCTCGCCGCCGACCGAGACCGCCTCCAGGGCCGCGTCCACCTCGGCGCAGATCCGGCCGGCGTGCTCCCGGAACGTCGTGCCCGCCTCGGTCAGGGCCGCGCCCCGGGTGGTGCGGGCGAGAAGCTGGGTGCCGAGCTCGGCCTCCAGCCGCAGCAGCCGCCGGCTGACGATGGACTTCGCCATGTTGAGGCGGCGGGAGGCGGCCGAGACCCCTCCCGCGTCGGCGACCTCCACGAAGGTCCTCAGGTCGTCGACGTCCATGCGCGTTCCGCTTCCCGGGACGGAGCTTGCCCGGATCGGACGATACCGTCCCCGGCACGACGACGCTACGTTCCATGGCGGAGATGCCCACTGATAAGGGACGAGACCATGGACGCGACCAAGCTCAAACGCGGCGACCGCATGGGCGACCCGGCCCGCGGCTTCGCCGTCGAGATCATCCGTCCCGGGCTGAGCCTCGGCGGCGGAGATAGCGGCCTAGGCGCCATCGGCCGGATCGACCGCGCCACCGTGGCGCCCGGGCACGTCATCGGGATGCACCCGCACCGCGACGACGAGATCCTGACCTATGTCCGGGCCGGGCGGATGCTCCACCGGGACACGGTCGGGAACGAGCAGGAGATCACGGCGACGCGCCTGATGATGATGAACGCCGGCCATGCCTTCCAGCACGAGGAGCGCATGCTCGACCACGGCCCGGTCGAGGCATTGCAGATCTTCCTGCGGCCGCGGGCGGCCGACCTCGGACCCAAGGTCCAGCTCCACGACTTCGGGGAGGTGATGAGCCGCGGCAAGTGGCGCCTCATCGCGGGGCCCGAGGGCGCGCCGCTGGAGGTCCGAGCCCAGGCATGGGTCTCCGACGCGCATGTTGCGGCCGGGCCAGCGTTGTCCCTGCCGCCGCTTCCGGTGCCCGATGCGGTTCGCCTGCTCCACGTCTTCGGCGGCGACGTCGAGGTCGGCGGCTTGATGCTGCGGGCGGGTGATACGGCGTACCTCAAGGGGGACGGCGGGAGGGTACTGGCCGTCTCCGACGCCGACCTCGTCCTCTTCGTGACCGATCAGGACGCACCAGTTTTCCGCGGTGGCATGTTCAGCGGGAACATACTCGCTGGTTGATCGCGCGATCCGCGCGCCGGTCGTGTCCCTCGATGGAATTGTCGAACTCGACCGGGGCGCGCAGCGGAAGGTGCAACGGTGGAGGTCGGTTGCGAGGCCGGAGCGCGTCGAGAGCCGGACCCATAGCCTTCCACCACGTAGTGAACCGCACTGACATGCCTGCTACCCGTCGGTCGCTAATGTGCCCGTAGCTGCTCACGATCGGACTGCCGAGGGGGCCGGAGGCAGACCGCCCTCTATCGCAGGCTTCTAAGAAGGTTATGGGCCGACGTCGACACGCCGCAAGCGCCGTGTGTCCACGGCAGGCTCTACGCCCTCACAGGTCCGGGAATTCTTTCGCCAAGTGGTTGATGAGGGCGCGGACGGCGGGCGGCAGGCCGCGCCGGGTCGTGAAGACGATATGGACGATGCCGTCCCGGCTCCGCCAGTCCCGGAAGACGCGAACGAGCTTGCCGGCAGCGATGTGCGCCGCGCAGGCGTGATCGGGCAAGAAGGCAACACCCAAGCCGTCCGCCGCGGCATCGCAGAGAACCGCGTAGTCGGCGCAGGTCAGCCGCGGCTCGTGACGCAGCTCATGTCTCTCCCCGTCGTCGCGCTCCAGCACCCAGGTGATCTCGCCGGCCTCGTCGCTCGTGCCCATGGTCGCGACGGAGGCGAGCTCGGCGAGGTCGGCGCCGAGGCCGCTCGCGACCTGCGGGCTGGCGACGAGGATCCAGCGTGAACGTCCCAGCGACCGCATCGTGAGCGACGCATCGCTGGTGAGCTCGTGTCGGACGCGGAGCGCGACGTCGATCCGCTCCTCGATAAGGTCGACGGCGCGGTCCGAGGCGACGAGCTGCAACTGGACCTTCGGGTAGCGGTCGAGGAAGCTCCGCACGATGCCGGATGCGAACTTCACGAGGTTGCGTGGGCAACTCATGCGGATGCGCCCGTGCGGTTCGGCCTGGGCCTCTGCGACGAGCGCCTCGGCCCGCTCTGCCTCCAGCATCGTGGCGCGGCAGCGCTCGTAGAAGGTCTGCCCAATCTCGGTGACGCGGAAGCGCCGGCTGGAGCGCTCAATGAGCCGCACCCCGAGCCGGGCCTCCAGCGCCGAGACACGGCGGCTCAGCTTCGACTTCGGCTCACGGAGAGCCCGGCCCGCGGCGGTGAACCCGCCATGTGCGACGACCTCGGCGAAGGTGACGTAGTCGTTGAGGTCTGGGCGCATCATCGTTCCCCGATTGGAACGCTACGTGCCAGAGTTGCGGTCTGTCCGCATCATCGTTCTGGAGGCATCTCTCCCGCCAGCGGCTGACACGCAGCCGAGCTAAGGAGAATGACGATGACCGGCAGGTTCCAGAACAAGGTTGTGGTGGTGACCGGGGGCACAAGCGGCATCGGACTCGCCACAGCCCGAGCCTTCTCGCGGGAGGGCGCCTCGGTGTTCGTCACGGGCCGCCGCCAAGACGCGCTCGACGCGGCGGCGAAGGAGATCGGCGGCCGGGTTACCGGCGTGCGCGGCGACATGGCGAACCTCGCCGACATCGACCGTCTCTACGACGCGGTCCAGCAGAAGCACGCGCAGATCGACGTCGTCTTCGCCAACGCCGGCGGGGGCGAGTTCGCGCCACTCGGCGCCATCACCGAGGAGCACTTTGATACGACCTTCGACACGAACGTGAAGGGCACGCTCTTCACCGTCCAGAAGGTGCTGCCGCTCCTGAAGGACGGCGGCGCCGTGGTGCTGACCGGCTCAACCGCTGGCACCGAGGGGACGCCGGCCTTCAGCGTGTATTCGGCCAGCAAAGCGGCCATCCGCAACTTCGCCCGCACCTGGATCCTCGACCTGAAGGACCGTCGCATCCGCGTCAACGTGGTCAGCCCCGGCGCGACGCGCACTCCGGGCCTCGTCGGCCTCGCCGGCGACGATGTCGAGAAGCAGCAGGGCCTGCTCGACTACCTGGGGACGCGCATCCCGCTTGGACGCGTCGGCGAGCCGACGGAGGTCGCCAACGCGGTCCTGTTCCTGGCCTCCGACGAGGCAGCCTTCGTCAACGGCACCGAGTTGTTCGTCGACGGCGGTCAGGCGCAGGCCTGATGATGTAAGCTGACTGCTCCCCGGCCGGCGTTGACCGCCGGCCGGGGAGAGTTGGTGAGCATCCGGTGGCCAGTCGTGGCATGGGGTGCCGAGAACCTGACATCTGCCTGGGCGGGCGCCACGGATGGACTGTACGTCGCCAATAGTCCTTTACTTGCTGACTATGCGGCAACCCGCATCGCAGGCTCAGGCTGCAGGTGGGTTGAGGAGCACCCAGAGGCGCGCGATCCTGCCGCCGACGACTTCTACGACGTCCGTCCCGGTTACCGCGACTGATCCTCCCTCCGGACCGGCTTCCCACCGCAGCGAACCCAGGCCGTGATGGCCGACTGCACGTCCTATCGGGATGAACCGGAACGTCGGACCGAACTGGTCCAGCAAGTTGCCGGCGACCGCGGAAATGGCTGCGCGCCCCTGAACGACGTTGGTCGGCTCGTACATGATCGGCTCAGCCACGAAGAGTTCGTTCAGCGCAGCCGCGCGCCTACCGGAATCACGCTCGTTAAAAACGCTCTCCAGGTTGGCACGCAGCAGCCCGTCGTAATCGGGCTCTGCCGATCCTTGGCTGGCTTGGTTGGTGTCAGTCACGGAATACCTCCATGAGTTGTCGAGCTGTGGGGTCAGTTGATCTTCACGAGGTTCAGTGCCGGCAGCGGACCGCCGGGGAACTGAACGAGGCGGCTGCCGAGTGCGAGCGGACCAAGGTCGATGCCGAAGAAGCCGAGCCGTTCGATCAGCGTGCTCACCTGCGCCTTCGCCTCGGCCTCGTCCCCTGAGTAGAACAGCACGCGCCGTCCGCCATCGCTGGCTGGGTCGCCGGCGACTAGCTGCGGCTGCAAGTGATTAAACGCCTTCACGACCCGCGCGCCCGGCGCCCAGCCGACGAAGACCTCGGACGATGAGCGACCGCCGAGGTCGAACGGCTTGAATAGCGGCGCCTCGATGGGGTTGTTGGCGTCGACGACGATGCGGCCGCCGAAGTCCGGCAGGCCGGCGAGGGCGGCCTCCAGCTTCGACCAGTTCACGGCGACGAAGACGATGTCCTTCGCCGCGGCCTCCTCGCGGGTGCCCGCCGTGATGCTCGGTCCCAGCGCGGCGACGGTCTCCGCGAGACTGTCAGGCCCGCGGCTGTTCGCGAGCGTGGCGGGAATAGCGTGCCGGGCGAGCGCCGTCGCGATGGCGAGGCCGATCTGTCCGGCGCCGATGATGCCGATGGACGTCATGGTCCTGTCTCTCTTGATAGTGGGTCGAGATAGAGGGGCAAGGGTTCAGGCGGACTGGCCGCCGTCGACGTTCAGCGTGGCGCCGGTGACGTACCCGGCATCCGGTCCGGCCAGGAACGCGACCGCCGCCGCGATGTCCTCCGGCTGTCCGTAGCGGCCGAGCGCGGCCAAGCCCTTCAGCGTCTCGGCGAAAGGGCCGTCCTGCGGGTTCATGTCGGTGTTGATCGCACCGGGCTGGACTAGGTTGACCGTGATGTTGCGGGGTCCGAGGTCGCGGGCCCAGCCGCGGGTGTAGGCCGCCACCGCCGCCTTGGTGGCGATGTAGTCGGCGGCGCCGGCGAACGGAACGTGGACCGCGCCGGTGGTACCGATGGACACGATGCGCCCGCCATCCGTCATCAGCGGCACGGCGGCCCGGACCGCCGCGGCGACGCCCTTGACGTTGACGTCGAGCTGCCGGTCGAACGCGGCCCGGTCGGCCTTGGCATCGTCGACCATGCCGGTGACGAAAACGCCCGCGGAGTTGACGAGGATGTCGAGGCGTCCGAGTTCGGCGTGGGCCTCCTGCACCAAGGCCTCGACCTCGCCGGTGTCGGCCTGGTCCGCCCTTATGGCGACCGCCCGCCGGCCGAGCGCCTCGACCTCGCGGACGACGTCCTCGGCCCGCTCGCGCGAGGCGGCGTAGCTGAAGGCGACGTCAGCGCCGTCGCGGGCGAGGCGGCGGACGATGGCCGCCCCGATGCCGCGCGATCCACCAGTCACAAGGGCTACCTTGCCTGCGAGGGGGGGGGATACTTGGGTCATGTCATCGCTCCATCGCGTGTTCGATGGGATGAGGATGGCCCGAGCACTCCTCCTGTTTTAGCCGCGAATGGCTTGTTATGCCTTCAACGGATCGTTGAAGGTGGTGACATGGAGACCTTGGCCAACCTCGAAGCCTTCGTGCGCAGCGCCGAATGCGGCAGCTTCTCCGAGGCCGCCCGGCGGCTGTCGCTGACGCCGGCCGCGGTCAGCCGCAACGTGGCCATGCTGGAGCGCAACCTTGGCGTGCGGCTGTTCCACCGCTCGACCCGCAAGCTCACCCTGACCGAGGCCGGGGAGGGCTTCCGCCAGGCGGTCGCGGGGAACTTGGAAGGGCTGCAAGCCGCGATTGCCGGCGTCTCCGCGGACGGCGGCGAACCGGTCGGCACGCTCAAGGTCAGCCTGCCGCCAACTTTCGGGATGAGCCACGTCCTGCCACTCCTACCGGGCTTCCTGGCCCGCCATCCGCGCGTCCGGCCGGAATGGCACTTCGAGAACCGCCAGGTCGATCTCGTCGCCGAAGGGTACGACGCCGCCATCGGTGGCGGCTTCGCGCTGTCCCCCGGCATCGTGGTACGCACCTTGGCTCCCGCCCACATCATCGCGGTGGCGTCGCCGGCTTACATGCGAGGTCGGGTGCCGCCCGCCGATCCGGCAGGGCTCCAAGCCTTCGACGGCATCGTTATGCGGTCGCTACAGACCGGCCGCATCCGGCACTGGACCATGCGCGACGTCGCCGGCAGCGAGATGGTGGCCGGGCAGCGGGAAAGCGTCGTCGTCAACGATCCCAGCGCGATGCGCGAGGCGGCGCTGCTGGGCCTGGGCGTCGCGCTCGTAGCGGTGCCCGACGTGCGGTCCGACCTGGATCGGGGCGACCTCGTGCGCCTGTTGCCGCGCTGGTACGCCGATGCCGGCGCGATCTCCCTCTACTTCGCCTCGCGCGCCCACCTGCCTGCGAAGACGCGAGCCTTCGTCGATTGGGTGGGCGAGGCCTTCAAGGCGGAGCGTCTGGCCGAGCGGTTTGCCGGCAGCCTAGGATGACTCGAACGACGCTTACGACGGACCGCTTAATGGGCCACGACATGATCATGTCATGGCCGCCGCTTCAGGTCCGCTTTTGCTTTCTAAGCGGACATCCGAACAGTCAGGGTGGAAGGTCCGAAAGGGGTCAAAAGCACGGGTCAACACAGCACGCGGCAAACTCCCGAGCGATGTCGCAAGATCCCCCCTTTAAGTTAGGATTGAGAGCCTCTCGGGAGAGCAGCTATCCTTAGATCGGGGTGTACGTGGCGTGGGCGTAAACTGGCATTACCCACGTCCGCCTAAATGTCAGGGGGTTCGCTGGGCAGGACGGAGGGGAATTGTGAGGCCGCCGCTCCGGCCGGTCATCCCCTTAGCCCGCGGCTCGCCCACGCGTTGCGCGAGGCGCCCCACAGCCAGGAGAGGCTGCCCCGCGATGCCGCTGTGGTGAGCGACCCCTACGCCCGGCGGGATGCCGAGCGGAGGGCGGGGAAGGCCAGCGCCGCTTGGGCCGCCTTGGGACGGTCGTCGCCCCACAACTGGGACATGGCTTCCGCCTCCGCCTGCTCACGGCAGAGAACACGCAGAACGCGAAACTGCGCGACCTCCTTCCCTTCTCCAATTTCCTTCAGGAGATTATCTCCTTTCAGAATGGCCCGCTCGATGCCGGTGTCATCCGGCCAGTAGCCGAACGCGAAGTCGGCTCCCTCGAAAGCGTTCTCCATCCAAGTGCTGGGGTTCACGCCGCTGGCGAGGCACTGCTCCTAGAAGCGCCGAGCCTCTTCGAGCTCAGCGCCGAGCTTGTCGGCGCTGATGGCGTTCTTCTAAAAAATGCGCATGGTGTATTCCCCAACTTTCGATGGCGTCATCATGCTCTGGCGCGAATCATATTTACCTGAATCGATTTATTAAAATGCGACGCAATGTTGAAAAAACCGTGTTCACTACTTAGAAAGCTTAACGCCGTCTAGCACGGCGGCCTCGACGGCGGCGCCGATGCCGTCTGCCTCCGCCCCGTGCGGGCGGACCTCGTGCAGGATGGCGGGCTCGCCGCCGCGGCGGACGACGACCGTGCTCCGGTCCGCGCCGACCATGACGCGGACGGTGACCTCCACGACGCGCCCGGCGCCGGGGCCGTCGTGCGAGGGGTAGAGGGGGCCGGTCATGCCGGTACCGTGTCATCTCGCGCCGGGACCGTCAAAGGGGCTTGCGAACGTCCCCAGGCGCCGCCGCGGCGCTTCCGCCCTTGAGGTGACCTGGCCGGACTAGGCGGCTGCCGGGGACCCTAACGCTGGTGGTCGACGATCTTGCGGCCCGTGCCTTATACCGGGTGCCCTAGCCCGTGGGCGTAGGCGGTCCCGACAAGCCTCGCGGCGTTCGCTAGGGGCCTCGGCTCTCGCCTGCGCCCGCACGGGTCGAGGCGAAGATCGCCCTCGAATCGGCGCGCCGCTAGGCCCGTTAATCTAGTCTGATGGTGGTACGCTGGTGGTACGCTCGGTTTCTGGCGTACCACAATCCCCGGCTAAGTGCTTGAGAGGATTGGAGCGGGCGATCGGGATCGAACCGACGACATTCAGCTTGGGAAGCTGACGTTCTACCACTGAACTACGCCCGCAGCGGGGTCCGTCATACGGGCTCGCCCCGGCGCTGTCCACCCCGAAATGGCGACGCTCTAGCGGGGGGCCTGGGCGGCGGTCGGGTCGCCGCCGCCGGCGCCGAAGAGCTTGCGCAGGAAGCCCGGGGCGATCGCCGAGAGCGGGTTGACGCTGATGTTGGGGGCGCTCATCGCGCCGGCGACCCGGAAGTTGATCGCGAACAGGCCCTCGTTGTGGCCGCCGCCGAGGATCGGGCCGAAGATCGGCACCTGGGACACCACGTTGTTGAGGCCGTAGAGCGGCACGAAGGTGCCGGCGATGTCGGTGCGGTCCTTGGCGGTGTCGATCCAGCCGCCGAGGGTGAAGCCCATCGCCGGGCCGGAGATCGCGGCCTCCGCGAAGGCGACGCGGGTGCCGTTGCGCTGGAAGGCGGCGCGCAGGCGGTCGAAGCCGACGTCGTTGGCGTCGCTGCGCCGGTCGGCGCCCTCCTCGCCCTGGGCCATGATCCGGCCGAGCGCCGGCTCGTTGCGCAGGGCGAAGGAGCGGATCTGGACGAGGCCCGATTGCGGCCCGTCGTTCAGGCCCATCTGCAGCGACAGGAAGCCGCCCTGCATGCGCTTGTAGATGTCGAGGAAGCGCAGCGCCGCGCCGGCGTCGCTGGTCTCGGCGTTGAGGACCGGCGGGCCGGAGCGGTCGGCCTTCGCCACCTCGAGGCTCACCCCGGCCGAGCGCAGGCGACCCTGGATCCGCGCCTGGCGCAGGTCGTCGCCGCGCAGCGACAGCTTCAGGCTCGCGTTGGTCAGGGCCTCGTCGTTGAATCCGGTGAGGATCGCGAAGCTGAGGTCGGCCTCGACGTCGCGGGAATTGGCGTCCCGCCCGCCCTTGCGCGGCGGCGCCGTCATGGCGCGCAGGAACGGCCGGGCATCGGCGACGCCGCCCTTGGCGGTGATCCGGTAGCCGTTGCCGCTGCGCTCGACCTGGGCGCGGATGTCGTCGCCCGGCGAGAGCTTGAGGCTCGTGAGGTCGGCCCGCTCGAACCCGCCCTCGCCGTTGAGGAAGGCGCTGCCGCGCAGCTGGACCTGGCCGGATTCGAGCACGATGTCGCGCAACTCGCTGCCCTGCGGGGTCTCGGTGAGGGCGAGGGTCAGGCGGCCGGGCCGGCCGGCGGCCTTGGTCCAGCCCGGCAGGAGCCCGTCGACGCTCGCCCGGGCGAGATCGGCTTCGATCCGGACCGGATTCTTGCCCGGACGGCCGAACGGCACGACGACGCGGGCATTGATCGGTCCGGCGAGCTGGGGCGCCGTCGGCAGGCCCTTGCGGGCGCGGGCCGCGTCGTCGAGGGCGAGCGTCACCACCGCCTCGCCGGGGGCGCCGGCTTTGGCCTGGTGCAGGTCGACGGTGAGCGGCGCCCCGGCGAGGCGCCCGTCGCCCTTCAAGCTGAAGCCGTTGCGGTCGTAGGCGAGCGTGAAGCGGCCGTTCTCGAGCCGCTCCTTGCCGACGATGCGGTCGGCGACGATGTCGGTGAGGCTGCCGCTCAGGGTCACCGGCAGGTCGGCGATGTCGGGCACCGCCTCGAGGGAGAGCGGGAAGTCGATGCGCAGGTCGGCCTGGCCGCGCAAGGACGCGGGATCGACCTCGGCGCCGGCGAGCGAGCGGAAGAGCTTGGTCTGCAGGAGCGAGGCGAGCGCGTCGGCCCCGCCGGTCAGGCGCAGCCCGATCTGGGCCGAGACGTCGTGGGGCACCGCGTCCTTGATGACGAAGGAGCCGTCCTGGAGGGTGAGCGCGCGCCCGTCCGGCATCCGGATCTCGGCGGTGGCACCGCGGATCGTGGTGTTGCGCCCGGTGACGAGCCCGGACACCCGGGCGCGGGAGAGCGGAGGCGCCTCGGACGAGATCGTCAGGCCGCCCTCGCTCACCGCGAAGGCGATCCGCACCGCCTGGTCGGGCATCGGCTCGCCGCGGGTGGCGGCGGCGAACTCGGCCATGCTCATGTCGACCACGACGTCGAGGCTGTCGAGCCGCCCGGTGCGCAGGTTGTCGACGAGGTAGGCGCGGATCGGCGGCGCGACGTTCTCGGGCCACAGCCGCAGGGCGGCGCGGCCGTCGGTGCGCTCGGCGGTGATGCGAAGGGTGAGGCCGCCGTCGTCGGCCTTGGTGCCGAGCGTGCCGCTGACCGTGCCGCGCACGCTCTCGCCGGTGAGCGTCAGCCCGTCGATCTGCACGCCGCCGTCGCGGCCGGTGAGGCGAGCATCGACCTTGGCGATCTTGACCGGGGCGTCGCCCGGGGCGGCGCCGCGCAGCACCGCGTCGGTGCCCGAGAGTGCGGCGGTCCAGGCGGGGCCGCCGTCGGGGGGCGCCGCCCAGGTCCCGGCGAGCCGCACCCGGTTGCCGCCGCCGCGATAGTCGAGGGATTCGATCGCCAGCGTCCGGCGGGCCTCGTCCCAGGCGCCGTCGACCGTCACCGCCTCGATCGTCACCGGGTTGAAGTCCTTCTCCTCGATCAGCAGGCTGCCCTCGCTGGTGGCGAGCCGGAAGGTCATGCCGTCGAGTCGCGCGCCGTGCATCGCCACCTGGGCGCGGCCGGAGAGCTTCAGGTCGGTGGTGAGCGGCAGGCGCGACTGGCCCGACAGCAGCAGCAGGTCGGGCGCGGGCAGGTCGTCGAGGGTGAGGACGCCGTGGCGGCCGCCGTCGGGCGCCTCCTCGACGTCGCCGCCGAAGCGCCAGGCCCCGTGCGGGCCGACGATGCGCATCTCGAACACCCGGGCCGGCCGGGTCGCGTCGCGGCTGAACAGGCCGTCGACCCGCGGAAACACCACCCGCTCGGCGCCGGATTCGTCGAGCAGCGTCAGGCGGGCATTGGTCAGGCGGGCCCGGTCGAGGCTGCCGATGACCCCGGACGGGTCGAGCACCACGCTCAGGATCGACGCCACCGTGGCGGAGACCGGCGAGACGGTGCCGCGGGCGGCCACCACCGCGGGGGGCGTGTGGGGCTTGGCCTCGGCCGGGTCGTTGGAGGCCGCGAAGGCGATCGAGCCGTCGTGGTGGAGGAGCGCGCGCAATTGCAGGTCGCGGAACTCGACCGAGCGGGCCTGGACCGAGAGGCCGAACAGCGACCACAGGTCGATGGCGACGACCGCGAGCGGCGCCCGCACCACGAGGTCGCCCTCTGGGTTGCGGATGTCGAGGCCGGTGGTGCGCAGCGCCAGCGCGCCGTCGCGGTCGATTTCGATGGCGCTGTCGTGCAGGCTCGCGGTCCAGCCCGGGCCGAGGCGCTCGGCGATGCCCGCCGCCACCCGGGGCTCGAGCCAGGCGAAGCTCATCGGCCCGCTGGCGAGGCGCAGATAGGCGAGGCCGATCCCCGTCAGGAGGAGGAGAACGGCCGCGAGCTTCAGGAACAGCACGCCGCGGATGCAGGTCCGCAGGAACGAGCGGCGCAGCTTGGCCGGCACGGCGCAGGCCGGCCCGACCGCATTCTCCCCCTGGGGCGTGGCGTCTCCTGGTGTCGCTCGACCTGTCGTCACGCGTGCGCCGCCACTCCGGGCGCCCGCGGGCGCCGCCGTTTGAGGGACCCTTGGGCCGGAGCCCGCGCTCCGGGCGCCCGAGGCCCACCGCCAATGATTGCCCGATCCGGTGACCGGAGGGTAACGTCCCGCCGCTAAAGCCTCGGACGGCGCGCCGGGCCGGACCCCGCCGCCGCCGCGCCCCGATCGCCTCACCCAGAGGCACACCATCAATCGGCCGAAAGGAAGGCACGATGGCGTTGAACCCGGGCGACCCCGCCCCCGACTTCTCCCTGCCGGCGACCGGCGGCGAGACCCTGAGCCTCACCGGCCTGAAGGGCCGCAAGGCGGTGCTGTATTTCTACCCCAAGGACGACACCAGCGGCTGCACCCTGGAGGCCCAGGCCTTCAACGCCCTCGCCGACGCCTTCGCGGCGGCCGACACGGTGGTGATCGGCGTCTCGCCCGACCCGATGAAGAGCCACGACAAGTTCCGCGAGAAGTACGGCCTCGGCTTCCCGCTCGCCTCCGACGAGACCAAGACGATGCTCGAGGCCTACGGCGTCTGGGTCGAGAAGAGCATGTACGGCCGCAAGTACATGGGTGTCGAGCGCACGACGGTGCTGATCGGCCGCGACGGCACCATCGCGCAGGTCTGGCCGAAGGTGAAGGTGCCGGGCCACGCCGACGCGGTGCTGGCGGCGGCCAAGACGCTCTGAGGGCACGACGCCCGCGCCAGCGCGGGGCGGCCGGACGACCCGGCCGCCTCTGCCACTGCCACTGCCTCTGGGGCACCGTGATACCGGCGCGGGACGCGAACCGTCTCCGAGACTTGAGACATCCTTAACCTTAACCCGCGACGGTTCGGCTCAGGTTACCGGACCGTGCCGATGCTCTCCTCCCGCCCCGATCTCCCGGCTTCCACCCGCCCGCCATCCTCGCTCCCCTCCCCTGGGCCGGAGCGGGTCTGGGTGGTGCGGCGCCGGACCCTTGTGGTCGCGGCCCTGGCCTTCGGGACGCTGGCCCTGTGGGCGAGCGCGGCGACCTGGTTCATCGTGTTCCGCGACGAGGCCCTGGCCCGGTTCATGGAGCGCCAGGCCACGATGCAATACGCCTACGAGGAGCGGGTCAGCGCCCTGCGGGCCCGGCTCGACCGGGTGGCGACGCAGAAGCTCCTCGAACAGGACGGGGTCGAGACCCGGCTTGCCGACCTTGCCGGCCGGCAGGTGGCGCTGGAGAGCCGCCAGGCGATGCTGATGGGCCTCGCCGAGCAGGCCGGCGGCGCCGGCATGGCGATGGACGAGGACGGGGTGCAATCCTCCTTAGCCCCTGCCCGCCCGTTGCCCGCCCGGGCGCCCGCGCCGGCCCCGACGCCGGAATCGCTCGGCCTGCGCACCGAGGCGGAGACGGGCGCGCCCCTCCCCGCTCCCTCTCCATCTCCCTCTCCCGGCGTGAGCGCCCGGATGGCGATGCTCGGGCACGCCCTCGACGGGTTCGAGGCGCGCCAGAGCCTGGTGGTGGGGCGCCTCGCGGCCCGCAGCCGCGGCGAGGCGGCGCGCCTGCGCGGAGTGATGGCGGAGACCGGGCTCGATGCGGCTCGCTTCGCCGACCGTCGCGGCGGCGGGATCGGCGGTCCGCTGGTGCCGGCCGGATCGGGGCCGTTCGAGACCGCGGTGCTGCAGGCGCAGCGCGACCTCGGCGAGCGCGACGCCTTGCGGCGCATCGTCGACTCGCTACCCCTGCGCCGGCCGGTCGCGGTCGATGGTGGACTGTCGAGCACCTTCGGCTACCGGTCCGACCCGTTCACCCGCGGCCTCGCCCTCCATACCGGCATCGACCTGCGCTCGGAATACGGCGCTCCCGCGCGGGTGACCGCGGCCGGGACGGTGACGATGGCGGATTATTCCGGCGGCTACGGCAACATGGTCGAGGTCGATCACGGCCACGGCCTCGCGACCCGCTACGCGCATCTCTCGGCGATCACGGTGGTGCCCGGCCAGGCGGTGGCGGCGGGCCAGACCGTCGGCCGGGTCGGCTCCACCGGCCGCTCGACCGGGACGCACCTGCACTACGAGACCCGCATCGACGGCGAGCCGGTCGATCCCCAGCGCTTCCTGCGGGCGGGCGCCCGCATGGCGGCGCGCTGACCGAGGCGGGCGCTCAGCCCTCGACCGTCTCGGTGCGGCCGCCGCCCGAGGCTTGGGCCATCTGGGACTGCCCGGACTTGACCTGCACGAAATCGACCTCCGCGGACGCCGTCCGCCCCTGCATCATCCGGGGCTCCAGCGCCTCGGCGTCGCGCCGGTTCTCCATCTCGGCCCGCAGCTCGCGCTCGGCGAGCAGCCAGAACTGGATCTCGAATCCGGCGGGGCGGTGGTTGCGCTCCCAGATGTCGTAGGCGCGGGCCCGGATCGCCGCCAGGGGAATGTCACGCATCACCGATACCTCACCCATGCCCGTCGGGTCTTCGCGCCTGTCGGGCTCCACGCCGGGTCCGGCCTCGGGCCGGACGCTCGACTCATCGGGCACCTATACCGTGGGCTGGTATCGCTGTCGCGGTCGATCGGCGCGGCGATGCGGGCGCGATGCCCGCCGGTCAACGCATGGTGGTCCTGGTCTCTCCGGCCGGCCCCGCTTGGCCCGGACGGAACCCGTCCGGGCATCGGTGTATCAGACCAGGCGGCTCTGCTCGATCGCCGCGGCGACGAAGCTCTGGAACAGCGGGTGCGGCTCGAACGGGCGCGACTTCAGCTCCGGGTGGAACTGCACGCCGATGAACCACGGGTGGCCCACCACCTCGACGGTCTCGGGGAGCAAGCCATCCGGCGACAGGCCGGCGAAGCGCATCCCCTTGGCCTCCAGCCGCTCGCGATAGGCCATGTTGACCTCGTAGCGGTGGCGGTGGCGCTCGGCGATGCGGGTGCCGCCGTAGATCTTGGCGATCTGCGAGTCCGGCTCCAGGGCCGCGGTGTAGGAGCCCAGCCGCATCGTGCCGCCGAGGTCACCCTCGGCGAGGCGGCGCTCGAGCTCGTTGCCGCGCATCCACTCGGTCAGGAGGCCGACCACCGGCTCCGGCGTCGGGCCGAACTCGGTCGAGTTGGCATCGGCGATGCCGGCGAGCGAGCGGGCCGCCTCGACCACCGCCATCTGCATGCCGAAGCAGATCCCGAAATACGGGATCTTGCGCTCGCGGGCGTAGCGGGCGGCGCGGATCTTCCCTTCCGCGCCGCGCTGGCCGAAGCCGCCCGGCACCAGGATGCCGTTGAGGCCCTCCAGGAACGGCGCCGGATCCTCGCGCTCGAACACTTCGGCCTCGATCCACTCCAGGTTGACCTTGACCCGGTTGGCGATGCCGCCGTGGCTCAGCGCCTCGATCAGCGACTTGTAGGCGTCCTTGAGGCCCGTGTACTTGCCGACGATGGCGATCGAGACCTCGCCCTCCGGGCTCTTGATCCGGCCGACGATGTCGCGCCAGCGGTCGAGCTTCGGCTCGGGGCCGGTCTCGAGGCCGAAATGCGCCAGCACCTCGCGGTCCAGCCCCTCCTCCTTGTAGGAGAGCGGCACCTCGTAGATCGTGCCGACGTCGCGCGCCTCGATCACTGCCGATTCGCGCACGTTGCAGAACTGCGCCAGCTTGCGGCGCTCCTCGCGGGGGATCGCGCGGTCGCAGCGGCAGAGCAGGATGTCGGGCTGGATGCCGATCGAGCGCAGCTCCGCCACCGAGTGCTGGGTCGGCTTGGTCTTCAGCTCGCCCGCCGACGGGATGTAGGGCAGCAGCGTCAGGTGGACGTAGGCGCAGGTGCCGCGGGGCAGCTCCTGGCCGAGCTGGCGGATCGCCTCGAAGAACGGCAGGCCCTCGATGTCGCCGACGGTGCCGCCGATCTCGACCAGCACGAAGTCGTAGGCGTCGTTGCCGTCGAGGACGAATTCCTTGATGGCGTTGGTGACGTGCGGGATCACCTGGATGGTGGCGCCGAGATAGTCGCCCCGGCGCTCCTTGGTGATGATGTCGAGGTAGATCCGGCCGGTCGTGATGTTGTCGGCCCGCGTCGCCGGCACGCCGGTGAAGCGCTCGTAATGGCCGAGATCGAGATCGGTCTCGGCGCCGTCGTCGGTGACGAAGACCTCGCCGTGCTGCGTCGGGCTCATCGTGCCCGGATCGACGTTGAGGTAGGGGTCCAGCTTGCGCAGGCGGACCTTGTAGCCGCGAGCCTGGAGCAGGGCCGCGAGGGCGGCGGAAGCGAGACCCTTGCCGAGCGAGGAGACCACGCCGCCGGTGATGAAAACATACCGCGTCATGGGACTTGCTCCATACACAGGCGTGGCCGGGTTGCCAAACGCCGCCAGCTCAACGGGGTCATGTCCGGGCGGCAGGGCCGGCCGGATGCACAGGATTTTTCAGAACCGGAGCGGCGGCGCGCAGGCGCCGCCGTCGCTCGCGCAGCGTCCTAGCGGGACTGGGGCGCCGCGGGGGCGGCCGGAGCGGCGGGCGCCGCCGGGGTCTGGGTCGCGGGCGCGTCGCCCTGCTGCTGGCGCAGCTGGTCGAGGACGTTGCCGGCCGGCGGGGCGCCGGTCTGGCCCGCCGGGGCCTTGGTGCTCGCGCCCTCGAAGATCGAGCGCGGGCCCGCACCCCGGTGCGACATGATCGCCAGGATCATGCTGGTGGTGAAGAACAGGGCCGCCAGGATCGCGGTGGCGCGGGTCAGCGCGTTGGCCTGGCCGCGGCCGGTCATGAAGCCCTGCGTGCCGCCCCCGCCGCCGAGGCCGAGG
The DNA here is from genome assembly GCF_900110515.1 of Methylobacterium sp. ap11. NCBI lineage: Bacteria > Pseudomonadati > Pseudomonadota > Alphaproteobacteria > Hyphomicrobiales > Methylobacteriaceae > Methylobacterium > Methylobacterium sp. ap11. The sequence continues at coordinate 52,801 of NZ_FOEB01000005.1, read as the reverse complement.
CCGCCCTCGGAGCGCTGCAGCAGCACCACGCCGATCAGGGCGAGGACGATGATCAGGTGGACGACGATCAGAACGGTCTGCATCGGGCTTCCGGGCCGGCCCTGTTCGGGCCGCCAACGTGGCAACGGCCGGCACGCGGACGCGTCCGGACCTCCAATTCCGGGCGCTCCTATACGAGAAGTGCGCCGACGCCAAGGGTGATGGGTGGAATGGAGATGTGAGGAGTCCGCGGTTGCGCGCGCCAAACCCTCCCCCCTCTGCGGGGGAGGGTGGCCTGCGGAGCAGACCGGGAGAGGGGAACCACGGTCTCGGACAAGGCTGAACCGTTCTGAACGGCTCTGCCTGGATCAGCGTCGCGCTGACCCTCTTGCGGGACTTTGTCCCGGCCCGGCCCCTGCTGACGCAGGGTCCACCCTCCCCCGCAGAGGGGGGAGGGTTCACGCGCAGGGCCGTGCTTGCTTCACCCTCTCGCCGGAAACCCCTCCTCGAACCGCACAGCCTCGCCCCGCGACGGCTCGGTGAGGCTGCCCTCCCACATCACCGCCTGGCCGCGCACCACGGTGCCGACCGGCCAGCCGGTGACCTCGCGCCCGTCATGGGGCGTCCAGCCGCATTTGGAGGCGATCCAGGCGTTGGTGATGGTCTCGCGGCGCTTGAGATCCACCACCGTCACGTCGGCGTCGTAGCCCACTGCGAGGCGCCCCTTGCGGGCGATGCCGAAGATCCGCTTCGGGCCGGCGCTGGTGAGGTCGACGAAGCGCTGCAGCGAGAGCCGGCCGGCGGCGACGTGGTCGAGCATCACCGGCACCAGGGTCTGCACGCCGGTCATGCCCGACGGCGACTCCGGATAGGTCTTCCGCTTCTCCTCCAGCGTGTGCGGCGCGTGGTCGGAGCCGAGCACGTCGGCCACGCCCTGCGACAGGCCCCACCACAGCCCGTCGCGGTGGTCGGCGCCCCGCACCGGCGGGTTCATCTGCACCAGCGTGCCGAGGCGGGCATAGGCCTCAGTCCCGTCGAGCGTCAGGTGGTGGGGCGTCAGCTCGCAGGTCGCGACGTCCTTGTGCTGGCTGAGGTAGCGCATCTCCTCCTTGGTGGAGATGTGCAGGATGTGGATGCGGGCCCCCGTCTCGCGGGCGATGCGCACCAGCCGCTCGGTGGCCTTCAGCGCGGCTTCCGGCGAGCGCCAGACCGGGTGGGACGAGGGATCGCCCGGCACCCGCAGGCCCTTGCGGTCGCGCAGCATCGCCTCGTCCTCGGCGTGGAAAGCCGAGCGGCGGCGGGTGCGCTTGAGGATCTCGGTGATGCCGGCATCGTCCTCGACGAGGAGCGAGCCGGTGGAGGAGCCGATGAACACCTTGATGCCGGCCGCGCCCGGCAGGCGCTCCAGCTCGGCGACGTCGCGCGCGTTCTCGTGCGTGCCGCCGACCCAGAACGCGAAGTCGCAATGCATCCGGTGATGGGCGCGCTTCAGCTTGTCGTCGAGGGCGTCCGGATCGGTCGTCTGCGGCACGGTGTTGGGCATCTCGAACACCGTGGTCACGCCGCCCATCACGGCGGCGCGCGACCCCGTCTCCAGGTCCTCCTTGTGGTCGAGGCCCGGCTCGCGGAAATGCACCTGGCTGTCGATCACGCCGGGCAGGAGGTGCAGGCCGCGACAATCGAGGGTGCGGCCGGCCGAAGCCTGCGACAGGTCGCCGATGGCGGCGACGCGCCCGGCCGTGACGCCGATATCGGCCAGTCCCTCGCCGTCGTGGTTGACCACGGTGCCGCCGCGCAGGAGGAGGTCGAAGCTCTGGCTCATCGGTCGCATTCCTCGTTCGCCCCCGTGCCGCGATTGAGGGCCGGGCGCAGGCGGCTTATGTCAGCCCTGCCCGCGGTTCAAGCAAAGGACCCCCGATGCCGCTTGCCCTCCTGCCCGACCGTGCCGTCGTGGCGGTCACCGGCGCCGACGCGTCGAGCTTCCTCCAGGGTCTCCTGACCTGCAACGTCGAGACCCTGCCCGAGGGCGAGGCGCGTCTCGGCGCGCTGCTCAGCCCCCAGGGCAAGATCCTGTTCGACTTCCTGGCGAGCCGCGCGCCCGACGGCTTCCACCTCGACGTCGCCCGCGAGAAGGCGCCCGACCTCCTCAAGCGCCTGACCCTCTACAAGCTGCGGGCCCAGGTGACCGTGGCGGCGCGGCCGCTCGCGGTGGCGGCGGGCTGGGACGGGCCGGCCCCCTCCCCGGCCCTGCGCGACGGCCGCCTCGCCGAACTCGGCTGGCGCCTCTACGTCCCGGAGGGTGACGCCCCGGCCGCCGACGCGGACGCTTCGGCCTACGCCGCCCACCGCATCGGCCTCGGCGTGCCCGAGGCCGGAACCGACTTCCCGTTCGGCGACGCCTTTCCGCACGAGGCGCTGATGGACCAGCTCGGCGGCGTCGACTTCAGGAAAGGATGCTACGTCGGCCAGGAGGTGGTGTCGCGCATGCAGCACCGCGGCACCGCCCGCACCCGCATCGTGCCGGTCGTCTATCCTGACGGCGAGGCGGCCCCGGCCGGCGCGGCCGTGAGCGCCGGCGAGCGCAGCCTCGGCCAGACCGGCGGCGGCGCCGGCGCGCGCGGGCTGGCGATACTGCGCATCGACCGGCTCGGCGAGGCGCTGGCGGCGGGCGAGACCGTCCTGGCGGGCGGGCGGGCGGTGACGGTCGAGAAACCGGGCTTCGCGACCTTCGCCTGGCCGGGCTGAGCGGAGGACGGGGTGTACCCCGTCCCCTGCGGGCACGGCTCATGCGCCCGGCGCCCCGTCACCCCTCGATGATCGACCGGATCTTGGTCGCCAGCCCCTCGACCGGGAATGGCTTGGTGATCATCTGCATGCCGGGGCCGAGATGGCCGTTGCCGAAGGTCGCGTTCTCGGCGTAGCCGGTCATGAACAGCACCTTGAGGGCCGGGCGCACCAGCCGGGCCTGGTCGGCGAGTTGGCGGCCGTTGAGGCCCGGCAGGCCGACATCGGTGACGAGCAGGTCGATATGCGCGTCCGATTGCAGGTGGCGCAGGCCCGCCGTGCCGTCGCCGGCCTCCAGGGTGCGGTAGCCGAGCTCGTGCAGCACCTCGATCACCAGGGACCGCACGGTCGAATCGTCCTCGACCACCAGCACCGTCTCGCCGCGCTCGGCCCGCGGCGCCTCGCCCCGCACCTCCGCGGCGGCCTCGACCTCGCCGTGGTAGCGCGGCAGGTAGAGCTTGACCGTCGTGCCCTGCCCGGCCTCCGAGTAGATCTTGACGTTGCCCTCGGACTGCTTGGCGAAGCCGTAGATCATCGACAGGCCGAGGCCCGTGCCCTGCCCCAGGGGCTTGGTGGTGAAGAACGGGTCGAAGGCCCGGGCGATCACGTCGGGCGGCATGCCGGTGCCGGTATCGGTCACGCTGACGCAGACGTACTGGCCCGCCCGCACCCCGATCTCCCGGGCGGCGTAGGCGTCGTCGAGGTGGGAATTGGCGGTCTCGATGGTGAGCCGCCCGCCCTCCGGCATCGCGTCGCGGGCGTTGATGGCGAGGTTGAGGATCGCGTTCTCGAGCTGGTTGGGGTCGCACAGCGTCAGCCACAGGCCGCCGGCCACCACCACCTCGAGCTGGACCCGCTCGCCTAGCGTCCGGCGCATCAATTCGTCCATCGAGCTCACCAGGCGGTTGGCGTCGACGGGCCTCGATTCGAGCGGCTGGCGGCGCGAGAAGGCGAGCAGCCGGTGGGTCAGCGCCGCGGCGCGCTGGGCCGAGGCCATCGCGAGGCCGGCGTACCGGGTCAGGTTCTCGGTCCGGCCCTCGTTGATGCGGGTCTGCATCAGGTCGAGCGAGCCGACGATGCCGGTGAGCAGGTTGTTGAAGTCGTGGGCGATGCCGCCGGTCAGCTGGCCCACCGCCTCCATCTTCTGCGACTGGCGCAGCTGCTCCTCGGCCCGCTCGCGCTCGGCCACCGCCTCGCGCACCCGCGCCTCCAGGGTGTCGTTGAGCTCGCGCAGGTCCACCTCGGCCCGCTTCGATTCCGTGACGTCGTAGATCACCCCGACATGGCGCAGGCCCGAGGTCTCGGTGTCGCGGATCGCCTCGCCCCGGCGCACCAGCCAGCGCACCTCGCCGGTGTCAGACAGCCGCACCCGCGTCTCGATCGGCGGCAACTCGCCCTCCTGGCGCTGGTCGGGCGCCATCAGCGGCGGGTCGCCCTCGACCACCAGGGCGTTGACGGCGCTCGCCGCGACGGTGCGGGCCGGCACCAGGCCGAGCAAGCTGCAGAATTGCGGCGAGGCCGCCACGGTGGCGAAGCCCGGGACGTGCTCGAAGGCGCCGACGCGCCCCGCCGACTGCGCGATGCGCAGCCGCTCCTCGACCCGCTTCTGGTCGGTGACTTCGACCAGCACGCCGGTGAAGCGGGCCGGCCGCCCGTCGACGCCGAAATGGCAGCGGCCGCGGGCATGGACCCAGCGCACCGCACCGTCCGGCCCGAGCAGCCGGTACTCCTTGTCGAACACCTCCGCGCCGCCGAGGATGCCGCTCACCGCGAGCCGCACCCGCAACCGGTCGAGGGGGTGGATGCCGGCGAAGAAGGCGCTCGACGGCAGCGGGCCGGGGCTGAGCGGCACCGTGCCGGGGCGCGCGGGCGGCGCGAGCCCGGTCAGCGCCGCGAAGCGCCCGTCGACGTGCAGGCGCTTCTCCGGGATGTCCCAGTCCCAGGTGCCGGCGATGCCGGCCGACGACAGGGTGAGCGAGAGCTGGCGCTGCGCCTCGGAGAGGCGCCGCTCGATGTCGGCGAGCCGCGTGCGTCCGGCCTCGGCCTCGTGGACATGCGACATGTCCACCTGCGAGGCGAAGTAGTTGACGAGGCGGCCCGCCTCGTCGCGGATCGGGCAGATCAGCAGCTGGTTCCAGAACCGGCTGCCGTCGCGGCGGTAGTTCAGGAGCGTGACCCGGGTCACGCGCTCCTCGCGCAGCCCCTCGCGGATCGCCGCCACCGCGCCCGGATCGGTCTCGGCCCCCTGCAGGAACCGGCAGTTGCTGCCCACCACCTCCTCGGCGGAGTAGCCGGCGAGCGTCAGGAAGGCCGGGTTGGCGTAGACGATCGGGTTGTCGGGCAGGCGCGGGTCGGTGACGAGCATCGGCTGGCGCGACTGCTCGAAAGCGGCGAGGAACGGCCCGGCCCGCTGCCGCGCCGCCGCGATCGCGGCGGCGAGCGCCTCGGCGCGGCCGGGATCGGTGCCGTCCGGGGCGCTCATGCGGGCAGCCCGCCGGCCTGAGGGGGGAGCGTCATCAGGCGTCCAGGTCGCCGAGCGCGCGGGCGATGAACTCGTCCACCAGCCCGCGCAGGTTCTCGATCGACGGCAGGTCCATCAGCATCGCCAGGTAGCCGCGGATGTCGCGCTCGCTCACCGAGAAGTCGATGTAGAGAAAGAGCACCAGGGCGTCCGCGGCCGTCCGCGCGCCCGCCTCCGCCCCGAAGATCCGCGGGCCGTCGCCGCGCGCGATGCCCGGCAGCGACATGGTGAGCGTGCGCTGGAGCATGTTCGCCATGGTGGCGAGGCACCCGTTGAGGATGATGTTGCCGGTCTCGGCCAGCGCCTCGTCCTCCAACGCCGCGACCTCCTCGGGCGACAGGTCCCCGCCGGCGACCGCCCGCACCAGCTCGCGGCCGTTCTCCTGCGGGAAGATCAGCAGGGCGCGGCCCGCGAAGGCGCCCTCGAAATCCTGGTGCACCACCACGAGGGGCGCCGCCTCGCGCTCGCCGATCAGCCGGGCGGCGGCGGCGCGCGAGACGATCTCGACCGAGGGCACCGAGAGCAGCACCTGGGTGCCGATCATCGTGCGCAGGCTAGCGGCGGCGCGGCTGACGCCGATGTTGACGAGCTCGGTGAAGGCGTCCTGCTGCAGCTCGGTCAGGCCGATGGCGGGAGGGGGCGCCGCGCCGGGATCCGGGACGGTCACGGGGCGCCCCGGCGCAGGCGCAGGGACGCACCCGACAGGAAGCCCGCCAGCGCCTCGCCGGTCAGGGGCTTGGGCATGAAGGTCGCGTCGACGCTCCGGGCGCGGGCGATCACCTCGTCCTGGATGTTGGCCGAGATCACGGCGATCGGCATGCCGGGTCTCTCGGCCCGCAGCTCCGCCGCGAGGGCGAGCCCGTCCTTGCCCGGCATGTTGAAGTCGAGGAGCGCGACGTCGACCGGCTCGGCGGCGGCGATCGCCGCGGCCTCCTCGGCATTCGCCGCCTCGCGCACCGCCCAATCCGGCTTGAGCTGCCGCAGGAGCCGCACGGCCACCGCCCGGGCGAGCTTGCTGTCGTCCACGACGAGGACGGTCACGGTGTGCGGCGACGGAGGCTGCGTCATGGAGGGCATCTAGGTCGTTTGCACCGGGAGGGAAACGCCTGCCCCGCGGGAAAGGCGCGTGGGGAGGGCGATGGACGGGGCCGTATGCTCCGGGCCGGCATAGCGGAAAACAGGCATCCCTGCGTAGGGTTTTCTCGCGCGGGGTTTTTTCGGCGGTGGAAGCGCCGCGGGCGCGGCGCGGCGCCGCTGCGGCATGCGTCTTCCGGAACCTGCTCGCGACGATACGAAGGTTTCGTCCCCCATTCGACCTCATCCCGCGCGCGCCCATTACCGACAACTTATTGTCGATAAAGCGCACTTTTGAAGATGATATTATTGCCTTTGTCGATAATCTGACCGTTCTCATGCAAATAAACAATAGTGATTAAATTGGTTATCATTACAACATCAATATCATTATTATAAATTAATTTTTAATTTGCGACGACACGATCGCGAGGATATTTTCCATCCTGCCCTTTACCTCATCCTTAGGTGCGAACGCAGCGAGCCTCGAAGGAGGGCTCCAGTGATCTCGGAGACTTCTGGAGCCCTCCTTCGAGGCTCGCTGCGTTCGCACCTCAGGATGAGGTTGCTGGCGGGATAGAGTATGTCGACCAGTCGAACAGGATTTAATAGAATTCCACCTCGACGCCTTCAGACGAGATCGCCACATAACATCCGATCGGCCGGCCTCGACGGAGGTCGAGGTCGGGAAAGCTCGACCCGGATCAACCGGGCTCCGGCGGAGCGCGGGGCGCGGCGAGCACCGGCGCCAGCCAGCGCGCCGCGAAAGGATCGCCGCAGGTGCCGTGGAGCGGCGGGCGCAGCCGCAGCAGCACCTGGACCAGCGCGGTGTGCAGCCCCGTGCAGGCGCTCCACTCGACGCCGAGGCCCGGCTCGGCCAGCAGCAGGGCGGCCAGGGTCTCGGCCTCCTCGACCGGGCAGGCCCCTTCGAGCCGGATCAGCTCGCCGTCGCGCCGCACGCTCACGCCCGCCCCTCCCCGTCCGGGCCGCCCACCAGGGTCTCGGCATCGAGCACCAGCAGCACCGCGCCGTCGCCGGTCAGCACCGTGCCGGCGAGTCCGGGCAGCGCGGCGAGCGCCGGCAGCGGCCGCACCAGCCCGTCGAGGCGGCCGGCGAACCGGTCCACTTCGACGGCGACCCAGTCACCGCCGCCGACGCGCAGGACCGCCAGCCGAACCTCCTCCGGCAAGTCCTTTCGCGGCAGGTCCTTTCGCGGCAAGTCGTTTGGCGGCAGATCCTCCCGCGGCAGGCCGAGGAGGGCGGAGAGCGCCAGGACCGGCACCGTGCGCCCGCGCAGGACCGTCGCGGCGCCGGCGCCGAGGGACTGGATCCGCTCGCGCGGGACCCGGGCGAGCTCGACCACCGCCTCCATCGGCAGGCCGTAGCGCTCCGGCCCGATGCCGACGAGGAGCAGCCGGGCGAGGGTCCGGGTCCGGGGCAGCACGAGGCGCACCGTCGTGCCCCGGCCGGCCCGGCTCTCGACCGTGCAGGTCCCGCCGAGCCGGGTCGCGGCGGCCCGCACCGCATCCATGCCGACGCCGCGGCCGGAAACGGTGCCGACCTCGGCCGCGGTCGAGAAGCCGGGGGCGAAGATCAGGTCGATCGCCCCCGCCTCGTCGAGGGCGGCGAGGGCGTCGGGCGCCAGCAGCCCGCGCTCGGCGGCGCGGCGGCGGAGGAAGGCCGGGTCGAGGCCGCGGCCGTCGTCCTCGACCGAGACCACCACCCGGTCGGCCCGGGCCTCGGCCCGCAGCGCGATCCGGCCCGCCTCGGGCTTGCCGGCGAGGCGCCGCGCCTCCGGCGGCTCGATCCCGTGGTCGACGGCGTTGCGCACGAGGTGGAGCAGCGGCTCGAACAGCCCCTCGGCGACGTCCCGGTCGAGCTCGGTCGCCTCGCCGTCGAGGGTGAGCGTCGCCTGCTTGCCGAGCTGGCGGGCGACGTCGCGCAGGGCGCGGGGAAAGCGGCGGAAGATCCGGGCCAGCGGCTGGAGCCGCAGGCCCAGGGCCTCGCGGTGCAGCTCGGCGGAGAGCCGGCCGATCCGCTCGTCGCCCGCCCGCAGGGCCGGGACGAGGTCGGCGAGGTCGGTGCCCGCGACCGCCCGGGCGACGACCTCGCCGAGGGCGGCGCGGGCCGCCGCGAGATCGTCGGCGAGCGCCACGAGGGCGTCGACCCGCGCCGCGTCGACCCGCAAGGTCCTGTCGGACCGTTGGTCCGCGTCGGACCGTTGGTCCGCGTCGGACCGCGGGTCCGTGTCGGCACCCCGGGCCGGATCGGGACCCGGATCGGTGGCGGCGTCCCGGGTCGGCCCGGCTCCGTCCGCGGCGTCGGAGGCCGGGGTCGGGACGAACGTCGCCGTCGTGATCTGGTCGCGCACCAGGCGGAAGACCGCGTCGACCTCCGCCGGCGCGTCGGTGGTCAGCAGCGTCACCGCGAGGTTGCAGGCGAAGACGTCGAGGGTCTCGACCGGCGGCCAGGGGGCGGCGGGGTGGAGGCGCAGGGCGACGAGGCCGGGCAGCCGGCGCACCAGGGCCAGGGGGTCGTCGCCGGCAAAGAAGCAATCGGCCCGCGGGACGTAGAGCAGGGCCGTCAGCGGACCGTCCGGATGGGGGCCCGATTCGGCAAGGAGATCGGACGCCCAGCGGGGCACGGGCCCCGGCGGCGCGGGCGTTGCGGACCCGGCCCCATCCTCGCCCGGCCCCAGCAGGGCGCGGTAGCGGGCGAGGATCCGCTCGGCCTCCGCCCCGGCGCCGTCCGGGAGGCGGCCCGTCGCGGCGATCGCCTCGGTCCAGCGCCCGGCGGCGTCCAGGGTGGCGAGGGACGGGTCGACGAGGTCGGCGGCGAGCAGGCGCCCGGCGCGGGCGGCGGACAGGCCGTCCTCGGCGGCGTGCAGCACCGCGAGCATCGCCGGCCAGTCGAACAGGGCGACCGAGCCCTTGAGGGTGTGGACGGCGCGGAAGACCCGGTTCAGCACCGCCGGATCGGCGGCGGCGTCGAGGGCGAGCAGGTCCTCGGCCGCGGCCTCGATCAGCTCGCGCGCCTCGGCGACGAAATCCGCGACGAGATCGTCCAAGGGCGGCAGGCCGGGTGTCGGCGGGGGCGTGTCGGTCACGGGGCATCCCCTTCGCGCGCATCCGCGGGACGCTGGTGGACGATCGCCTCCGGGAAGCGGCGGGTGCGGAACCGCGACGGGATCCGGTCCATCGATTCGGTGTGGCCGAGGCACAGGAAGCCGCCCGGCCGCAGGGCGGAGAAAAGGGTGTCCGCCGCGAGCCGCCGCGAGGCGTCGTCGAAGTAGATCAGCACGTTGCGGCAGAACACGATGTCGAAGCGGCCCTCCTGCGCCATGCCGGGCCCGTCGACGAGGTTGCGGCGGCTGAAGCGCACCGAGTCGCGCAGCTCCGGCAGGATGCGCCAGGACGGCACGGCGGTCCCCGCCTCGGCGGTGAAGTAGCGCGCGACGAGGTCCGGCGGCAGCCGGCCGAGGGCACGGGCGCCGTAGCGCCCGGCCCCGGCGGCGGCGAGCGCCCGGGTGTCGATGTCCGAGCCGACGATCTCGATCTCCCAGCGGTCGACCTCGGGCCAGTGCTCGAGGAGCCAGATCGCCAGGGAATACGGCTCCTCGCCGGTGGCGCAAGGCATCGACCAGATCCGGATCGGGTCGCCGGGGTCGCGCCCGGCGGTGACCGCCGGCATCAGCGAGGCGGTGAGGCAGTGCAGCTGGTGGGCCTCGCGGAAGAAGTAGGTCTCGTTGACCGTGAAGGCGTTGACGAACAGCTGGACCTCGCCGTCCGTGTCGGCGCGCAGCCGCGCGAGGTAGCCGGGCACGCCGTCCGTCCCGGTGGCGCCCATCCGCTCGCGCACCCGGCGCTCGATGAACGGGCGCCGGTCGGCCGGCACCAGGATGCCGGTCTGGCGGTAGAGCAGCTCGCAGACCCGGGCCAGGTCGGCATCCGCGAGGGGGGCGGGCTCCCCGGTGGCCGCCCCGCGCCTCATGGCACCAGCGCCGTCAGCTCGGCCGCGATGGCCTCGAGCGGGGCGACCACGCTGGCGCCGCCGGCCCGCACCAGTTCGCCCGGCATGCCCCAGACCACCGCCGTCGCCTCGGCCTCCGCAATGGTGCGCCCGCCCCGCTCGCGCAGGGCCGCCATGGTGCGGGCGCCGTCGCGGCCCATGCCGGTCATCAGCACGCCGACGAGGCGAGGGGCCGGGACGAGGTCGAGGGCGCTCTCCACCAGCCGGTCGACGCTCGGGTGCCAGGGGTAGTCGGCCCGGGCCGGGGCCGGGGCGGCCATCAGGCCGCCGGGCCGGCGCACCACGATCACGTCGGCGTCGCCGCGCCCGACATAGACCCGGCCCGGGACGAGGGCGACCGGCGCGGTCACCTCCTGCACCGCCAGGGCCGAGAGCCCGTCGAGCCGCCGCGCCAGCGCCCCGGTGAAGCTCGCCGGCATGTGCTGGGCCACCACGATCGGCCAGGGGAAGCCGGCCGGCAGCGCGCCGAGAAGGGCGGTGAGGGCCGGCGGACCGCCGGTCGAGGCGCCGACCAGCACGAGACCGGCCGGCTCGTGCCCCGGGCCCGGATCCGGCGCCGGTTCTTCCGGGTCCGGTCGCGGCGCATCCGGCGCGGCGTCCCGGCGCCGGAGCGGGGCGGCGACGAGGCCGGCATGGCGCGCGCGCAGGCGCGCCGCGAGGCCCTGGCCGCGCGGCCGGGCCCGGGCGGCCGCGCGCACCTTCTGGACCAGCACCGGCGCCAGCCGGTCGACCGCGAGCGAGACCGCGCCGGCGGGCTTGGCCAGGACGTCGACCGCGCCCCGGGCCAGGGCCTCCAGGCTCGCCTCCGCCCCCTCGGCGGTCAGCGAGGACAGCATCACCACCGGGCAGGGCCGCTCCAGCATGATCCGGTCGAGGCAGGCGAGGCCGTCGAGGCCCGGCATGGTCACGTCGAGGGTGATCACGTCGGGGGCGAAGCGGGAGAGGAGGTCGAGGGCCTCCAGCCCGTCGCGGGCGAAGGCCAGCTCGAAATCGCCCTCGGCGGCGAAGATGCCGCCCAGCACCTTGCGCACCAGCGCCGAGTCGTCGACCACGAGGAGGCGGATCATAGGTCGAGGCCTCCGGCCGGCGCCAGGAGCGCGGCGGGATCGAGGGCGCGCCCGCCCACCCCGAACCGTACCCCGTCGACGAGGAGGCCCGCCCGCACGCCGCCGGCCTCGACCACCACCAGGCGCCGCCTCTCCCCGCCGGGCGGCAGGCCGAGGCGGCGGGCGAGGTCGATCACCGGCATCGCGCCGCCCCGGACGGGCATCATCCCGGCGAGGAAATCGGGCGCCCGCGGTACCCGCACCAGGAAGCCGGGGGCGGGCGCGACGCTGAGCACCGCCCCGGCGGGCAGGCCGTAGGCCTGTCCGGCGAGGTCGAGGGTCACGGCCCTGTCCGCCGGACGCGCGGGGACCGGCGCCGGGGCGGCCTCCGGGGCGGCCTCCTGCGCGTCGCCGGCGAGGATCCGGGCCGAGAGGATGCCGACGAGGGTGTGCCCGTCCCCGGGACGGGCGAAGCCCGCGAGCGCCGGGTCGCCGCGCAGGGCCCGCGGCACCGGATCGATCGCCCCGGGTTCGAGGCGCAGGACCGGCCCGACCCGCCCGGCCGCGAGCCCGACGCCGCGCACCACCGCGACCCGGCAGGCGGGCGCGGCCCCGAACCCGAGCCGGGTCGCGAGGCAGAGGAGCGGCAGCGGCCGGCCGCGCCAGAACAGTCCCTCGCGGCCCGGAGGCGATGCCGCGGCCTCGGGCCGGTGCAGCACCGCCTCCACCTCCGCGAGCGGCAGCGCATAGGGGCGCCCCGCGACGGTGAGGGCGAGGAGGGCCACGCGAGCGTCCCGCGGCGGCGGCGGCGCGGCCTCGCCCGGAGGCGCCGGCTCGGCCGTTCCCGCTGCCCGCCGGGGCAGGCAGGCGGCGACGAGCGCCGGCAGGTCCGGGCGCACGGTCGGACCCGGATCCGCCACGAGCCCGACGATCCCGGCGACCAGGAGCCCGACCGGGCCGTCGGCCTCGGCCACCACCATCCGGGTTGGGAGGGGCGGCGCCGCCTCCGGGTCGAGCAGCCGGGCGAGGTCGAGGACCGGGAGCGCCCGGCCCGAGAGCCCGGCGAGGCCCGCCAGCGCGGGCGGGGCTCCCGGTACCCGGGTCAGGCCGGGGACGCGGGCCAGCGCCCGCACCCGGGCGGCCGCCAGGGCGACGGGACGGCCGCCCGGGCCGGACCCGAGGGCGACGACGAGCCAGCGCCCGGAACCGGCCTCAGCCATCCGTGCCCTGCAGCTCGTCGGCGAGCAGGGCGATCTCCTCGACCGCCGCCGCCAGATCCTCGGCCCCGCGGGCCTGCTGGCGGGCGGCGGTGGCGGCCTCGCTGGAGGCGCGGTCGGCCTCCTCGGCCGCCAGGGCGATCTGGCGGGCGCCCGTCGCGATCTCGGCGGCGGCGGTCAGGATCTCGTCGGCGCCGGTCGCGATCTCGCGGTTGGTCCCCTCCAGCTCCGCCACCTCGGCAGCGACCGCCGCGAGGCCGGCGGTCAGGGCCCGGTTCTTCGCCACCTCGGCCTCGGCCGCGGCCGCCGAGCGTTCAAGGGCGCGGCGCAGGGCGGCGGCGCCGTCGCGGATCGCCCGCACGGTGCCGCGGATCCCCTGGGCGCCGCCGGCGGCATCGCGGGCGAGCGCCCGGATGTCGGCCGAGACCACGGCAAAGCCGTGCCCCGCCTCGCCGGCCCGGGCCGCCTCGATGGCGCCGCTCACCGCCAGCATGCCGATCTGCACCGCCACGAGCGCGATGCCCTCGACGGCGGTCTCGATGCGCCGCTCCCCGGCCTCGATCGCGTCGAGGCGGGAGAGGGAGGCGTGCATCCCGTCGAGCGCCCGGCCGACCCCGTCGGCCAGCGCGTCGACCGTGCCGCGGGCCTCCTGCAGGGAGCCGGCGATCGCCGCGGCCCGGGCGAGCGCCCGGTCGGCGCCGCCGCGGGCGTCGGCGGCGGCACGCTCGATCTCCGTCAGGGCGGCGGAGGATTGCCGGGCGGCGGCACTTTGCACGGCAAGGCCCCGGCTGATCTGGTCGACGGCGGCCAGGATCTCGGCGGCAGCGCCCGACAATTCCTCGATCGAGGCCGAGAGCCCGTCGGCGGCTCCGGCGATCTCCCCCGTGTCCAATCGCCCGGCAGTCCCGCCGCGCAGGCCCTCGGCGAGGGCGGCCAGGGCCTCGGCGGTGGTGCGCCCGCGCTCGAGGGCATCGGTCTGCTGGGCCACCGCGGCCTGGGCCTGCTCGGTGGCGGCGGCCTGCTCCTCGGCGGCCGCGGCGACCTGCTCGGCGCCCGCCTGCGCCTCGCGGATCGTCGCCTCCGCCCGCAGCGCCGCCGCCAGGATCTCCTGGGCGCCCTCGGAGAGACCGCCGAGATCGGCCCGCGCCGCCTCGATCCGCCGGGCGACCCGGGCGCCGGACGCCGCCTCGGCCACCGCCCGGGCGGCAGCCTCCCGGATCGCCGCGCCGAGCGCGCGGATCTCGGTCCGGATCGCGCCGGCCTGGTCGCGCACCTCGCCGGCGGCGGCCTCGGCGGTCTCGGCGAGCGCCCGCACCTCGTCGGCCACCACCGCGAAGCCGCGGCCGTGCTCGCCGGCCCGGCCCGCCTCCAGGGCGGCGTTGAGGGCGAGCAACCCGGTCTGGTCGGCAAGACCCGCCACCGTCTCGGTGACGTCGCCGATGCGCGCCGCCGCCCGGTCAAGGTCGCCGACGATGCCGACCGTGGCGTCCTGGCGGCCGGCCTCGGCCTCGAGGCCGGCGACCGACTGGGTGACCTGGGCGCCGGCCTCGGCGAGCCGCGTCTGGAACGCGCCGGTGCGCCGGCGCGACAGGTCGGCCCGCTCCCGCGCGGCACCGAGGCGCCCGACGATCGCCGCGACGGCGGCGAGGGATTCCTGCGCCGCGCCCGCCGCTTCCTCGGCCCCGCCGGCGATCCGCTCCATCGCCCGGCTCAGCTCCTCGGCCGCCGCCGCGGCCTCGGTGGTGCTGGCCGCCAGTTCCTCGGTGGCCGCGCCCAGGCGCTCGACCGCCTTCTGCCGGCGCGCCCGCGCCGGCCCGCGGCCGCCCTTCTCGAGTGGTCTCGGGGCGGCCTGGGCCCGGCCGGGGGCGGGCGGACGGCTCTCGGCGACCGCCGTCTCCGGGGACGCGCCGTCCCGGGCCGCGAGCTTCGCCTTCTTGACCAGTGCCATGGGAGCCCGAACCCGCCCGCGATCCCGCCGGTGTGCCGGAGGCGGGGGGCGGGGGCAAGCGCGGCGGAGGCGCCGTCCCCCGGCGAGCCCGGGGCCGAGGCCGCCCTACCCCCCCTCACCCTGCAAAGCCCAGATCCCGGCTGATCGCCGAGGCGACCTCCCGCACCGTCCCGGCCAACTCCTCCATCCGCGCCTCGTCCATGTACTGGACCGTGCTGGTGACGCTGAACGCCGCGACGATCGCCCCGCTGGCGTCGCGGATCGGCCCGGCGACGCAGCGCACCTCCGGCTCGTTCTCCTCGCGGTCGTAGGCGATGCCCCGGGACGCGTAGACCCGCATCCGGTCGAGCCAGGTCGCGAGGTCCGGGCTGTGGCCGCCGCGCGCCTCGCCGAGGCGGTGGAAGCGCCGCCAGCGCGCCTCGTCGAGATCGAGGATCAGGGCCTTGCCGAGACCCGTCGACCAGACCGGCTGGCGCTCGCCGATCCGCGAGCTGATCGCGATGCGGCGGCGCCCCGGCAGCTTGTCGAGGTAGAGCGCCCACTCCCCCTCCAGCACGCCGAGATGGATGGTGTCGCCGCAGGCCTCCGACAGGCGCTCGAGATGGGGCCGGGCCACCCGGGTGACCGGCGCCGCCTGCTGGGCCCGGAAGCCGAGTTCGAGGAGCTTGGGGCCGAGCCCGTAGCCCTCCCGCGGTGCGAAGGTCAGGTAGCGCCGCTCGACCAGGGCCGCGGCGAGGCGGTGGGTGGTGCTGCGGGTGGTGCCGAGGGCCGCCGAGAGCCCGGCGAGATCGCGGGCGCCGCCCGCCACCGCCTCCAGGATCGCGAGGCCGCGCAGGAGCGTCTGGCTGCCCGGCGGCGGCCCCTCCGGCCCGGTTGACGGCTTCGCGGCCATGCGCGTATCGTCCCAAATAGAAGAACAAGATCCCACTATATGGGATCTGCAGGCGCGTCGCCAGGGCCGCCGGAGGACACCCCACGGGCGCCGCGCGAGCGACCGCCGCGAACGGCCTCCCGTCCCGGCCACGCCCGAACCCGGTGCGCCGCAGCGCGCCTCACGACGGAGGTCACACGCCCATGAAGCTCTTGCGCTACGGCCCGGCGGGCCAGGAGAAGCCCGGCCTGCTCGACGGCGACGGCCGCATCCGCGACCTGTCCGGCCACCTGCCGGATCTCGGCCCGGCGGCGCTCGGCAAGGACGCCCTCGCCCGCCTCGCCGCGCTCGACGTCGCGAGCCTGCCGGTGGTGGACGGCGCGCCGCGCCTCGGCACGCCGGTGGCCAACGTGGCGAAGTTCATCGCCATCGGGCTCAACTTCGCCGACCACGCCGCCGAATCGAACCTGCCGGTGCCCAAGGAGCCGATCGTCTTCACGAAGGCGATCAGCTCGCTGTCCGGCCCGAACGACCCGGTGATGCTGCCCAGGGATTCGGTCAAGAGCGACTGGGAGGTCGAGCTCGGCATCGTCATCGGCACCCGCGCCGCCTACGTCGAGGAGGCGCAGGCGCTCGATCACGTCGCCGGCTACTGCCTCGTCAACGACGTCTCGGAGCGCGAGTACCAGATCGAGCGCGGCGGCACCTGGGACAAGGGGAAGGGCTGCGACACGTTCGGGCCGGTCGGCCCCTGGCTCGTGACCTCCGACGAGGTCGGCGACCCGCAGAACCTCGACATGTGGCTCGACCTCAACGGCCGCCGCATGCAGACCGGCAACACCCGGACGATGATCTTCACCTGCGCGCAGATCGTCTCCTATGTCAGCCGCTTCATGACCCTGATGCCCGGCGACGTCATCACCACCGGCACGCCGCCGGGCGTCGGCATGGGGATGAAGCCCGAGCCGGTCTTCCTCAAGGCCGGGGACGTGATGACGCTCGGCATCGAGAAGCTCGGCGAGCAGCGCCAGGACGTGACCGCCTGGCAGCGCCGGGAGGCGTGAGGCCATGACCTCCCCCAGATCCTTCCCGAACCGCTTCGAGGGCCGCACCGCCCTCGTCACCGGCGGCGCCTCGGGGATCGGGCTCTCGGTCGCCGCGCGGCTGAGGGCCGAGGGCGCGACGGTGGCGCTGTGGGACCTAAACACGGAGGCGCTGGAGACGGCGAAGGCCGAATCCGGCGCCGCCGATGCGCGGGCGATCGACATCGCGGACGCCGCCGCGGTCGAGGCCGCCATGACCGGGACCCTTGCGGCGCTCGGCGGCCGGCTCGACGTGCTGGTGTGCAGCGCCGGCATCACCGGGCCGAACACCACCTTGCGCGACTACCCCGTCGACGCCTGGCAGCGGGTGATCGACGTCAACCTCAACGGCCTGTTCTACTGCAACCGCGCCGCGGTGCCGGCGATGGAGGCGGGCGGCTACGGCCGCATCGTCAACGTCGCGTCGATCGCCGGCAAGGAGGGCAACCCCAACGCCTCGGCCTACTCGGCCTCCAAGGCCGGGGTGATCGGGCTGACGAAGTCGCTCGGAAAGGAATTGGCGAAGTCCGAGATCCGGGTGAACTGCGTCACGCCGGCGGCGGTGCGCACCGCGATCTTCGACCAGATGACGCAACAGCACATCGACTTCATGCTGTCGAAGATCCCGATCGGCCGCTTCGGCGCCATCGACGAGGTGACGTCGCTGATCTGCTTCCTGGCGAGCGAGGAGGCCTCGTTCTCGACCGGCGCAGTGTTCGATGTGTCGGGCGGCCGGGCGACGTACTGAGCCTGCAACGTCGGACCCGACATGGGCGCCTGTCTTCTTCCTGCGGGCTAAAGACCGTCCGGGAAAAATCTTGGCGCTTCCCCCCTCTCCCGTGTGGGAGAGGGGATCCCACGCTTGATCTCAGAGCGTGTTTTGCCGATCGATATACTATATCCCACGAGCAACCTCATCCTGAGGTGCTAGTCGATCTTGATCGACCAACCTCGAAGGAGGGCTCCAGAAGCATCCAAGATCACTGGATCCCTCCTTCGAGGCTCACTGCGTTCGTGCCTCAGGATGAGGTCGAGGGTAGGATAGAAAATCCCCTCGCGATTGTGTCGTCGCAAGTCAAACAGGCTCTGAACAATCTTGCCGCCCGCGTGAGGACGGACGCCCCGCGGGCGTTTCATCACCCGGCGGAGCCCCGCGATCCCGCACCACCCCAACGCGGAACAGCGCGGGCCCGTCGGGACCCGCGCCGTTCCATGTCTCACCGAGTCGCCGGGTCTCAGGCCGCGGCCGAGACCTCGGTCGGGACGGTCGAGATGGTCTTCAGGATCTGCGAGGCGATCTGGTAGGGGTCGCCCATCGAGTTCGGGCGGCGATCCTCGAGGTAGCCCTTGTAGTCGTTGTTGACGAAGCTGTGGGGCACCCGGATCGAGGCGCCGCGGTCGGCCACGCCCCAGCTGAAGGTGTGGATCGAGGCGGTCTCGTGCTTGCCGGTCAGCCGCATGTGGTTGTCCGGGCCGTAGACGGCGATGTGGTCCTCGCG
Source organism: Methylobacterium sp. ap11 (assembly GCF_900110515.1). Taxonomy (NCBI): domain Bacteria; kingdom Pseudomonadati; phylum Pseudomonadota; class Alphaproteobacteria; order Hyphomicrobiales; family Methylobacteriaceae; genus Methylobacterium; species Methylobacterium sp. ap11. The sequence goes on along the minus strand of NZ_FOEB01000005.1, from coordinate 34,751 downwards.
GGCATCGCCGAAGGCCGCCATCAGCTTCTCGAAATAGGCCTTGCCGCCAACGTCCCGCATGTAGGCGGTCGAGAAGTTGGCGTGCATGCCCGAGCCGTTCCAGTCGGTGTCGCCGAGCGGCTTGCAGTGGTACTCGATGTCGATCTCGTACTTCTCGCACAGGCGCTGCATCAGGTAGCGCGCCATCCACATCTCGTCGGCGGCCCGCTTGGAGCCCTTGCCGAAGATCTGGAACTCCCACTGGCCCTTCGCCACCTCGGCGTTGATGCCCTCGTGGTTGATGCCGGCGGCGAGGCAGAGGTCGAGGTGCTCCTCGACGATCTGGCGGGCGACCGAGCCGACGTTCGAGTAGCCGACGCCGGTGTAGTACGGGCCCTGCGGCGCCGGGTAGCCGGTCTCGGGGAAGCCGAGGGGGCGGCCGTTCTTGTAGAAGAAGTATTCCTGCTCGAAGCCGAACCAGGCGCCCTCGTCATCCAGGATGGTGGCGCGCTTGTTCGACGGGTGCGGGGTCTTGCCGTCCGGCATCATGACTTCGCACAGGACCAGGACGCCGTTGGTGCGGGCCGGATCGGGGAAGTGGCGGACGGGCTTCAGCACGCAATCGGAGGAGCTGCCCTCGGCCTGCTGGGTCGAGCTGCCGTCGAAGCCCCAGAGCGGGAGCTGCTCGAGGGTCGGGAAGCTGTCGAAGGCCTTGATCTGGGTCTTGCCGCGAAGGTTCGGGGTCGGGGTGTAACCATCGAGCCAAATATACTCGAGCTTGTATTTGGTCATCTCGCGTCTCTCTATCAGGTTCCGATGGTGCCCATGATTCCTCGTGGCGCCCATCACCCGCCAGCGGCATCCCCTGCCTAGCACGACCCGTGCCAAGCGCCGGCCAAGGCGTGGCGGGGGCCGGAACGATCGCCGGAACGGGGCGTTGCCAACCGCATCTCGCCCCGAGAAGCTCCACGCCTTGGGCGACATGGCGCTGCTCAGTTGCGCGCCAGGGCGCCACGACGCCCAACGCTGCGCCACACCCGCCAAATCGAACGCCGATGCAAGCGCGGGCATGCACGAATTGTAGCCAACCACTGATTTTTCCGTGGTCAAACCGAGCATTCGCCAGGCACACTCCATCACGATCTCAGAGGCCGATGCGGCGACGCGGCGGCCCTCACGGGAGGCCCTTTCGATGAGCACCACCAGCCCGCACGGCACGGCGAAGATCTACGCGTTTCCGGCCGGCGGCCGCAGCCGCGGCGGCCGCAACGACTGGTCGGCCCCGAGCCCGGCCGCGCGCGAGCGCGCGCCCGACATCATGCCGGCGAACGGCGGCTACCACGACGCGGCGATCCGCGAGGAGCGCTCGCGCAAGCCGTAGGGACGACGGGCAGCCGTAGGGACGACGGAGAAGTCCCCTACTCGCCGAAGATCGACCAGCCGAGGCGCTTCGTCAGCCGCTCGAGGGCGATGCGCCCGAGATGGGAATTGCCCGCGGCGTCGAGCCCCGGCGCCCAGACGGCGATCGAGGCCTTTCCGGGAGCCACCGCCAGGATGCCGCCGCCGACCCCGCTCTTGCCCGGCAGGCCGACCCGGTAGGCGAACTCGCCCGAGCCGTCGTAATGGCCGCAGGTCAGCATGACGGCGTTGATGCGCTTGGCCCGCTCGGCCTGCACCACCGACAGGCCGGTACTCGGATCGCGGCCCGAATGCGCCAGGAACCGCCCCGCCGCCGCGAGCTGGCGGCAGGTCATGCTGATGGCGCAGTGGTGGAAATAGACCCCGAGCGTGTACTCGACCGGATTGTCGATCACCCCGAACGACTTCATGTAGTTGGCGAGCGCCACGTTGCGGAACCCCGTGCGCTGCTCGGAGGCCGCCACCGCCTCGTCGATGGTGATCGCGGGGTCCTGCGCCAGGTACTGCATGAAGCGCAGGATTTCTCCCAAGGCCTCGCGCGGCTGGTGGCCCGACAGGATCAGGTCGGTGACGGCGATCGCGCCGGCATTGATGAACGGGTTGCGGGGGATGCCGCGCTCGTATTCGAGCTGGACGACGGAGTTGAACGGGCTGCCCGAGGGTTCGCGCCCGACCCGCTGCCACAGCCGGTCGCCGACCATGCCGAGCGCGAGCGTCAGGGTGAACACCTTCGAGATGCTCTGGATCGAGAACGGCACGTCGCAATCGCCCGCCGCCGCCATCGTGCCGTCGGCGCCGATCACCGCGAGGCCGAACTGGTTCGGATCGACCCGGGCGAGCTCGGGGATGTAGCGCGCCACCTCGCCGCGGTCGGTCCGCTGGCGCATCTCGTCGGCGATCTCGCAGACGACGGTTTCGAGGTTCGGCACGGAGCGGCAATCCCGGACTTGAAGACGAAGCGCGGCCTTAAGCCTGCAAGTTCGAGGCCTCAAGCCGGCGGCGAAAAGTTCCGCACCTGACGCAAGAGATTTTGCGCGATTGATTGGCACCGCGGCGAATTGTTGTGCGTTGACGCCACGAATTTTCAAGGCGCGGTCGGAAGGCGGGAGCGACGGAATTGGGCCGGGACGGGACCATCGCGATCATCGGGGCGGGCATCGCCGGGGCCGCGGCGGCGCGCCGCCTGCACGATGCCGGGCACCGGGTCGTCGTGCTCGACAAGGGCCGCGGTCCCGGCGGCCGCATGGCGACGAGACGCGGGCCCGACGGCCTGCGCTTCGACCACGGCGCCCAGTTCTTCACCGCCCGCGACCCGCGTTTCGCGGCCTGCGTCGAGGACTGGACGGCCCGGGGTGTCGCCGCCCCCTGGGGCGGGCCCCACCGGTCCGTCGGAACCCCCGGCATGTGGGCCCCGGCCCGCGACCTCCTCGCCGGCATCGACCTGTCCTGCGGCCGCGCCGTCGGCCGCCTGGTGCGGGCGGACGACGGGTGGCGGTTGGAGGAGGCCGACGGCACGGCCCTCGCCGACGGGGCCGCCTTCTCGCGCGTGCTGCTCACCTGCCCCTCGTCCCAGGGCCTCGCGCTCCTGGCCGGCTGCGGCCAGGACCTGCCGGGCCTTGCCGAGGTGCGCTACGCCCCGTGCTGGACGCTGATGCTCGCCCATGACGGCCCGCCGCCCTTCGAGGCGCCGGCGCGGCAGGACGACGACCCTGCCGCCGTCTTCGCCTGGATCGCCCGCGACGGCACCAAGCCCGGCCGCGACGGCGGCGGCACCGTAGTGGCGCACGCCGCACCGGCCTGGTCGCGCGCCAACCTCGAGGACGGCGCCGACGCGGTCGCCGAGCGGCTGGTCGCGGCCCTGCGGGCCATCGTCCCCCTCGGGACGGTGCGCCACGCCGCCGCCCATCGCTGGCGCTACGCCCAGGTCGAGCGGGCGGTCGGAGCCCCATGCCTGTTCGCGCCGGAGACGGGCCTGGGCTATGCCGGCGACGGCTGCCTCGGCCCGCGGGTCGAGTTCGCCTATCTGAGCGGGCTCGCCCTCGCCGGGCGCGTGCTCGGGCGGGCCGAGCCGTGACGCCGGCGGCCGCCAGGAAGCTGGCTCGGAACCCGGCTCGGAACCCGGCGGTCCCCCGGGTGCGCGAGCGCACCGCGGATCGAGCGTGGCCGGCGCTAGCCTTGCCACATCGGGACCATCGTTCCGCCCAAAGGCGGTGCGATACCGCTCCCGAACGGGATGGGCTTCATCCCCGAGGCGATCCCCCGGGCTCGCCCTCGCGCCGGCACCGCCGGCTCCCGCAGGCCGGACCGCTCCGGCCTTCCACCACACCACGGGGCGACGACGGTCTCGTGGCCGGGCGGTTTGCAACCGCCACGGCCCTGCCGCCCAGCCCTCATGTCGGGTGAGTTCGATGTCTGATGCGTACCTCTTCCTCCACATCGCCGGGTCGATGACCTTCGTGGCCCTCGCCGGGGTCGGGATCGGCAAGGCCCTCGACGCCTGGGTGCGGCAGGCGCCGAACGGCGGCGACGACGGCGCCCTGACCGAGTAGAGGCTGCGGCCGGAGCGGGCCCCCGCGGGAGACGGGACGATGCGCGAACAGTTGGACAGGGCCGGCCGCGTCGCCGCCCGGCTCACGGCGCGGCGGGAGACCGTCGCGGTGGCCGAATCCTCCGCCGGCGGGCTCGTGGCGGCCGCGCTGCTCGCGGTGCCGGGCGCCTCGGCCTACTTCCTCGGCGGCGCGGTGGTCTATACCGGTGCGGCGCGCCGCGCGCTGCTGGGCCTCGACGAGGCCGGGATGGCGGGCCTGCGCAGCGCCAGCGAGCCCTATGCCGAACGCGTCGCCGCCCTGGTGCGCGAGCGCCACGGCGCGGACTGGGGCCTGTGCGAGACCGGGGCCGCCGGCCCGCGCGGCAACCGCTACGGCGACGCGGCCGGCCATACCTGCCTCTCGGTCGCCGGCCCGGCCCCGCGCCGCGCGACCCTCGAGACCGGCCTCGCCGACCGGGCCGCCAACATGGAGGCCTTCGCGGCCGCCATGCTGGACGCCTTCCTGGACGCGCTGGCGGAGGCGGACCGGGCCTCGCAGGCGCTGCCTCAGCCCTAAGCAGATTTCGCCGAAGTGGTGACCGGTTCGACGCCGAAAATCTGCGACAACACAAGAACCTAAGCGGGCGAAGCGTTGGCCTGCCAACGCAAGTCTGCTTAGTTCCCGGCCCCGATCAGTTCGGCCGCTCCATCCGGCAGGTGGTCGGCAGCAGCGTGTCCTTGGTCTCGACCCGGCCGGCCATCTTCCAGCCCCAGCCGGTGCCCTCCTCGTCGAAGCGCATGCCGGGCTCCATCGGCCCGAAGGACGAGACGAACATCGTCTGGAAATACTGGTGGTCGTCGGGCCGCACGAAGCCCTCGCTGCCGACATACGGCTTGAGTCGCGCCTGTTCGAGCTTCGGCGCCACCTTGCGCGCCTCCGACGAGCCGGCCTCCTGCATCGCGGTGAGCAGCGCGTTCATCGCGTTGAAGGCGCGCGGATAGGTCGAGCCGATGCCGGTGCGGGCCCGGAACGCCGCCTCGAAGTCCTGCGTGGCGGCATCGCCCTCGTTGGCGCCGCCCTGCTTGACCTCGAACACCCGGTGGGCGAGGCCGGTCTGGCGCACCACGGTGGGTCCACCGGTGCCTCCGGCATAGTAGGTGTAGAAGCTCGCCTGCAGCCCGGCTTCCGCCGCCGCCTTGAGCAGCAGGTTGATGTCCTGCGCCCAGTTGCCGGTGATGACCGAATCCGCCCCCGACGCCTTGATCTTGGTGATGTAGGGGGCGAAGTCGTTGACCTTCTGCAGCGGCGTCACCTCGTCGCCGACGATCTGGATGTCGGGGCGCTTGGCCTTCAGCATCGCCCGCGCCTGCTGGCGCACCGACTGGCCGAACGAGTAATCCTGGTTGATCAGATAGATTTTCTTGATCTCGGGTCGCGTTTTGATGAAGTTCGTCAGAGCCTCCATCTTGATGTCCGAGTTGGCATCGAAGCGGAAGTGCCAGTAGTTGCACTTCTCGTTGGTCAGCGACGGATCGACCGCCGCGTAGTTGATGTAGATGACTTGGCGGTCGGGGTTGCGCTCGTTGTGCTTGGCGACGAAATCGGTGAGCGCCGCGGCCGCCGAGGAGCCGTTGCCCTGCACCACCACCCGGGCCCCGGCATCGATGCCCTTCTGGGCGGCGATCAGGGTCTCCTGCGGGTTCACCTTGTTGTCATAGGCCAGGACCTCGAAGCGAAACGCCTTCTGGCGGGCGTTCAGCACCTCGGCCATGTACTGGAAGTGGCGCAGGCCGGCCTCTCCGGTCGGGGCGCCGCCGCCCGAGAGCGGATCGATGAAGGCGATCTTGACCGTCTCCTGCGCGGCGGCTGCGCCGCAAAGGGCTGCGCCGCAGAGGGCCGGGCCGCAGAGGGCCGGGCCGCAGGTCGCGACGACGAAGGCGGCGCCGCGCAGCGCCTCGCGAATGGTCATCATGCTTCCTCTCCTCTCGGCCGCGGTCGTCTCGGGTCCCTGCCGGGCCGGTGCCGCGTTGCCGGATCGAAAGGTCCGGCGCGGGACGCGAGCGCGTCAAGAGGAAACTGCGACCGCCCGAGGTCACTCGCCCGGCGTTACATGCGACGCCGTCCCGGAACCTGCCCGCTCCAATCGAGCCTCCAAAAAATCGAACGATCACGACAAAAAAAATTCGTATATATCATCATCCAAACCGTATGGGAGCCTGGTTGACTTGAATCGACGCAATAGCGAGGGGATTTTGTATCCTAACCCTCCACCTCATCCTGAGTTGCGGGCGATCGAAGATCGCTGAGCCTCGAAGGAGGGATCCAGTGATCTCGGAGGCTTCTGGAGCCCTCCTTCGAGGTCAGTCGATCAGAGATCGCGTGCGATCTCCGATCGCCAACACCTCAGGATGAAGTTGCTGGTGGAATAAATGATATCGACCGTTCAAACGGGCTCTGACACGGCATGTTTCAGTCTTTATTTTTCGTGTATGCTTGGAAAACGTACAAATTGGAATGATTATAATTATACCCGTGCCCGCGATTGCAACGAGAACCGTTGACATGCGCTCCATCACCGGCCTAAGCGTCGCGGTGATCCAGGTCATCGGCCGGCGAGCGGCCGGCGGCGCTCGTTCGGCCCGGCGCCCGCGACGGGGATACCGACCATGATTCAGCCCGAGCCGGCCCGCGCGGGGCACCCCCGGTGAGTGCGGCGCTCGCGAGATCGGCGCTCTTCCAGCTCCACTGGTTCCTCGGCCTGACCGCCGGCCTCGTGCTGATGGTCGTGGGGGTGACGGGCGGCGTGCTGAGCGTCGAGGACGAGATCACCGGCCTCCTCAGCCCCGACATCGTCGCGGTCCAGGTTCGCGAGGCACCGCGGCTGACGCCGGACGCGCTGGTCGCCCGGCTGACGGGCGACGCGCCGGGGCGCCGCGTCACCCTCATGGTGCTGAACGGCGCCCTCGACCGGGCGGCGCGGGTCCGGCTCGCCGACGGGCCGGGCCGCGGAACCGAGACCTATGTCGACCCCTATGACGGGCGGGTCCTCGGGCCGGCGCGGGGCGAGGCCTTCTTCGACGCGGTGCTGCGGCTGCACCGCTGGCTGCTGCTTCCCGGCAACGGCGACGGCTGGGGCCGCAGCCTCACCGGCGCCTCGGCGCTCGCGCTCGTCTACCTCGCGCTGTCGGGCCTGTACCTGCGCTGGCCGAAGGGCCGGCGCGACTGGCGGATCTGGCTGAAGCCGGCGCTCGCCCGCCGCGGCCGGGCGCTGTACTGGTCGCTGCACGCGGTCGTCGGCACCTGGGTGCTCGTGCTCTACCTCGTGATGGCGCTGACCGGCCTGTGGTGGTCCTACGACTGGTACCGCGACGGGGCGACCGTCCTGCTCACCGGCCGGCCGCCCGCCGCCGCACCGGCGCGGATCGCGGGACCCCGGGAGGCGGTAAAGCGCGAGGCCGCGGCCGTTCCCCTCGACCCCGCCTTCGCGGCCTTCTCGGCGGCGACGGGCGGGCGCTACGCGAGCGCGACGCTCGCCCCCGCCCGCGCCGGCGAGACCATCCGCATCCGGTCGGTGGCGCCCGACGCGGCGCATTTCCAGGCCCGCGACGAGTGGCGGTTCCGTCCCGACGGCACGCTCGACTCCCGCGACCTCTACGCCGAGCGGGCGCTGGGGCCCCGGCTCGCCGGCAGCATGCTGGCCCTGCACGAGGGCCGCTTCTTCGGGCCCGTCGGCACGGTGGCGTTCGCGCTGGCGGCGCTCGCCATGCCGCTCTTCGGGGTGACGGGGTTGCTGCTTTACCTCGGTCGGCGCCGCAGCCGGCGCCGGCAGGCCGCGGCCCCGGCGGCCGGGACCGCGCGGACCCCCGGCGGCATGCGGCCCGAGCAAGCCGCCTGACCCTCGGTCGCGAGTTGCCTTTCGGTCCCATCAGGCAGTAAGCGCACGGGCAGCAGGGCCGCCCGACCGGCGAGAGGATGCCGCATGATCCGCAACGACGTCTCCATCACGCCCGAGCTCGTGCGCCAGCACGGCCTGACCGAGGACGAGTACCAGCGCTTCGTCGGGCTGATCGGGCGCGAGCCGACCATCACCGAACTCGGCATCGTCTCGGCGATGTGGAACGAGCACTGCTCGTACAAGTCCTCGCGCCTGCACCTGAAGACGCTGCCCACCAAGGCGCCGTGGGTGATCCAGGGCCCGGGCGAGAATGCCGGCGTCATCGACATCGGCGACGGCCTCGCCTGCGTGTTCAAGATGGAGAGCCACAACCACCCGAGCTTCATCGAGCCCTACCAGGGCGCGGGCACGGGCGTCGGCGGCATCCTGCGTGACGTCTTCACCATGGGCGCCCGGCCGATCGCGGCGCTCAACGCGCTGCGCTTCGGCGCGCCGGACCATCCGCGCACGCCCCACCTCGTCTCGGGCGTGGTCGCGGGCATCGGCGGCTACGGCAATTCCTTCGGCGTGCCGACGGTCGGCGGGGCGGTGGGCTTCCACACCCGCTACGACGGCAACATCCTGGTCAACGCCATGGCGGTCGGCCTCGCGAAGACCGACGCGATCTTCTACGCCGCCGCCACGGGGGTGGGGAACCCGATCGTCTATCTCGGCTCGAAGACCGGCCGCGACGGCATCCACGGCGCCACCATGGCGTCCGCCGCCTTCGACGCCTCGTCCGAGGAGAAGCGCCCGACCGTGCAGGTCGGCGACCCCTTCGCCGAGAAGCTGCTGCTCGAGGCCTGCCTGGAGCTGATGGCGTCCGGCGCGGTGATCGCGATCCAGGACATGGGCGCGGCGGGGCTCACCTGCTCGGCGGTCGAGATGGGCGCCAAGGGCAACCTCGGCGTCGAGCTGAACCTCGACGCGGTGCCGACCCGCGAGCCCGGCATGACCGCCTACGAGATGATGCTGTCGGAGAGCCAGGAGCGGATGCTCATGGTGCTCAAGCCCGGCATGGAGGACGAGGCCAAGGCCATCTTCGTCAAGTGGGGCCTCGACTTCGCGATCATCGGGCACACCACCGACACGCTCCGCTTCGTCATCAAGCACGGCGGCGAGACCGTCGCCGACCTGCCGATCAAGGAGCTCGGCGACGAGGCGCCGCTCTACGACCGGCCGCACCGCCAGAACGCCCACCAGCCGGAGATCAGGCCCGAGGACGTCGCGGCGCCGATGCGCAACGTCGACGCGCTGAAAAAGCTCGTCGCCTCGCCGGACCTGTGCTCGAAGCGCTGGGTCTACGAGCAGTACGACCACTTCATCCTCGGCAACACCGTGCAGAAGCCCGGCGGCGACGCCGCGGTGGTGCGGGTCGAGGACGGGCCGAAGGGGCTGGCCATCTCCACCGACGTCACCCCGCGCTACTGCGAGGCCGACCCGGTCGAGGGCGGCAAGCAGGCGGTGGCGGAAGCCTGGCGCAACATCACGGCGGTCGGCGGCCGTCCGCTCGCCATCACCGACAACCTCAACTTCGGCAACCCGGAGAAGCCGGAGGTGATGGGCCAGTTCGTCGGCTGCATCCAGGGCATCGGCGAGGCCTGCCGCGCCCTCGACTTCCCGGTCGTGTCCGGCAACGTCTCGCTCTACAACGAGACCGAGGGCGTGGGCATCCTGCCGACCCCGACCATCGGCGGCGTCGGCGTGGTCGACGACGTGGAGAAGATCGCCACGGTCGCGTTCAAGCGCGACGGCGACGCCCTGGTGCTGATCGGCGCCACCAAGGGCTGGCTCGGGCAGTCGGCCTACCTGGCGACGGTCTGCGGCCGCGAGGAGGGGGCGCCGCCCCCGGTCGACCTCGCCGCCGAGAAGCGCAACGGCGACTTCGTGCGCGGGCTGATCACCTCGGGGATCGTCGACACCGTGCACGACCTCTCCGACGGCGGCCTCGCGGTGGCGGTCGCCGAGATGGCGCTCGCCGGCAACATCGGCGCGGTGCTGCCCGAATGCCCGCTGCCCGTGCCGGCCCACGCCTACCTGTTCGGCGAGGACCAGGGCCGCTACCTCCTGGCGGTGGAGCCCGACGCGGTCGCCGACCTGCTCTACAGCGCCAGCGCTCAAGGGATCGACGCGGCGGTGATCGGCGTCACCGGCGCCGATTCGCTGACCCTGCCGGGCGACGAGCTCGTCGCCCTCGACGACTTGCGCACGGCGCACGAGGGCTGGCTGCCGGGCTACATGGCCGGTCCCGCGGCCGACGCGGCCTGAGCGTCCCATCGAGCCCACCTTGCGCTTGATCTCACCCACGACCTCATCCTGAGGTGTCGGTCCATCGAAGATGGACTGACCTCGAAGGAGGGCTCCAGACATCGCCTCGGTCTCTGGAGCCCTCCTTCGAGGCTCCCTTCCAGTCGCACCTCAGGATGAGGTTGCGGGTGGGAGTGAACGGGCTCACCTATCCTGGATGCCTTCGCCGCAAGCCGATTTCGAATAGGAGACGACCCCGATGCCGATGGATGCCCGCGAGATCGAGGCGATGATCAAGGAGGCCCTGCCCGACGCCACGATCGAGATCCGCGATCTGGCCGGCGACGGCGACCACTACGCCGCCACCGTCGTGTCGGCGGCCTTCAAGGGCAAGTCGCGGGTGCAGCAGCACCAGATGGTCTACGGCGCGCTCCAGGGGCGCATGGGCGGGGTGCTGCACGCCCTTGCCCTGACCACGGGCGTGCCGCAGGATTGACGCTCCAAGGATCGATGCCCCAAGGTTCGATGCCCCAAGGATCGATTCCCCCGGAGGGCTGCCGCATGGACGAGATCCGCACGGATCGGCCGAGCCTCTACGACGAGGACGTCGTCGCCTGGGCGGAGCAGCAGGCGGCGGCTCTCCGCGCCCTCGGGGCGCGGCCGGACCTCTCGAACACCCTCGACTGGGAGAACATCATCGAGGAGGTCGAGGACGTGGGGCGGTCGCAGATCAGGACCCTCGAGGGCACCCTGCAGGCGATGCTGGTCCACGTCCTGAAATACCTGTCGGCCCCGAGGGCCCAATCGGTGCGTTCGTGGCGGGCCGAGATCATCGCGTTCCACGCGACGGCGAGGCGCCGCTACACGCGATCGATGCGGCAGCGGATCGACTGGGACGGCCTCTGGCGCGACTCGAAGGCGGTGGCCGCGGCCGAACTGGCGGTCTGGGGCGACGAGCTGGCGACCGGGCTGCCGGACCGGAGCCCGTTCACGCCCGAGGAACTGGTGGCCGAGGATTTCACCCTCGACGGGGCGCTCCTGCGCCTCGCCTCCATCTTGCAAAACCCGAACGACCATCACTAGCTAGAGCCCACACAGGGGTAGAGCCATGACCGACGTCAGCAGCCGCATCGAGACCGAGATCAAGTCCCAGGACGTGGTGGTGTTCATGAAGGGCACGCCGCAATTCCCGATGTGCGGCTTCTCGGGCCAGGTGGCCCAGATCCTCAACTACCTCGGCGTGCCGTTCAAGGGCGTGAACGTGCTCGAGGACATGGAGATCCGCGAGGGCATCAAGGCCTTCTCGCAGTGGCCGACCATCCCGCAGGTCTACGTCAAGGGCGAGTTCGTCGGCGGCTGCGACATCACCCGCGAGATGTTCCAGTCCGGCGAGCTGCAGCAGATGCTGACCGAGAAGGGCATCGCCACCAACACCGCCGCGGCCTGATCCCACGGCGGACAGGCGGACGAGGAAGGGCGCGCGAGCGCCCTTTTTCGTGGGCGGTGCGGCGAAACCCGGCAAGCCGTCGAAACGTCTAACCCCGAGTGACGGCGCGCGGGACGGCGACATGCGGGACGTGATCCGGGATGTGATCATCGTGGGCGGCGGGCCGGCGGGCCTGTCGGCCGCCCTCATCCTCGGGCGCTGCCGGCGCCGGGTGCTGCTGATCGATGCCGGCCACCCGCGCAACGCGGTGACGCCGCACATGCACGGCTTCCTCGGCCGCGACGGCCGCCCGCCCGGCGACCTGCGCGACGAGGGACGCCGGGAACTCGCCGCCTACGATACGGTGGAGATCTGGGACGGGCGCGTCGCCGACGCCGTGCAGGCGCCGGACGGCTTCCAGATCGTGATGGACGACCAGCGCCGCGCCAAGGCCCGCCGGATGATCCTCGCCACCGGCCTGCGCACCGACCTGCCGCCGATCGAGGGGTTCTCGGAGTTCTGGGGCCACGGCGTCCACCACTGCCCCTATTGCGACGGCTACGAGAACCGCGACCGGCCGCTCGCCGTCTACGGCCCGGGCGAGACCGGGAAGGGGCTCGCCCTCGAGCTCACCGCCTGGAGCCGCGACCTGACGCTCTGCACCGATGGGCCCTGCGGCCTCGACGCGCCGGGGCGGGAGCGCCTGGTCCGCCACGGTGTGCGGATCGAGGAGCGCGGGATCGCCCGGCTCGAGGGCGAGGACGGACGGTTCGCCCGGATTCGCCTGCGCGACGGGCAGGCCCTCGATCTCGGCGCCCTGTTCTTCGTCACCGGGCCGTGCATCCCGTCCCGGCTCGTCGCGCGCCTCGGCTGCGATCTGTCGGGCAAGGGCACGGTGCGGACCGGCGAGTACGAAGAGACGAACGTGCCGGGGCTCTACGTGGCGGGCGATGCCTCGCGCCGAGTCCAGCTCGCCATCGTGGCTGCCGCAGAAGGCGCGATGGCGGCCTTCGCGATCAATACCGAACTGCTGCGCGAGGATACGCGCTGATCCGGCGAATCAGTCGTTGAAGAACATAACATAGGATATGATTCCGAAATTTTCCGATGCCCTGTCTCAGCCCAATAACGTGGACGCATCAGGCGCTTGGGTCATCCGACCAGGCAGTGTGCGAATCCCGTCGGGCCAACAATCCCCCTGTCAAGACTTTATCCTCGACGCGACACTTGTTAGCGTTGCTGTGCGGTCGGGGGATTCCGTCATGAAGGGTCTGGGAGAGGCTTGGCGCGCAGGGCTCGCTTGGCGTGCGCAGCGTGCTGCCTTGCTGCGCGAGGCGGCGCAGCAGTCGACCAACGCCGAGCACCGCGCGCTTACCGCGCGGGAGTTGATCCGCATGGCGCAATCCGCCCTCGCGGCGAGCGAATCGCGAAGCTGATCCGGCCATGCCCCCGAGGGCGGGGCCTCCGATGATCCTGCGAGCGCCTTACAGGGCCCGGCGCCAGCCGTACCGAAAGCCGCCCCGTTTGCGGCGATGGCGGGAACCGGACGACTCGCCTGCGGGTTGGGAGGCGGACCCGATGAGGATGTCACCCGGCCTTGCGAAGCTTTCCCCTGCGGGATTTGGCCCTTGCAAGCCTTGGTTACAAACCTTGATCTTGCGGGGTCATGCCACGCCGGCGTCATCCCCTACCGCGCGCCGTCTGATCGAATGATCGATCGGCCAAGCTTTGCCAAGACCTGGTCCGGCGCCCTGCTCACGCGGTCATCTTGCAGCGCACAATAACGGGCGTGCGCTGGCACACACCCGACCTGCAACCCCTGCGCTAAGCCCCACTTCACTGACGCGCATGGCGGAACGCGAGCTTGATCGGCATTCGTGAACTTTTTCTTGCGCGGCGGTCCGGTGTGCGGAACTATGGCATTTCTTAGTCGTTATCGGTTCTCTAACCCGAGTATGCGTCTTCCCAGACAGCCGCGGGCCGTGCGCCCGGGGGACCCCCATGCCTGATTTCGAGTCACGGAACCTCGACGACGCCGAGAGCCTTGCCCGCCTCGCCGAGCTTCTCCATCCGAGCAAGTCCGCTCAGAGCGAGGCGAAGGCCCGCGGTCGTCGCCGTGCGGCGATCGGCTTCCTGCCTGTCCAGGCCCCAGCGCAGGGTGTACCCGCCGGGCAGACCTTGCAGCACGCCTGACCGCGCGAGCGCGGCCAAGCGTTCCGCCCCGCGCTCACCAGGTCTGCGGCGTGATCAACCCCTTGGTGGTCACCACGACCCAGGTTCGGCCGCGCCGCTCGATCGCCTCGATCCGGCCCGCGCCCGGCAGCGTATCGCCCGGCCCGACCTCGACGAGACGCCGGTTGCGGTTCTCGATCATCGCCATCCCGTCATAGACGTCGCGCAGCACCCAGCCCTCGATGGCCGGCGGTTTGCCCTTGTCGGCCGGCTTGTCGGGAAGGCTGCCGGTCAGGGCCGGCTCCGCCGCCGCGACGGGCTTGACCGCGGCCGCCATCGGCGCGTGGGCCGCCGGAGCCTGAGCCACGGGAATCTGGGCCACGGGACTCTGGGCCGCCGGAGCCGGAACCGCGGCGACCGGAACCGGGCGCTTGTCCGCCTTCTCCAGCCTGTCCATCACCGCCGCGAGGCGGGCGGCCTGCTCGCGGTCGGCGTGCTCCTGGCGCTCGGCCATCGCCGACAGGCGCTCGGTCAGCGCCGCGACCTTGCCGGCGACGTCGCCCTCCTGGCGCTGCATCCGCTCGATGCGCTCGGAAATCTGCCCGAGGCGGGCTCCGGCCTCGGCCCGGCCCTTGTCGGCTGCCTCGTGGGCCTGCAGCGTGCGGTCGCGCAGGAGCGACAGGTCGGTGGCGAGCCGCGCGCTCTCGGTGCCGCCGGCCTCGACCCGGGCGCTCAGCCGCGTCCACTCGGCCTGCGGGATGCCCGCGTCGCCGCCCTGGGCGGCATTCATCAGCGCCACCGTGGCGCCGCCCGACAGGGCACCGACGCAGCCGGCGCAGAGCAGCGCGGCCACCGTCGTCGTCTTCATCTTGCGCCACCCGGCCAGGGCCGCGACACCGCGCTTCGCCGAGGGCATCGCCGGGGCCGGCGCGCCGGCGACGTCGTTCTGATCCACCATGACCCGAGCTTCCCAGAAATCCAGGAAGATTTGGGTAACCATGCTTGCTTACCGATTGGTTACCGTCGCGCCGCCTCGCGCCCGCGGAAGGCGGTCCGGGCGCGCGGAAGACGGTCCGGGTCCGCGGACCCGGACCGTCTTCCCCTCACGCCAGGGCCGGCAGCACCCGCTCGATCTCGGCCCGGTGAGGCTCGAGGAAGCCCGGCAGCTTCAGGGCCTCGCCCAAGGCCTCCGCCGGCTCGTCGGCGGCAAAGCCCGGCGCGTCGGTGGCGATCTCGAACAGCACGCCGCCGGGCTCGCGGAAGTAGACCGAGCGGAAGTAGTTGCGGTCGCGCTGCTCGGTCACCTGCAGTCCGAGCGCCCCGGCCCGCTCCGCCATCTCGGCCTGGCCCGCGTCGTCGGCGGCCCGGAAGGCGATGTGATGCACCGAGCCGCCGCCCGAGCGCCCGGGCAGGAAGTCGCCGACCTCCCGCAGGGTGACGTGGGCGCCGAGCCCGGCCGCGCCGGCGTAGCGGACGAGCGCGCCCTCCCGCCCGGTCTCGGCCCAGCCGAACACCTCGGTCAGCACCCGGGCGGTGGGGGCCGCCTGGCGCAGCATCAGGGTCACGCCGTGGAAGCCCCGCACCGCGTGCTCGGCCGGCACGTCCGACCCGGTCCAGGCCGGCTCGGCCTGCGCCCCCGCCACGCCGACGAGCGCCAGCCGCATCCCGTCGGGATCGCGGAACGGCAGCACCGTCTCGCCGAAGACCCTGGCGGGCGCCTCGAAGGCGATGCCGGCCGCCACCAGCCGGTGGGTCCAGTAGCCGATCGACCCCTCCGGCACCCGGAACGCCGTCTCCTCGGTCTGCCCGACCCCGACCCGGCCCGGGGCGACGTGCTCCCAGGGGAAGAAGGTCAGGATCGTGCCGGGCGCGCCGTCCGCGTCGCCGTAATAGAGGTGGTAGGTGCCCGGATCGTCGAAGTTGACGGTCTTCTTCACGAGGCGCAGCCCGAGGATCCGGGTGTAGAAATCGAGGTTGCGGCGCGCCGGGCCCGAGATGGCGGTGACGTGATGCAGGCCGGCGGAGGCGTGGGTGGTGGTCATGGCCGAGAGCTCCCGGGGCGGCGGCGGGACGGATAAGCCGGGCCGCCTTGCGATGACGACAATCTAGGACTTGCCTTCGAGGCCCAAAATAGAAACAGTCGAAACCCATCGTTTCCGGACGCGCCCATGCCGCTGCCCGATTTCGAGGCCTGGGCGATCTTCGCCCGTGTGGCGCAGACCGCCTCGTTCTCCCGCGCCGCCGCCGAGCTCGGCCTGTCCAAGGCCACGGTGTCGAAGGCGGTGAGCCGGCTCGAGCGCCGCCTCGGCGCCGCCCTCCTGCACCGCACGTCGCGGCGGCTCGCCCTCACCGAGGCCGGGCGCCTCGCCCTCGACGGCGCCGCCCGCATCCTGGCGGCCGGCGAGTCGGCGGAGGCCGAGGCGATGGCGCAGTCCGCCTCGCCCCGCGGCCTGGTGCGGATGGCGGCCCCGATGTCGTTCGGCCTCGCCCACGTCGCGCCGCTCCTGCCCGACTTCCTCGCCGCGCATCCGGAGGTCGCGGTCGACCTGCACCTGAGCGACGCGCAGGTCGACCTCGTCGGCGACGGCTTCGACCTCGGGCTGCGCATCGCGGCGCTCGCCGATTCGAGCCTGCGCCTGCGCCGCCTCTGCGCCGTCGGCCGCTCGCTGGTGGCGGCGCCCGCCTATCTCGACCGGGCCGGGCGGCCGGCGCATCCGCGCGACCTCGCCGGCCATGCCTGCCTCGGCTACGCCTACCTGCCGAACCCGGAGCGCTGGCACTTCCGCGACGCGGCCGGCACCGAGGCGACGGTGACGCCCGCCGGGCGGCTGCGGGCGAACAACGCCGATGCGCTCACACCGGCCTTGCGCGCCGGGCTGGGGCTCGCGGTGCAGCCGGACTTCCTGGTCTGGGACGACCTGCGCGCCGGGCGGCTCGAACGGGTGATGCCGGACTGGTCGCCGCCGCCGGTCGGGCTCAACCTCCTGATGCCGCCGGGCGCGGCCCGCCCGGCCCGCGTCACCGCCCTGGTGACGTTCCTCGAGCGCCGGCTCGCCGCGGCGCCCTGGGCGAGCGAGGCGGGCCGCAGCGAGACCGGGACGGAGGCCGGGACGAGCGGGATCGCGGCAAGCGGGACCGGTGACAGAATCATCGGCACGTAACAATGTGGCTTTACAAGGCCGCCGGAATGGCCGAGGGGGCGCATACGACCTTCGTCGTAGGAGGCTGTCGGCCGCGCGAGACGCGGCAGCGATGCTGCGTGCTAGACTAGGCCCTTGATTTCAAGGCATTTTTTTCGCCTCGCCCGGTTCCCAGCCGCAGCAAAAGGTGCTCTAAGCTTCGATCGGGGACCGAGAGGAAAGACAACAATGAAGTTCCGCGTCGAGGTCGATTGCACCCCGGTCGAGGCCCGCCAGTTCGTTGGTCTTCCCAACGTCGAGCCGCTGCAGGCGGCGGTGATGGCCGAGGTCGAACGGCGCATGATGGCCGAGATGGACCGCTTCTCGCCCGACGCGATCATGCGCAGCTGGTTCACGGTGTTTCCCCAGAACGCGGACCAGATGCAGACCATGTTCCTCAAGATGTTCCAGCAGGGTTTCGGCGGGACCGCGTCGCCGCCGGCCAAGCCGGACTCTCGCCCCAAATCGGAAACCTGAGCACCGGGCCCTCGCGTTCGGTCTCCTGATTTCGCCGGACCGGAGGCGGTTCCGGATTTCCGCACTGCAGCAATACGCAAGGTGCGGATGATCGGAACCCGCCTCTCCACCAGGTAAGCTAAACCCTTGCAATGCCAGACGAGTTGCGAAAGCATGGCGGTGGCACGAAGAATGCTGACGCCTGCGGCAGCTCGACTCGCCGATCGAGTATGACCCTAGGGAGGACAACGTGGAACGCAGTCGCGATCTCGACCCGGTCGAGACCCAGGAGTGGCTCGACTCGCTCGACGGCGTGCTGGAGGTCGAGGGCCCGGACCGGGCGCACTTCCTCATCGAGCAGGTCATCGAGGGCGCCCGCAAGAAGGGCGCGCCGGTCCCGTACTCGGCCAACACCGCCTATCTGAACACGATCCCGGCCGACAAGCAGCCCCCCCATCCGGGTGACAGGGCGATCGAGCACCGGATCCGCTCGGCGATCCGCTGGAACGCCATCGCGATCATCCTGCGCAACAACAAGGACTCGTCGGAGCTGGGCGGCCACATCGCCAGCTTCCAGTCGGCGGCCACCCTGTACGACACCGGCTTCATGCATTTCTGGCACGGGGCCGAGGGGGAGCGCGGCGGCGACCTGATCTACGTCCAGGGCCATTCCTCGCCGGGCATCTACGCCCGCGCCTACCTGGAAGGCCGCCTGACCGAGGAGCAGATGCTGAGCTTCCGCCAGGAAGTCGGCGGCAAGGGCCTCTCGTCCTACCCGCATCCCTGGCTGATGCCGGACTTCTGGCAGTTCCCGACCGTCTCGATGGGCTTAGGCCCCCTGATGGCGATCTACCAGGCGCGCTACCTGCGCTACCTGCACCATCGCGGCCTCGCCAACACCGACGGCCGCAAGGTGTGGGCCTTCATGGGCGACGGCGAGATGGACGAGCCGGAGTCCCTCGGCGCGATCTCGCTCGCCTCGCGCGAGAAGCTCGACAACCTGGTCTTCGTCATCAACTGCAACCTGCAGCGCCTCGACGGCCCGGTGCGCGGCAACGGCAAGATCGTCCAGGAGCTGGAGGCCAACTTCCGCGGCGCCGGCTGGAACGTCATCAAGGTGCTGTGGGGCTCGGGCTGGGACCAGCTGCTGGCCCGCGACACCACCGGCATGCTGGCGCGCCTGATGGAGGAGTGCGTCGACGGCGAGTACCAGGACTTCAAGTCGAAGAACGGCGCCTACATCCGCGAGCACTTCTTCGGGAAGTACCCGGAGACCGCCGCGCTGGTGAAGGACTGGAGCGACGACGACATCTGGCGGCTCACCCGCGGCGGCCACGACCCGAGCAAGGTGTTCGCGGCCTATTCCGCGGCCGTGAAGCACAAGGGCCAGCCGACCCTCATCCTCGCCAAGACCGTCAAGGGCTACGGCATGGGCGAGGCCGGTGAGGCCCAGAACATCACCCATCAGCAGAAGAAGATGGGCGAGGCGGTGCTCAAGCAGTTCCGCGACCGCTTCGGCATCGACCTCAACGACGAGCAGATCGCCGAGATCCCGTTCATCCGCTTCCCCGAGGGGTCGCCGGAGCACACCTACCTGATGGAGCGCCGCAAGGCGCTCGGCGGTCCGCTGCCGGCCCGGCGCGCGAAGTCCCAGGCGCTGCAGGTGCCGCCGCTCGACGCCTTCTCGGCCCAGCTGAAGGAGACCGCGGGCCGCGAGATCTCCACCACCATGGCGTTCGTGCGGGTGCTCAACACGCTCCTGCGCGACAAGAACATCGGCAACCGCATCGTGCCGATCGTGCCCGACGAGAGCCGGACCTTCGGCATGGAGGGCATGTTCCGGCAATTCGGCATCTTCAGCCAGGTCGGCCAGCTCTACCGGCCGGAAGACGCCAACCAGCTGATGTACTACCGCGAGGACGAGAAGGGCCAGATGCTCCAGGAGGGCATCAACGAGGCCGGGGCGATGTCGTCCTGGATCGCGGCCGCGACCTCGTACTCGCATTCCGACGCGCCGACGATCCCGTTCTACATCTACTACTCGATGTTCGGGTTCCAGCGCATCGGCGACCTGGCCTGGGCCGCCGGCGACATGCGCGCCCGCGGCTTCATGATCGGCGGCACCGCCGGCCGCACGACCCTGAACGGCGAGGGCCTGCAGCACGAGGACGGCCACAGCCACCTGATCTCGGCCACCATCCCGAACTGCGTCTCCTACGACCCGACCTTCTCGTACGAGGTGGCGGTGATCGTGCAGGACGGCCTGCGCCGGATGTACGCCGAGCAGGAGGACGTGTTCTACTACATCACGGTGATGAACGAGAACTACGAGCATCCCGGCATGCCCGAAGGGGCCGAGGCCGGGATCCTCAAGGGCATGTACCTGTTCCGCGAAGGCAAGGCGGGTGCGGCGAACCGCGTCCAGCTGATGGGCTCGGGCACGATCCTGCGCGAGGTCATCGCCGGGGCCGAGCTTCTGGAGCAGGATTTCGGCATCGCCGCCGACATCTGGTCCTGCCCGAGCTTCACCGAACTGCGCCGCGAGGCGATGGCGGTGGAGCGCTGGAACATGCTCCACCCGACCGAGACGCAGAAGACGTCCCACGTCGAGACCTGCCTGTCGAGCCGCCAGGGCCCGGTGATCGCGGCGACCGACTACATGCGTCTCTTCGCCGACCAGATCCGCCCCTACGTACCGGGCCGCTACAAGGTGCTCGGCACCGACGGCTTCGGCCGCTCGGATTACCGGGTGCGCCTGCGCGAGTTCTTCGAGGTCAACCGCTACTGGGTCGTCGTCGCGGCGCTCAAGAGCCTGGCCGAGGAGGGCGCCGTGCCGGCCGCCAAGGTCGCCGAGGCGATCGCCAAGTACGGGCTGAACCCGGAGAAGCCGGCCCCCTGGACGGTCTGAGCCTGCGAGAGGCGCGAGGCGACCTCTCCCGGACACCCCAGGGGTGTCGGGGAAAGGACAAGGCGCGGGTCCCCCTCTCCCGTGTGGGAGAGGGGCCGGGGGTGAGGGTGACACGCTTCAGCGTGAAGCACCGAACGCGGTGCTGGCAGCGGGACGGTCTGAGCCTGACCCGGAACCGTAGCACCCTCACCCCTACCCCTCTCCCACACGGGAGAGGGAATCCCACGCTTGATTCTGAGAGGGATTTCGCCCGGACGACCCTGCGGATGTCGGGGAGCGGGCAGTCTCGCGCGCCAAAAATGCCATCTGCACAAAGTATCTTAAGCGAATAAACTGGGAGAGTGCGCAGTGTCGATCGAGGTCAAGATCCCGGATATCGGTGATTTCAAGAACATCCCGATCATCGAGATCCTGGTGAAGGAGGGCGACACCATCGGGGCCGAGGACCCGATCGTCTCGCTCGAATCCGACAAGGCGACGATGGAGGTCCCCTCCCCATCGGCCGGCGTGATCGAGAAGATCCTGGTCAAGGTCGGCGACACGGTGAGCGAGGGCAGCCCGGTCCTGCTGCTGAAGGGCGAGTCCGAGGAGAAGGCGCCGGCCGCCGCGGCCGCGGCGACCCCGTCCGCCGGTGCGGCCCCCGCCGCCGACACCGCCGCCCTGATGCCCAAGCAGGAGCCGGATCCGGCCAGGCCCGCCGCTCCCCCGGTCCCGGCCGCTCCCGCCTCCTCGGCCCCGGACTTCTCGAACGTCCATGCGAGCCCCGCGGTGCGGCGCCTCGCCCGCGAGCTCGGCGTCGACCTCAACGGCATCAAGGGCTCCGGCGAGAAGGGCCGGATCACCAAGGAGGACGTGAAGGGCTCGCTGGTGCGCTCCGCCGCGCCCGCACCGGCCGCCGGCAATGCGGTCGCCACCGGCAGCATGGGCATCCCGGAGATCCCGGCGGTCGACTTCTCGAAGTTCGGCCCGACCGAGGTCAAGCCGCTGCCGCGGATCAAGAAGATCTCCGGCCCGCACCTGCACCGCGCCTGGCTCAACGTGCCGCTCGTCACCCATTCGGACGAGTCGGACATCACCGAGACCGACGCCTACCGCAAGGAACTCGACACCGCCGGCAAGGACAAGGGCTACCGCGTCACCCTGCTGTCGTTCCTGATCAAGGCCGCGGTCTCGGCGCTTCGCCAGCACCCGGAGTTCAACTCGTCGCTGAACCCCGAGAAGGACGCGCTGATCCTCAAGAAGTACTACAACATCGGCGTCGCCGTCGACACGCCGGACGGCCTGGTCGTCCCGGTGGTCAAGGATGCCGACCGCAAGGGCATCGTCGAGATCAGCCAGGAACTCGGCTCGCTGTCCAAGAAGGCCCGCGACGGCAAGCTCGGCAGCGGCGACATGCAGGGCGCCACCTTCACGATCTCGTCGCTCGGCGGCATCGGCGGCACCGGCTTCACGCCGCTCGTCAACGCCCCCGAGGTCGCGATCCTGGGCGTCGTGCGCTCCAAGATGGCGCCGGTGTGGAACGGCTCCGAGTTCAAGCCGCGGCTGATGCTGCCGCTCTCGGTCTCCTACGACCACCGCGTGATCGACGGCGCGCTGGCCGCGCGCTTCACCCGCCACCTCGCCCACGTCCTTGAGGACGTCCGGCGCCTCGTCGTCTGACGAAACTCGTAGCGAGGTGATCTAAATGAGCAACGAAGTCCGTCTGCCGGATATCGGCGACTTCAAGAACGTCCCGGTGATCGAGGTGCTGGTCAAGGCCGGCGACACGATCGCGGTCGACGACACCATCGTCGTCCTGGAATCCGACAAGGCGACCATGGACGTCCCCTCCTCCGTGGCCGGCACGGTCAAGGAGGTGAAGATCAAGCCGGGTGACGCGGTCACGCAGGGCGACCTGCTGCTGGTGCTGGAGGGCGTCGCTGCCGGCGCCGCGCCGGCCAAGCCCGAGGTCGCCGAGAAGGCGGCCCCGGCGGCCTCCGCCGGCGGTTCGCCGCTCGCGGCGGGTGCGGGCCAGGCGGGCTACGGCTCGCCCGCCACCGCCGGCGGCCAGGGTGTCTCCGCGGCCCCGGCCCCGAAGGGCGCCGCCCCGGTCTCCGGCGAAGAGATGCGGGCCGAGGTGCTGGTGCTCGGCGCCGGCCCCGGCGGCTACACGGCGGCGTTCCGCGCCGCCGATCTCGGCAAGAAGGTCGTGTTGGTCGAGCGCTGGCCGAGCCTCGGCGGGGTCTGCCTCAACGTCGGCTGCATCCCCTCGAAGGCGCTCCTCCACGCCGCCAAGGTGATCGACGAGAGCCAGGCGATGGCCTCGCACGGCATCAGCTTCGCCGCACCGCAGATCGACATCGATCAGTTGCGGAGTTGGAAGGAGGGCGTGGTCAAGCGCCTGACCGGCGGCCTCGGGGGTCTCGCCAAGCAGCGCAAGGTGACGGTGGTCACCGGCACCGCCCGCTTCGTCAGCCCGCACCAGATCGAGGTCGAGCACGAGGGCAAGAAGACGGTCATCGGCTTCGACAACGCGGTCATCGCGGCCGGCTCCGAGCCGATCAAGATGCCGTTCATCCCGCATGACGACCCGCGGGTGATCGACTCGACCGGGGCGCTCGAACTCGACGGGGTGCCCAAGCGCCTGCTGGTGATCGGCGGCGGCATCATCGGCCTCGAGATGGCGACGGTCTACCACGCGCTCGGGTCCAAGGTGACCATCGTCGAGCTGATGGACCAGATCATCCCGGGCGCCGACAAGGACATCGTCACCCCGCTCTTCAAGCGGATCTCGAAGCAGTACGAGGCGATCCACCTCAAGGCCAAGGTCACCGCCGTCGAGGCGACCCCCGAGGGCCTCAAGGTGACGTTCGAGGGCGGCTCGGCGCCGGCCACCGACACCTTCGACAAGATCCTGGTCTCGGTCGGCCGCCGTCCCAACGGCAAGCTGATCGGCGCCGAGGCCGCCGGCGTCGCGGTGGACGAGCAGGGCTTCATCCCGGTCGACAAGCAGATGCGCACGACCGCGCCCCACATCTTCGCCATCGGCGACGTGGTCGGCCAGCCGATGCTCGCCCACAAGGCGGTGCACGAGGGCAAGGTCGCGGCGGAAGCGGCCGCCGGCAAGAACTCGTTCTTCGACGCCAAGGTGATCCCGTCGGTGGCCTACACCGATCCGGAAGTGGCCTGGGTCGGCCTGTCCGAGACCGAGGCCAAGGCCAAGGGCATCAAGGTCGGCAAGGGCGTGTTCCCGTGGGCGGCGAGCGGCCGCTCGCTGTCGCTCGGGCGCGACGAGGGCCTGACCAAGGTGCTGTTCGACGAGGAATCGAACCGCATCGTCGGCTGCGGCATCGTCGGCCCCTCGGCCGGCGACCTGATCGCCGAGGCTGCGCTCGCCATCGAGATGGGGGCGGATGCCGAGGATATCGGGATGACCATCCACCCGCACCCGACCCTGTCGGAGACGGTCGGCATGGCGGCCGAGGCCTTCGAGGGCACCATCACCGACCTCTACATGCCGAAGAAGAAGGCGCATTGAGGTCAGTCTTTGGAGCGGGGCGGCGGCAGTGCCGCCCGCTACCGGATACCCTCAACGACAGTGAGCATTCCCCCTCCCCCCTCTGCGGGGGAGGGTGGCGAGCGTAAGCGAGCCGGGAGAGGGGACGCGGCTTCCGGAAATACCTGAACCGTTCTGACGGGCGTTCCCTGGAACAGCGTCGCGCTACCCCTCTCCCGCCCGGCTCCGCCGGGCACCCTCCCCCGCAGAAGGGGGAGGGAAAGTCTGCGCATCAATTCAATTTCGTCTGCGTCACGCCGGCCTGTTTGACAGGTCTGTAGTTTCGATTCCCCCGCCGACTTCGGCGGGATCACGACCCTAAACTTGAGCGTTGCCATCCCGATCGGTGCCCTCGAACGGCACTGGCCGGGAGACGGCTTGCGCACGCCGCCATCCCGCACGACACATCAGGAGGACACGCCCGTGGACGAGCAATTCGAGAAGGCCGCCCTCGACTACCACCGCTTCCCGACGCCGGGTAAGATCGCGGTGCTGCCGACCAAGGACATGAGCACGCAGCGCGACCTCGCGCTCGCCTACTCGCCGGGCGTGGCCGCCGCCTGCCTCGCCATCGAGAAGGACCCGGCGCAGGCCGCGGAACTCACCTCCCGCGGCAACCTCGTGGCGGTGATCTCGAACGGCACCGCGGTGCTGGGCCTCGGCAACATCGGCGCGCTCGCCGGCAAGCCGGTGATGGAGGGCAAGGGCTGCCTCTTCCGCAAGTTCGCCGGCATCGACGTGTTCGACATCGAGATCGACGAGACCGATCCGGACAAGCTCGTCGACATCATTGCGAGCCTGGAGCCGACCTTCGGCGGCATCAACCTCGAGGACATCAAGGCCCCCGAGTGCTTCGAGATCGAGACCCGCCTGCGTGAGCGGATGAAGATCCCGGTCTTCCACGACGACCAGCACGGCACCGCGATCATCGCGGCGGCTGCGATCCTCAACGGCCTCGAGGTGGTCGGAAAGAAGATCGAGGACGTGCGCGTCGTCTGCTCGGGTGCGGGTGCTGCGGCCATCGCCTGCCTCAACCTGCTCGTCAGCCTCGGCCTCGACAAGGCGAACG
This sequence comes from Methylobacterium sp. ap11, assembly GCF_900110515.1. Lineage (NCBI taxonomy): Bacteria > Pseudomonadati > Pseudomonadota > Alphaproteobacteria > Hyphomicrobiales > Methylobacteriaceae > Methylobacterium > Methylobacterium sp. ap11. The sequence continues at coordinate 9,899 of NZ_FOEB01000005.1, read as the reverse complement.
TGCTGGTCACCGACAGCCGCGGCGTGATCTACCAGGGCCGCAACAACCTCGACGCTCAGAAGGCGCAGTACGCGCAGGTCACCGAGGCACGCTCGCTCGCCGACGCGGTGCCGGGCGCCGACATCTTCCTCGGCCTCTCCGCCGCCGGCGCGCTGACGCCCGAGATGGTCAAGGGCATGGCCGACAAGCCCCTGATCCTGGCGCTCGCCAACCCCGAGCCGGAGATCCGGCCGGAAGCCGCGAAGGCCGTGCGCCCCGACGCGATCATCGCCACCGGCCGGTCGGACTACCCGAACCAGGTCAACAACGTCCTGTGCTTCCCGTTCATCTTCCGCGGCGCGCTCGACGTCGGCGCGACGACGATCAACGAGGAGATGAAGCTCGCCGCCGTGCGGGCGATCGCCGAATTGGCGCGGGCCGAGCAGTCGGACGTGGTGACGGCGGCCTACGGCACCCAGGACATCGCCTTCGGGCCCGACTACCTGATCCCGCGCCCGTTCGACCCGCGGCTGATCACCAAGGTGGCGCCCGCCGTGGCCCTCGCCGCCACCGAGAGCGGCGTCGCCACGAAGCCGATGCTCGACGTCGAGGCCTATCGCCGCTCGCTCGAGCGCCTCGTCTACACCTCCGGCACGGTGATGCAGCCGGTCTTCGCCGCGGCGACCGAGGCCGGGCGCACCCGCATCGCCTATGCCGAGGGCGAGGACGACCGGGTGCTGCGGGCCGCCCAGGTCGTGGTCGACGAGGGGATCGCCCGTCCGGTCCTGGTCGGCCGCCGCGAGGTCATCGCCGACAAGATGAAGGCGCTGGGGCTTCGCATCGAGGTCGGCCGCGACGTCGACGTGCAGGACCTCGACGACGAGGTGTTCCAGGCCGAGGCGACCGAGGGCTACTACGCCCTGCGCAAGCGCCACGGCCTGTCGCGCGGGGTGGCGCTCGCCGAGACGCGGCGCAACCCGACCGTGATCGGGGCGATGCTCCTGCAGCTCGGCAAGGTCCAGGGGCTGCTCTGCGGCGGCACCGGCTCCTACCACAGCCACCTGCGCCACGTGCGCGAGGTGATCGGCATGGCGCCGAAGGTGCGGGCGCTCGCCGCCATGAGCCTGCTGCAGCTGCCGCGCCACACGCTGTTCATCTGCGACCCCTACATCCACCTCGACCCGGCCTCGGACGAGATCGCCGACATGACGCTGCTGGCGGCGGCCGAGATGCGCCGCTTCGGCCAGACCCCGCGGGTGGCGCTCGTCTCGCATTCGAGCTTCGGCACCGCCCGCAACCCCTCCGCGTCCAAGATGCGCGAGGCGCTGCGGCTGATCACCGAGCGCGAGCCCGACCTCGAGGTCGAGGGCGAGATGCAGGCCGACGCGGCGCTGAGCCGGCCGCTGATGGAGCGGGTGTTTCCGGAATCGCGCCTCACCGGGGAGGCCAACCTTCTGGTGATGCCGAACCTGGACGCCGCCAACATCACCCTCAACGCCCTCAAGGTGGTGGCCGGCCAGGGCATCAGCGTCGGGCCGATCCTGCTGGGTGCGGCCGCCCCGGTCCACATCCTCACCCACACCACCACGGTGCGCGGCATCGTCAACATGACGGCGGTGACCGCGGTGGCCGCGGCCGCGCGGGCGGGCTGAGCGACGAGCCGGCCGCCGGGCGACGTCCCGGCGGCCTGCCTCCCGAAGAGATCCGCCTCCCGCCGACGCCTCCCGCCGACTCCTCCGTCGCCCGCTTGACCAACCGGCCGGTCGGTCAATAATGGGCGCCAACGAACAGGAGGGACGCCATGCGGCTGGAGAGCTACGTCCAGGGGCGCTGGATCGCGCCGGGGGGAGACTGGGCCGGCATCCGCAGCGCCGTGACCGGCGCGGTGGTGGCCGAGGTCGCGGGCGGCGGGCTCGCGATGGGCGAGGTGCTGGACCATGCCCGCCGGGTCGGCGGTCCTGCCCTGCGCCGCCTCACCTTCCACCAGCGCGCCGAGATGCTGAAGCGGCTCGCCACCTACCTCAACGAGCGCCGCGACGGGCTCTACGCCCTCTCGCACCAGACCGGCGCGACCCGCGCCGACAACCTGATCGACATCGACGGCGGCATCGGGACCCTGTTCGTCTACGCCTCGAAGGGGCGGCGGGAACTCCCGAACGCGACCTTCCTGATCGACGGGGCGGTGGAGCCGCTCTCGCGGGGCGGCAGCTTCGTCGGACGCCACGTGATGACGCCGCGCCACGGCTGCGCCGTCCACATCAACGCCTTCAACTTCCCGTGCTGGGGCCTCCTCGAGAAGCTCGCGCCCGCGATCCTCGCCGGCGTGCCGGTGGTGACGAAGCCCGCCACGATCACGTCCTACGTCGCCCATGCCCTGGTGCGGCTGATCGCCGAATCCGGCATCCTGCCCGACGGCGCGTTGCAATGCGTGGTCGGCCCGACCGGCGACCTGTTCGATCACCTGACCGGCCAGGACGTGGTGTCGTTCACCGGCTCGGCGGACACCGCGCAGCTGCTCCAGCGCCATCCGGTGATCGCCCGCGAGGCGGTGCATTTCGTCGCCGAGCGCGATTCGCTCAACGCCGCGATCCTCGCCCCCGATGCCGGACCGGGCAGCCCGGAATTCGACCTCTACATCAAGGAGGTCGCCAAGGAGATGACCGTCAAGGCCGGGCAGAAATGCACGGCGATCCGCCGGGCGCTGGCGCCCCGCGCCCACGTCCCGGCGGTGATCGAGGCGCTGCAGCGGCGCCTGGCGTCGGTGCGGATCGGCGACCCCGCCCTCGACGGCGTGCGGATGGGGCCAGTGGTCGGCCTTTCGCAGCGCCGCGACGTGCTCGCCCGGGTCGAGGCCCTCAAGGCGGAGGCCGAGCTGGTCTCCGGCGATCCCGCCCACCTCGTGGTGGAGGGGGCGGATGCCGAGGCCGGCGCCTTCCTGCCGCCGCTGCTCCTGCACTGCGCCGACCCGCTCCGGGCCCGGCAGGTCCATGCGCTGGAAGCCTTCGGCCCGGTCTGCACGGTGATGGGCTATGACGGGCTCGACGAGGCGGCGACGCTCGCCAATCGCGGCGAGGGCAGCCTCGTCGCCTCGCTCTACACCCACGATCCGGCGGCGGCCGCCGAGCTGGTCTTCGGAATCGGCGCCTATCACGGACGCCTCGTCGTCCTCGACCGCGACTGCGCCAAGGAGCAGACCGGCCACGGCTCGCCGATGCCCCACATGATGCATGGCGGCCCCGGCCGGGCCGGCGGCGGCGAGGAACTGGGCGGCGTGCGGGCGCTGCACCACTACCTGCAGCGCACCGCCCTCCAGGGCTCGCCCGCGATGCTGAGCCGGATCACGGGCAGCTGGATCAAGGGCGCGCCGGAAGCGATCCGCCCCGAGCACCCGTTCCGCTGCCACTTCGAGGACCTGGAGATCGGCCGCAGCTTCCACTCGGCCGAGCGGGTCATCACCCTCGAGGATATCGAGCACTTCGCGCACTTCACCGGCGACACCTTCTACGCCCACATGAGCGAGGAGGCGACGAAGGGCCACCCGTTCTTCCCCGGCCGCGTCGCCCACGGCTACCTGCTCCTGTCCTTCGCCGCCGGCCTGTTCGTCGATCCCGATCCGGGCCCGGTGCTGGCCAATTACGGGCTCGACAGCTTGCGCTTCCTCAAGCCGCTCCAGCCCGGCGAGGCGATCCGCGTGCGGCTCACCGCCAAGGAGAAGGCGCCCCGCAACGCGCAGTACGGCGAGGTGCGCTGGGACGTGGAGATCCAGACGGCCGCCGGCGAGACGGCGGCGACCTACGAGCTCTTGACGATGAACGCGATGCGGGGGGCGTGAGCGGGGCGCCTGAATCCTTCCCCTCCGCGCAGGGCTGTCAGGGGGAATGAAGGGCGCGGGTTTCCCCCTCCCCCTCTGCGGGGGAGGGTGACCGGCGGAGCCGGGCGGGAGAGGGGCGGCACGACGCTGATCCAGGGAGCGCCCGTCAGAACGGTTCAGTCTTATCCGGAGGCGGCATCCCCTCTCCCGGCCCCTGCTGACGCAGGAGCCACCCTCCCCGCAGAGGGGGGAGGGACTAACCTGTGCCGTTTTTCCCCGGACAGCCCTGCCGTAGAGCGGGGATGGTCAGGGCAGGTCTTACCCGAACCGCCCCGCCCGCAGCGCCGCCACATCCACACCGGGCCGACGCCCGGCCAGCAGATCGGCCACGATCCGCCCGGTCCCGGCGCTCTGCGTCAGGCCGAGATGGCCGTGGCCGAAGGCGTAGATCACCCGGGGGCTCGCCCGCGACGGGCCGATCACCGGCAGGCTGTCGGGGAGCGAGGGGCGAAAGCCCATCCATCGACGCCCCCCGTCCGTCCGCAGGCCCGGCAGGAAGGTGGCGGCCTTCTTCAGCATCGCGTCGGCGCGGGCGAAGTTGGGCGGGCGATTCAGGCCCCCGAACTCGACGGCGCCGCCGACCCGGATGCCGGTGGCGAGCGGCGTGACCACGAAGCCGTGGCCGCCGAAGGTGAGCTGTCGGCGCAGGTCGAAGGCGCCGGGCGGCAGCGTAGTGTTGTAGCCGCGCTCGGTGTCGAGCGGCACCCGGTCGCCTAGACGGCGCGCCAGATCCCGCGACCAGGCCCCGGCGGCGAGCACGCAGGCCTCGACCGTGAGCGACATGCCGTCGGCCAGCGTCAGGCGCACGCCCTCGCCCGCGGGCGCGACGTCCCGCACCTCGCCCCGCGTGAGCACGGCGCCCTTCGCCACGACGTCGGCGTGGAGCGCCAGGGCGAAACGGTGCGGATCGTCGACCGTCATCCAGTGGGGCGTGAAGGTGCCGGCGACGAACCGGGGCGACAGGCCGGGCTGCAACTCGGCGAGGCGGGCGCCGCGGACATGCTCGAAGGCGATGCCCTCCCGCTCCCGCGCCGCCCAGCCGGGCGCGGAGGCGGCGAGCTCCGCCTCGCTCTCGTAGAGTTCGAGGTTGCCGTCGCGGCGCAACCGCCCGGCGAGGCCGGCCGCCTCCACCATCGCGGCCATGGCCTCGGAGGCGAGCCGCATCAGGCCGGACTGGACTTGCGTCGCGTGCCGGTGCCGGTCGGGCAGGCTGGCGCGCCAGAAGCGCACGAGCCAGGGCGCGATCCGCGGCAGGTAGGCGGGCGGCAGCGCCAGGGGCCCGAGGGGGTCGAGCACCCAGCGCGGCGCCTTGCGCAGGATGCCCGGCGAGGCGAGCGGCAGCACGTCCGTGAAGGCGAGCGCCCCGGCATTGCCGAGGCTCGCCCCCTCGGCGATGCCGCCGCGCTCGATCAGCCGCACCCGCCAGCCCTCGGCCTGGAGGTGGTGGGCGGTTGCGAGGCCGACGATGCCGGCCCCGACGATGGCGACCTCGCGGGGCAAGGCGGCTCCCTTACGCGGCGAGCTTGAGCGACGGGCGGCGCTCCAGGGCGGTGCGCACGATCGCCTCGACGGCGGCGCGGCGCTCGCCCGAGAGGGGCTTTCGCGGCATGCGGACATGCTCGGTCGAGCCGATCGCCAGCGCCTCGGCGAGCTTGATGTTCTGGACGAGGAAGGTCGAGACGTCGAGGTCGAGGAGCGGGCGGAACCAGCGGTAGATCTCCAGCGCCTCCGCATGGCGCCCCGCCTTCATCAGCCGGTGGATCGCCACGGTCTCGTCGGGGAAGGCGACGACGAGGCCCGCGACCCAGCCGACCGCGCCGACGCTCAGGGCCTCGAAGGCGAGGTTGTCGACGCCGGTCAGCACCGCGAAGCGGTCGCCGAAATGGTTGATGATCTCGGTGGTGCGGCGGATGTCGTCGGAGGATTCCTTGATGGCGACGAAGCGCTTGTCCGCGGCCAGCCGCTCCATGATCGGCACCGTCACGTCGACCCGGTAGGCGACGCGGTTGGAGTAGATCATCACCGGCAGGTCGCCGGCCGCGGCGACCGCGCTCAAGGTCGCGACGGTCTCGTCGGCGTCGGTGTGGTAGATCGGGCTCGGCACCACCATCAGGCCCGAGGCACCGGCCTTGGCGGCGCGCCCCGCGAGCGCGCAGGCCTCGCGGGTGCCGGCCTCGGAGACGGTGAGCAGGACGGGCTTGCCGCCGGCGACCGACCGGGCGGTCTTCAGGACCTCCAGCCGTTCGTCCGGCGACAGCATCGGGCCCTCGCCAAGCGAGCCGCAGACGATGAGGCCGTCGCAGCCGGCCCGCATCTGGAGCGAGAAGCAGCGCTCCATCTCGGCGTGGTCGAGCTCGCCGTCGGCGGTGAACTTGGTGGTGACGGCGGGAATGACGCCTGTCCACATGGGGCTGTTTCCTCTCCAGGCTTGTCGGGCCGCACGATTCGGCACGGATCGCGCGACCACGGCACCACGCACAGGACACCGGCCCTCCGTGGCTCTCGATTCGCAGATTGTATAAAATATGCGTGCGGATCAAGCCGTGGCGGCGGCCGAGCGGCGATAAATCTCGATGAGGGAGCGCCCGGCATGCTCGACATGGATCCGCAGCAGGTTGGCCGCCGCCACGATCTCGCCGGCCTCGCACAGGTCGAGGATGGTGGTGTGCTCCAGGTCGGCGCGGGCGACGTCGCCGGTGACCGAGAGCTGGAGCCGGGTCGGTCGGTCGCAATCCTGGAGCAGGCCGGCGATGATCGACAGCGAGCGCGGCCGGCCGGCATGGCGCAGGAGGCCGAGGTGGAAGCGCCGGTTCAGCTCGCCCCAGGTCTCGACCGTGCCGGCCTTCAGCGCCGCGCCGTACTCGTCGCGCAGGGCGCGCAACTCCGAAAAATCGTCGGGCGTCAGATGGCGGGCGGAGAGGATCAGCAATTGCGGCTCGAGGGAGACGCGAAGCTGAAAGATGTCCTCGACCTCCTCGATCGACAGGCCCGAGACCACCGCGCCGCGATGCGGCACGATCTTGACGAGGCCGCCGGCCTCCAGCTGCAGCAGCGCCTCGCGGATCGGGATCCGGCTGATGCCGAATTCCTCCGCCAGCGCGTCCTGGCGCAGCTGGACGCCCGGCGCGAGGGCACCCGAGAGGATGCGCTGGCGCAACGCCTCGGCCACCGCCGCCGAGACCGTCCGGTGGCCGAGCCCCCCGGCGACGGATCGGGCTCCGCGCACGCGTTCCGTCACGGCCATGCTTCCCACTCCACCGATTCACTCGAACGCATATTGTATACGATATGGGCCCGCAAGGCGGTCAGAAGGTTGGCGGCGTGCAGGCGCTGACCACCTCGCAGGGGTTCGGCCCGATGCAGCGGAAGCGGTGGGGCCGGCGGCTGGAGAAGTAGTAGGCGTCGCCCGGCCCGAGCACCCGGCGCTCGTCGTCCACCGTCACCTCGAGCCTCCCCGAGAGCACGATGCCGCCCTCCTCGCCGTCATGGACCAGCGGCACCCGGCCGGTATCGGAGCCCGGCTCGTAGCGCTCCTTGAGCAACTGCAGGGCGCGGCCGAACAGGTTGTCGCCGACCTGGCGGTAGGAGATCCGGCCTTTGCCGATCTCGACCAGCTCCTCGCTGGCGTAGAACGCCTTCTCGGTCCCCTCCGGGGTCAGGGAGAAGAACTCGGCGAGCCCGATCGGCACCGCGTCGAGGATGCGCTTGAGGGCGCCGACCGACGGGTTGGTCTGGCCCGATTCGATCAGCGAGATGGTGGAGTTCACCACCCCGGCGCGCTTGGCGAGCGCGCGCTGCGACAGGCCGTGCAGGATGCGCACGTGGCGCAGGCGCGCGCCCACCTCGTCGTTGGTCACGCCGTCTCCCCTGTTGAGGCTGTTGCGGATCGGGCAACACTCTACCGCGCCGGCCCATGAGGGCAAGGGGTTGGCGCAGGGCAGAAAAGGACTTGTTGCCGTTGCCGGAACGGTCTTGTCTTGCGGCGACCGCGCCCCAGGAGAACCCCGCCATGAACGCCCATCCGCCGCGCCTCAACCGCCCGAGCCTCGACGCCTACTGGATGCCGTTCACGGCCAACCGCCAGTTCAAGGCCGCCCCGCGCCTCCTCGTCTCGGCCGAAGGCATGCACTACACGACCGACGACGGGCGCGAGGTCCTCGACGGCACCGCCGGCCTGTGGTGCGTCAATGCCGGCCACGGCCGCCGCCGCATCGCCGAGGCCGTCGAGCGCCAGCTCTCGACCCTCGACTACGCGCCCTCGTTCCAGATGGGCCACCCGATCGCCTTCGAGTTCGCCGAGCGCCTCGCCGCCATCGCCCCGGGCGGCGTCCTCGACCGGGTGTTCTTCACCGGCTCGGGCTCGGAATCGGTCGATACCGCGCTCAAGATCGCGCTCGCCTACCAGCGCGCCATCGGCCAGGGCACCCGGACCCGGGTGATCGGGCGCGAGCGCGGCTATCACGGCGTCGGCTTCGGCGGCATCTCGGTCGGGGGGCTGGTCAACAACCGCCGGATGTTCCCGCTGCTGCCCGGCGTCGACCACCTGCGCCACACCCACGACTTGTCCCGCAACGCCTTCGTGCAGGGCCAGCCCGAGCACGGCGCGGAGCTTGCCGACGACCTCGAGCGGCTGGTGGCCCTGCACGGCGCCGAGACCATCGCGGCCGTCATCGTCGAGCCGGTGGCGGGCTCGACCGGCGTGCTGGTGCCGCCGAAGGGCTACCTGGAGCGCCTGCGCGAGATCGCGACGAAGCACGGCATCCTGCTGATCTTCGACGAGGTCATCACCGGCTTCGGCCGCCTCGGCGCGCCCTTCGCCACCGACTATTTCGGCGTGACGCCGGACCTCATCACCACCGCCAAGGGCCTCACCAACGGCACGATCCCGATGGGCGCGGTCTTCGCCACCCGGGCCGTCCACGACGCGCTGATGCACGGGCCGGAGGGCGCGATCGAGCTCTTCCACGGCTACACCTATTCGGGCCACCCGGTCGCCTGCGCGGCCGGCCTCGCCACCCTGGAGATCTACGAGGAGGAAGGCCTCCTCACCCGCACGAACCAGGTCCAGGCCCAGTGGCACGCGGCGATGCATGCCCTGCGCGACCGCCCGAACGTGATCGACATCCGCACCATCGGCCTCATCGCCGGCATCGAGCTGGAGCCGCGGGCGGGCAAGCCGGGCGCGCGGGCCTACGACGTCTTCACCGACTGCTTCGAGAAGGGCCTGCTCATCCGCGTCACCGGCGACATCATCGCCCTGTCGCCGCCGCTGATCGCGGAAGCGGAGCACATCGACACCATGGCGTCGATGCTGGGCGAGGCCCTGCGCCGGGCGGCGTAAGCATCCACCCTATCGGGCATCGACAGCCTCCTCGTCGATAGAGGCGGTGCCGCGAGCGCCTCTTCTCCCACACCGCAACCTCGTCCTGAGATGTCGGTCCATCGATGATGGACCAACATCTCAGGACGAGTTCGTGGGTGGGGTGAGGCATGCCGCGCGGATCAACGCATCGAAATCCTCGTCATCCTCGCATCCGGACTATCGAAGACACCATGAACACCATCGGACACTTCGTCGGCGGCAGCCAGGTTGCCGGCCGCTCGGGCCGCACCGCGCCGGTCTTCAACCCGGCCACCGGCGAGCAGTCGGGCACCGTCGCCCTGGCTGGCACCGACGAGGTCGGGGCCGCCGTGGCGGCCGCCCGCGCCGCCTTCCCGGCCTGGGCCGCCACCCCGCCGCTGCGCCGCGCCCGCATCCTCAACAAGTTCCTGCGCATCCTCGAGGATCGCATCGACGAACTCGCCGCCGTCATCACCGCCGAGCACGGCAAGGTCCTCTCCGACGCCAAGGGCGAGATCCAGCGCGGCATGGAGGTGGTCGAGTTCGCCACCGGCGCCCTCTTGTTCCTCAAGGGCGAGATCACCGAGAACGTCGGCACCCGCGTCGACAGCAGCGCGATCCGCCAGCCCCTCGGGGTGGTCGCCGGCATCACGCCGTTCAACTTCCCCGCCATGGTGCCGATGTGGATGTTCCCCGTCGCGCTCGCCT